>NZ_JBNCNR010000032.1:0-36067 GCF_049847065.1 Gordonia sp. DT219 | reverse complement strand
TGGCCGAACTCACCCGCGGCGGCGCCTGTCCAGAGTTGCCGTGGCTGTAAACCACCCACAAGAACGTCAGGAGATCCTGAACAGTAGTCACGTCGGCCGGCGATTCGCTCCGGACGAGAACGCCGAGGTCGGTATGCAGGCTGCGCTCGCTCCTAGCCACACCGACCCGGCACCGGCGTCAGCGTGGGTCCGGCGATGAGTGGAAGGTCAAGGGCGGTACGGATTCCCGGCGGGCCCGCAACCACGGCGGGAATTGCGTTCACTATTCGACCGGCTGGGGCGACGATCGCCGCGTGATTGTGGTCGCCCTTGCGGCTGGTGCCCAATCCGGGCGCAGGTCGCCGCGCAAACGCGTGACGTGTTCGACCACGATCGCCGGCTCACCGTCGACCATGCCGATGATCTCGAAGCGTACCGCCGCACGGGTATCTCTGGCGATCGTTCCAGCGGCGACCTCGAAACCGTCTGGTGCAGGCGCGCTTTCATGATTCTCGACGATTTCGTCCACCGTTACGCCCATCGCGGCGGCCACCTGGTGAATGGTGGTGCCCCAGGCGAGGCCCAGAATTCCGGGCAGGAACAACATCGGGGTCTCGTTCATGGGTTTTCCGAAACCCATCACGTCGAACATGACCTCTGCGCCGTCGTAGGTGGCGTAGTCGGCGATTTCCATGCAGCGGATCTGCTCGACGCGCTGACACGTCCCGGCAAAGGCAAGCGGGATGAGATCACTGGCGAATCCTGGATCGACGCCGGTGATGAATATGCTCACCTGGTTGTCGAGCGCCGCGGACTGCACCTTGTCGATGGCATTCTGTGGCATGGCGCCCCAGGGATACTGCAGATGCCCGGGGGTCGAGCCGACCACATTGATTCCCGCCGCGAGTAGCCGGACGACATCCGCAGTCGCTTCCACGGGCCGGGTGTCTCCCATGGCGCAGTACACGACGCACTGCGGTTGGGCAGCGATGAGTTCGGCGAGATCGTCGGTCGCGAGGACACCCGTGGTCGCCGCGAGTCCGGCAAGCGATCCGGCATCGGTGCCGACCTTTTCGGGTGTATGTACGCAGACGGCGACGAGGTCGAACCGGGGATCGGTTGCCGGAAGACATGGTGAAGGTGCCGCTCGGCCGCGCAGTCGAGTCCGCGGAAGTATCGACCTTCGTGGTATTCCTCGCGAGCGACGAATCCTCTTACGCGACCGGTGCCGAATTCGTGATGGACGGTGGACTGTCGGCCGACGTGCCGCATAAGTGAGAAATCGGGCGCCGGGCAGCAGACCTCCAAACAACTTCCGATTCCGTTGAGTCTGGCCGGAATCAGCAGTCCAGGCCACCCTCGCGGCCGCACACGTCCCCGCGACGGTGACCATGGTCCCGGCCACTGTCGACACGGTCGAGGAGCGGATGCTGGTGCTCGCCCGCACACCCGCACCTCCCAATCACGTTGACGTGCCGCCCGCAACCGGCGACACTGGTCCCGTGAGCCGATGGGAGGCCGCCGGCGTACGCGCCGGCCGCAGATGAACCTGCTGATCTGACGCGAACGTCCTTATGTGACGTTCGCGCGTCGAGTCGTCGCCATCGGCGCGGCTCGGCCATCACCCAGCGTTCCGTGTGGACACCGGATCGTGGACACGTTTCCCTTGGCAGACATCCCTGAGAGTTGATGGGCGCCTGCGCGAGAGGGGACACTCCTCGGCGGTCTACGCGGGCATCAGATCAGGAGAACTCACCATGCAAGCGCTGTCCGAACCCGAGATCCGGGCCTCATTCATCAACACCTCCGTACGCGAACGCAAAACCCTCACCGTCCCGTCGGAGCTCGACGCGATCGACTGGGACCAGCTGGACTATCTCGGTTGGCGCGACCCCAAGTCGCCGGGCACGGGACTGCTCGTCACCGTGCCCTTCGCCGCCCAGAGCGCAGCACCGATCGGAATCATGTTGCGGGCCGGCGCCGTTCCCGCCCGTACCCGGCCCCAATGTGCCCTGTGCCAAGACATCTCGCTACCAAATGAGGTAGTCCTGTTCGGCGCGCGCCGCGCCGGGAGCGCGGGCCGACGGGGCGACACGATCGGCAGTCTCATCTGCGCAGACTTCGAATGCTCGCGCAATGTCCGTCGGCGGCCGTCGTCGGCGATGGCCGGTGACGACCCGGAACGCGTACGTCGTATCCGGATCCAGGAACTTCGTGAGCGGGTCGCCCGATTCGTCGCGCGGGTCGGCGCGCAGGCCTGACGTCGGCGACAGGGCGCCGACGCGCAATCGCGTCGGCGCCCTGCTGCCCGTGGAGAAGTTGTCAGTGCAGATCGAAGCGATCGAGTTCCATCACCTTGGTCCACGCGGCGACGAAGTCGTCGACGAACTTCTGCTTCGACGTGTCCTCGGCGTAGACCTCGGCCAGGGCCCGCAGATCCGAATTCGCTCCGAAAGCGAGATCCACTCGGGTGCCGGTCCACTTCTGCTTCCCGGTTCCGCGGTCGACGGCGACGTAGGTACCGTCGTCGGCCGGCGACGGAGACCACTCGACATCCATGTCGCAGATGTTCACGAAGAAGTCGTTCGTGAGTTGTCCCGGCGTATCGGTCAGGACGCCGAGCGCAGAGCCGTGGTGAGTGGCGCCCACGACGCGCAGACCGCCGACAAGAACCGTCATCTCCGGAGCGGACAAGGTCAGCAGGTTGGCCTTGTCGATCAGGTTGTACTCCGGTGCCAGCTCGTTGCCCTTGCCCTCATAGTTACGGAATCCGTCATACTTCGGTTCCAGATACGTGAACGACTCCTGGTCGGTGTCGTCCTGAGTGGCATCGGTGCGGCCCGGGGTGAACGGCACCGCGACGTCGAATCCGGCGTCACGCGCGGCCTTTTCGACGCCGACCACGCCCGCGAGTACGACCAGGTCGGCAAAGGTCACCGCCGGTCCGGACTCGTTGTTGAACGCATCTGCGATTCCCTCGAGCGTGGTGATGACCGGCGCCAGTTCGTCGGGTTCGTTGGCCTCCCACCCCAGCTGCGGCTGCAGTCGGAGACGTCCGCCGTTGGCGCCGCCGCGGTAGTCACTGCCACGGAATGACGACGCCGCCTTCCAGGCGATTGAAACCAGTTGCGCCACCGTCAGACCCGATTCCAGAATCGATGACTTCAAGGAGTCGACGTCGGCGTCGGAGATGGTCGGCCCATGCGGTGCGGGTACGTTGTCCTGCCACAGATAGGTCTCCGAGGGCACCAGCGGACCGCGGTAGCGGATCGCCGGTCCCATATCGCGATGGAGCAGTTTGAACCACGCCTTGGCGAACTCGTCGGCCAGCTCCTGCGGATGATCGAGCCAGCGGCGGGTGATCTCGCCGTAGATCGGGTCGAACCGCAAACTCAGGTCGGTGGTCAGCATCGATGGGTGCGTCTTGCCGCTGCCCTGGGCCATCGGAACCGAATTTGCCCACCCGCCGTCCTTGGGCTTCCACTGGTTGGCGCCGGCCGGGCTCGTGGTGAGTTCCCACTCGTTGCCGTAAAGGATTTCCAGGAAGGAGTTGTCCCACTTGGTCGGCGTGTGGGTCCAGGTGACCTCCAGGCCGCTGGTGATCGTGTCGTTTCCGACGCCGGTGCCTTGGGGATTCTTCCAACCCAGACCCATCTGCTCGATCGGCGCGGCCTCGGGCTCGGGTCCCAGCAGCTCGGCATCACCGTTGCCGTGAGTCTTGCCGAAGGTGTGTCCGCCGACGATGAGTGCGGCGGTCTCGACGTCGTTCATGGCCATCCGGCCGAAGGTCTCGCGAATATCCTCGGCGGCGGCCAGGAAGTCCGGGTTGCCTTCGGGGCCTTCGGGGTTGACATAAATGAGCCCCATGGTGGTGGCCCCGAGCGGGCGTTCGAGGTCGCGGCTGCCCGAGTAGCGGAGATTGGTGCCGAGCCAGGTGGACTCGGCTCCCCAGTAGACCTCTTCGGCCTCCCATTCGTCGGGACGGCCGAACGCGAAGCCCTTGGTCGGTAAGCCCATGTCCTCCAGTGCGACGTTGCCGGCGAGCACCAGCAGGTCGGCCCACGAGAGCGCCTTGCCGTACTTCTTCTTCACCGGCCAGAGCAGGCGCCGGGCCTTGTCCAGGCTGACGTTGTCGGGCCAGCTGTCGAGCGGGGCGAAGCGCTGCATGCCGGTTCCCGCGCCGCCGCGCCCGTCCTCGACGCGGTAGGTACCCGCGGCGTGCCAGGACATCCGGACGAAGAACGGTCCGTAATGTCCGAAGTCCGCAGGCCACCACGACTTCGAGTCGGTCATGACCGTCTTGAGGTCGCCGACGAGGGCATCGACATCGAGTTCGGCGAGGGCAGCGTCGTATTCGAACTCACCGCCGCGTGGCCGGATCACATCTGGGTTGTGCGCCAGGACCCGAAGATTCAGCTTGTCCGGCCACCACTGGTTGTTGCCGCCACCGGCGGCCGGCGGGCGGATGTGCAGGGGACAACCTGCCGACTCTCCCGGCTCGGTCTGCGCCTCGCCGATGGGCGGATGTTCGGTTGCGGTGTTCTCGTCGGACACGGCATTCCTTTCGATGGGAGGTGATCGGGGCCGCGATCATGGTTGTGACCCGGGGTGTGACAGCGTTGCGCAGTCCGGGCACAAGCCCCAGTAGATGACTTCGGCCTCGTCGAGGACGAAGCCGTTGTCGTCAGATGCCGTGAGGCATGGGCGTTGCCCGGTGGCGCAGTCGACGTCGGCGATCGTGCCGCATCGGCGGCACACCGTGTGATGGTGGTTGTCGCCGACACGTGCCTCGTATCGAGCGAGGTGACCCGACGGCTGGATACGGCGGACGAGCCCCACGCCGGTGAACGCGGTGAGGATGTCGTAGACCGCTTGCAGTGAGACGTCCGGCAGGCTCGCGCGAGCGGCCTGAAAGATCGATTCCGTGTCGGCGTGCGGGTATTTATGGACAGCTTCCAGTACCGCCAGCCGGGGTCGGGTGACGCGCAGTTCGGCGCCACGCAAGATGCCTGCGTAGTCCGACGACGGGGTCACGCGCACAGTATGCGCCGGTTTCTGGAATCATTCAGAACTTTGGCAAAGTGCGACGGGCGCAATGTTGTTCACGTCGACGCCGACGAACCGTTGCGCCGGTCGGTGTGCCAGACGTGGGAGAGTGGAACCGTGAGCTGCGTTGGGCAGAGAGTCATCGAGATCGGCGGGGCCCGTCGGAGACCCGATCGGTCGGCAGGCTCGTGCGACACCACCGGCGGTGACCATGTCTGCTGAGCCGACCATGGATTTCGATGAGATCGCCGACGAACTGTACGGTCTGCCGCCTGGTGACTTCACCGCACGACGTAATGCTGTGGCACGAACCGCCCGGCGCGAGGGCGACCGCGAGCTCGCACAACGGATCTCGACGCTGCGACGTCCCACCCAGTCGGCATGGATACTCAATCAGTGGATCCGTCGCCATCCCGATGGGGCAGACGACATCACCGAACTCGGTGCGGCGCTTCGCGAGGCGCAACGTCGGGCGGCCGCCGACCGGTTACGCGAATTGTCGAGGCAGCGACAGCGGGTGATCGCCGACGCGGCCGGCCAGATCGGTCGCCTTGCCGCACACCTCGACGTGACGTTGTCCGATGCCACCGAACGCGACATCGTGTCCACCCTACGGGCGGCTGCGGCCGACGACGAGACCGCCGACACCCTCCGCCGTGGGCGGATGGTGACCGCCGCCGAATACACCGGATTCGGACCGGCCGGCATGTTTGCGGTCCCCGAGCCGGTCGCTGCGACCGATACCGGGGACGCCGACGCGGAGGCGACCGACCACGAGGCGCGACGCGAACGTGCGGAGCAAGAGCTACGGCGGGCCGAGCAGCACGAGGCAGACGCGCGACGAGCCGCCGATGACGCACGGACCCGGGCCGCCGACGCCGCACGCGCTGTCGACACGCTCGCCGCCCAGGCGCAGAGGCTACGCGACGAACTCGGGCGCGTCGAACACGAACTGGGCTTCGCCCGCCGCCGAGCGACGGCTGCCGACTCGGAAAGTGCTACCACCGCAACATCGTTGGAGTCGTCGTCGGCGGCGGTGGAAAAGCTGCGGGCCGAAAAGCTGCGGGCCGGGCATGCTCAGCCCCGCGACCAGCGGTGACCGGTGGCCTCCGAATCGCCTCCGAACCGCCTCCGAGTCGACAGGGCTGTCGCCGGTTGGTGGGCGCCCTCGGTCATCCGGGATCATCCGTTCCACGATCCGGTGCACCGTCCGCCTCTTCTCTCTGCAGGTTCAGCTTCCGACTGCTCAGGCACTGCGCTTGCGCGTCGTTCGAGTCGACGCCGACACTACGTGGGCCCTCCGACCCGCCCGGACCATATCGGCTCCGGACTGGGAATAGAGGCGGCGCGCGTGATGGTTGGCTCGGGCATGACCGGAACCGTGCCTGCCCCTGACCCATTCGATCCGCGCTCGTTGATAGCCGAGACCTCGATCGGGGTTCTCGCGACCATCAAATCCAACGGTCTGCCGCAACTGTCGCCGGTGACGGTGGTCTACGACCGCCCAGAAGACGTCATCTATGTGTCGATGACCGAGGGCCGCGCCAAGACGGCCAACCTGCGCCGGGATCCGCGGGCCGCCATCGAGTTCACCAGCGCCGACAAGTACACGTGGGCCACTGCCGAGGGCACCGTCACGCTGACCGGGCCCGGGACCGATCCGGATGGTCCCGAGGTGGACGCGCTCGTCGAGTACTACCGGCGGGGCGCCGGTGAGCACCCCGACTGGGCGGAGTACCGCCAGGTGATGGTCGCCGACCGACGCGTCCTGATGGCCTTGCGAATCACGCGGGTGTACGGCGAGAAACTGCGCTGACCGCCCGGAACCCGGTCGCCCACGCCCGATCCGACAGTAGCCGTAACCCGTTGAGCGCCACCAGGATCGTCGAGCCCTCATGCCCGGCCACCCCCAACGGCAGGGGTAGATGGCCGATGAGGTCCCACGCGACGAGTACCGCGATGAATGTCGCGGCGATGACGAGATTGGCCATGACGATGCGGCGGGCGCGCGCGGCGAGCCGCAGGACCGCGGGCACGGTGGCGAGGTCGTCGCCGACGATGACGAGGTCGGCGGTGTCGAGGGTCAGGTCGGAGCCGATGCCGCCCATCGCGATGCCGACATCGGCAGCGGCCAGTGCCGGTGCGTCGTTGATGCCATCACCCACCACCGCCACCCGGTGTCCACGTCTGCGCAGTGCGGCGACTTCGGCGACCTTGTCGGCGGGCAGCAGGCCGGCCCGAACATCGTCGATCCCGACGCGGCGCGCGATGTCTGCGGCCGCGGCGGCGTTGTCTCCGGTAAGCAGGACCGGTCCGACCCCGGTGACATGACGTATCCCGTCGACCGCGGTGGCCGCATCCGGGCGTTGCTGATCGTGGAGTTCGATGACTCCCATCGCGACGCCGTCGACGACCACTACGACGGCGGTTGCGGTGGCCGCGATGGTCTCGACGACTGTCTGTGCGCCGGCCTCGCCTGACATCGCCGAGGCGTTGACCACCTCCACCGACCGGCCGGCGACGCACGCCCGCACACCGTGACCGGGAATCGCGTCGAACCGCGTCGCACGCTGCAGTGGGCGCCCCGAATGGCGGGCCGCGGCCACGATGGCCTTTCCCAGCGGATGTTCACTGTATTGCTCGACCGATGCGGCGGTCGCAAGGAGCTCAGGACCGGTCACCGGGTTCGTTGTGTCCAGAGGTGTGATGGCGGTGACCGACGGTGCGCCGGTGGTGAGGGTGCCGGTCTTGTCGATCGCCACCTGACTGATATCGGCCATCTTCTCCATGGCCACAGCCGATTTCACGAGCACCCCGTGCCGGCCTGCGGTGGCGATCGCCGAGAGGAGTGGCGGCATGGTGGCCAGGACGACCGCGCATGGTGAGGCCACGATCATGAACGTCATCGCCCGTAGCAATGCGGACTGCAGATCAGCACCGAACACCACGGGAAGGACGAACAAGACGATGGTGGTGGCGACGACCACCATCGAGTAGACGTGTTCGACCTTCTCGATGAACAACTGCGCGGTGGCCTTGGTGGTGGATGCCTCGTCGACCATGGCCACGATGCGCGCCACGACGGTGTTTCCGGGTGCGGTGTCGACTCGCACGCACATCGTGCCCGTTCGGTTGACCGTACCCGCGAAGACCTTGTCGCCGTGACGTTTCGCCGCAGGCAACGGCTCGCCGGTGATCGATGACTGATCGACGTCACTACGTCCATCGACGACGATTCCGTCGGCCGGGATGTGCTCGCCCGGTCGAATCGCAACCAGATCACCCGGCACGAGTTCGGCGGATCCGACGACCGTCTGGGTTCCGTCGTCGGCGATGAGTGACGCGTGCTCGGGGGCCAGCTCGAGCAGTCCGAGTATCGACTCCTCGGTCCGACGGGTCGCGAGATCTTCCAGTGCTCCCGAGGTCGCGAAGATGACGATGAGCAACGCGCCGTCGAGAATCTGTCCGATGGCCGCCGCGCCGAGTGCGGCGACGATCATCAGCAGGTCGACGTCGAGTTGCCGCGCGCGTAACGCCCGCAGGCCGGCGAGTGTCGGCTCCCAGCCGCCGGTCAGATAGCAGGCGAGATACACCGCCCACATCAGCCAAGTCGGACCATCCAACAGTTGCACGCACAGCCCGACCACAAACAGCCCTGTGGCGATCAGCGCCCATCGCGCCGATGCCACCGACCATGCGAGAGACATCCAACGAAGTGTGGGGATCCGAGTCTGAGCGCGGGAGGACCGTGTTACAGCCATATGTAAAACCATACACATGTAAATGTGTACATATAACACCGTGTGGTTGAATAACCGCATGGGTCACGGAGTGCAGGGTCGAACGACCCCGGCCGCCGAGCTCGACGCGGCGGCAGCGGCAACGGTTGCAGAAACCCTGCAGGCGTTGGCATCTCCCAACCGATTGATGATTCTGACCCGGCTGCGCAAGGGGCCATGTGCGGTGACCGAACTCGCCGACGCCGTCAATATGGAACAACCCGCCGTATCCCATCAATTGCGTCTGCTGCGTGCCCTCGGCCTGGTCGTGGGGGAACGGCAAGGGCGCAGCGTCGTCTACAGCCTTTATGATTCGCACGTCGCGGCGCTGCTCGACGAGGCCGTCTATCACATCGAGCATCTGCGGCTCGGTGATCGCGGGCGCGACCTCGCGTAATCGTGACGGTGGGGGGTGCCCGGGCGCGGGGGTCGACGGACCGAACAAGAGGAGAGAGCGGGTGGCCGGTGCTGTCGCCACCATGGAACGGCACCAGGTCGTCTGCTACCTGAGCGCGATTCTCGTGGGTGCACTGCTCGGGTTCGGCGTACCGTCCGCGGGCACGGTCCTGTCGAATGTGATCACCCCGGCGTTGGCTGCTCTGCTCTATGTCACCTTCTTGCAGGTGCCGGCAAGGTCGTTGGTCTCGGCGCTGCGTGACGTCCGGTTCCTCGGTGCGGTTCTGGTCGTCAACTTTGCCGTCGTGCCGCTCGTCGTCGCGGCGATGTATGCGTTCATGCCCGACGATCAGGCGCTGCGCTTCGGGATGCTGCTCGTGTTGTTGTGTCCGTGCGTCGACTACGTCATCGTGTTCACCGGGCTCGCCGGCGGGGACAACGTGCGTCTGCTCGCCTCGACGCCGGTACTTCTCATCGTGCAGATGGCGGTGTTGCCGCTGCTGCTGACGGCCTTCCTCGGCGCCGACCTCGCGGCCGTCATCGACGCCGGCCCCTTCCTCGAAGCCGTCGTCGCGCTGATCGCGATCCCGCTCGCCGCGGCCTGGGGCACGCAATGGTGGTCGGGCAGACACCGATCCGGACAGCAATTCTCGGCCGGGGTGTCGAATGCGATGGTGCCGCTGATGATGATCGTGCTCGCCGTCGTCGTCGCGAGCGAGATTTCGGCGATCGGTGATGCAGTGTCGCAAGTGCTCCGTGCGATCGGGTTCTACGTGGTGTTTCTCGTGGTGATGGCGCCGGCCGGAGTGGTGATCGGCCGGTTGTTCGGGCTGTCGGTGTCATCGGTGCGCGCGACGGCGTTCAGCGGTGCCACCCGTAACTCGCTGGTCGTGCTGCCGTTGGCGCTGGCCCTGCCGCCCGGCTTCGAGGTCGCCGCCGTCGCCGTGGTCGCCCAGACGCTCGTCGAGGTGATCGGGATGGTGACCTACGTGCGCCTGATACCGCTGCTCGCACCGGCACGCAGATGACGGGGCACGTGGCCGCGAATGCGCCGGTGGGGCGTCGGACGTTCTACAGTCGCGGTCATGAGTGAGACGACGTGGCAACTCGGCGCAACCGACGGCTCGGTGACGGTGTACACCGACGTGACCGGTCCGGCCGCGCGCACCGGCCACCGACTGACCATCGAGATGACGCAATGGTCGGCGCAGGTGACCTGGGCCGGCGAGGAACCGGCGACGGTGTCGGCCTCGATCGCCGTGGATTCGCTGCAGGTCCGCGCCGGTGCGGGCGGCGTGACCCCGATGTCCGGACCGGAACGATCCGTTGCCCGAGCCAATGCGCTGAAATCGCTCAAGGCCGACAAGTTTCGTGAGATCACCTACGAGTCGGGTTCGATCACGAGATCTGACGGCGGATATCGCGTCGACGGCACGGTGACCATCCACGGCCGGCGCCGCGAATGTGCGTTGGACCTGGCGGTGGACGGCTCGCCGGGCCGATGGCGGATCTGCACCGAGACCACACTGAGCCAGAGCGATTTCGGCATCAAACCGTATTCGTTGATGATGGGTGCACTCAAGGTCGCCGACGAGGTGCGGTTGGGCATCGAGATCTCGCCGACCCGAGACGGATGACGCCAGTCGGCAGTCGTCGAGCAGCGACCGAGGGGGGTCGGCGGCTCGGCGTGTCGAAGCCGTACTCGCGCGTAGGCGAATCATTCGTCAGAATCATCCCGATCGGTTGTCGGCGCCTTCGCTGGGCGCCCGCCGGAACCACCTCGACCTGTCGGGTGGCGACGATCGTGGCCATTGCGCGCTCGCAGCGTGGACAATCGTTGTCGTGTCAACAGATGTCGTGTCAACAGATGAGGAGTCGGTAGTGTTCGCTCGCATTGCCATCGTGAACCGAGGTGAGGCGGCGGTCCGTCTCATCCACGCCGTACGGGGGCTGTGCGCCGAGACCGGCCAGTCGATCGAGGTCGTCGCGCTGCACACCGATGTGGACCGCAACGCGACGTTCGTCCGTGAGGCCGACATCGCCTACGACCTCGGGCCCGCGGCCGAGCGGCCCTACCTGAACCTGAAGGTGCTCGAACGGGCCTTGCTGGAGTCCGGTGCCGACGCGGCCTGGGTCGGGTGGGGATTCGTCGCCGAAGACCCGCTGTTCGCCGAGCTGTGCGAGCGCATCGGTGTGACCTTCATCGGTCCGTCCGCAGAAGCCATGCGCAAGCTCGGTGACAAGATCGGCGCCAAGCTCATCGCCGAGGAAGTCGGTGTACCGGTGGCGCCATGGAGCCGCGGACCCGTCGACAGCGTGGAAGACGCCGTGACCGCGGCGGCCGGCATCGGCTATCCGCTCATGCTCAAGGCCACCGCAGGCGGCGGGGGACGTGGGATTCGCGTCGTCACCAACGACGACGATCTGCGCGACGCTTACGAGCGGACCTGCGACGAGGCGGCGAGGGCCTTCGGTAGCGGTGTGGTATTCCTCGAACGCCTCGTCACCGGAGCCCGGCACGTCGAGGTCCAGGTCATCGCCGACGGACAGGGCACGGCCTGGGCGCTGGGGGTGCGCGACTGCTCGGTGCAGCGGCGCAACCAGAAGATCATCGAGGAATCGGCGTCGCCGGTGCTGTCGGCGGCACAGGTCGCCGACCTCAAGTCGTCGGCCGAGCGGCTCGCGATCGCTGTGGACTACTGCGGCGCGGCGACCGTCGAATTCCTCTACCACCCCGGCGAGCAACTGTTCGCCTTCCTCGAGGTCAACACCCGCCTGCAGGTCGAGCACCCGATCACCGAGATCACCACCGGCGTCGACCTGGTGCGGGCACAGTTGCACGTGGCCTCGGGCAACCGCCTCGAGGGGCAGGCGCCGGCCGAACGCGGGCATGCCATCGAGGCGCGTCTCAACGCCGAGGATCCCGACCGTGACTTCGCGCCGGCCCCTGGACGGATCGCCCGTTTGGAACTGCCTGCCGGACCGGGTATCCGCGTCGACACCGGCGTCAGCGAGGGTGACACGATCCCCGCCGACTTCGACTCGATGATCGCCAAGATCATCGCCTACGGCCGCGACCGCGACGAGGCCCTGGGACGTCTGCGGCGCGCCATGGCGCAGACCCGGGTCATCATCGAGGGCGGTGCGACCAACAAGAGCTTCGTCCTCGAACTGCTCAACCAGCCAGAGGTGATCGACGGCAGCGCCGACACCGGCTGGATCGACCGGGTGCGGGCCGAGGGCAAGCTGGTCGCTCATCAGCACTCGGCGATCGCGCTCGCCGCGGCCGCCATCGACGCCTACGAGGAAGAAGAACTCGTCGAGCGGCAGCGTCTGCTGTCGATGGCGTCGGGCGGGCGTCCACAAGTCCACCATGACAGTGGGCGGCCCCTCGAACTGAAACTCCGCGGAGCGACCTACCGGGTGCGGGTCGCGCGAATCGGAGCCCATCGGTTCCGCGTCGCCATCGACTCCGGGGAACAGACCTACCGTGCCGATGTCGACCTCGAACGTTTCGACGAGCACGCCGCGCAGCTCGTCATCAATCACGTTCGCTATCGCCTGATCACCGACACCCACGGGCCGGTACACCTCGTGGACGTCGATGGCGTGACCCACCGCGTCAGTCGCGACGAGGGCGGCGTGGTCCGCTCGCCGGCCCCGGCGCTGGTGGTGGCCACCCCGCTGGAGGTCGGCGACGAGGTCGAGGCCGGTGGCCCGGTGCTCGTGCTGGAGAGCATGAAGATGGAGACGGTGCTTCGCGCGCCGGTTCGCTCTCGCCTCAAGGAGTGTGTGGTGTCGGTCGGCACCCAGGTGGAGACGGGTGCGGCGCTGATGCGGCTCGAACCGCTTGCCGATGACGACGACACGGTCGACGAGGCGGGAATCGCCGGTGTCGAGCTCGAGTTGCCCTCGGCGCCGACCGATGTCGCACCGCACGAGCGATCCACCCGGACTCTGGAGGACTTGCGCAGCCAGTTGCTCGGCTATGACGTCGATCCGCAGGACAGTTCGCGACTGCTCGACGACTATCTCGCCGTGCGCCGCGCGGTGATCGAGTCCGGGCGCCGTCCGCTCTCGGATGAACTCGAATTGATCTCCGTGTTCGCCGATCTCGCCGAGCTCAGCCAGAACCGTCCGTCCGAGGACCAGATGGGAGTCGAGCACACCCACAGCGCACGCGAGAACTTCCACACCTACCTGCAGAGTCTCGACGTCGAACGCGACGGCCTGCCGCAGTCCTTTCACGACCAGCTGAGCCGCGCACTCGCCCACTACGGGGTCACCGATCTCGAACGGACACCCGAACTCGAGGCTGCGGTCTTCCGGATCTTCCTGGCGTTGCAGAATCCGTCCGACTCCGTCGCCTCCCTCTCCACCCTGCTCCGGGAATGGCTCGGCGAGCCGACCCCACGCGAGGAATTGGCCGAGCGCGTCGGGATCGCACTCGACAAGCTCATCTCCGCGGCGCAACTCCGTTTCCCCGCGATCGCCGATCTGGCCCGTGGTGTCGTCTACTCCTGGTACGGGCTGCCGTTGCTGCGGCGCAACCGCGCCCGCATCTACAACGAGCTGCGCGAGCATCTGCGATACCTCGACGCCAACCCCCAGGCCGCCGACCGTGACGAGCACATCGCCGACATGGTGCGTTCCACCGAGCCACTGGTTCGGCTGCTCGGTCAGCGGATGGTGCGCGGGATCGCCGACAACACCGTCATGCTCGAGGTGCTCACCCGCCGGTATTACGGCAACAAGGGTTTACGTGAGGTCCGGGTGCAGGAGTTCGGTGGCGCAAGCTTCGTCATCGCCGAACGTGGCGGCGTCAGCCTGGTTTCGGCGGCCGTGCGATTCGACGAACTCGATTCGGTACTCGGTGGGCTCGCCGAATTGTCGCGGGGAGTGGCCTCGGTCGACGCCGACATCTACCTCAGCTGGGAGGAACAGCCGCACGACTTCGATGCGATGGCCGACGCGCTCGACGAGCACATCGCCACGGCATCGTTGCCTCAGCAGGTGCACCGGCTGACCATCGCGGTGGCCGGCAGCAACGAAGCACTCATGCACCACCACTTCACCTTCCGTCCCTCGTCGACCGGGATGGCCGAGGAACGTCTGATCCGAGGCCTGCATCCCTACATCGCCCAGCGGATGCAGATGCAGCGGCTACGCAAATTCGACCTCACCCGTCTGCCGTCGGCCGACGACGAAGAGGTGTACCTGTTCCACTGTGTGGCCAAGGAGAATGCCGCCGACGAACGGCTGATCGCCTTCGCGCAGGTGCGTGATCTCACCGCATTGCGCGAGAACGACGGACGGTTGCTGACCCTGCCCCGAGCGGAAAGCATTCTGTCCTCGTGTGTCGACTCGATTCGCCGCGCACAGCGTCGGTCGGGTCTGACCTCGACCACCAACCGCATCGTCATGTACGTGTGGCCGCCCATCGACGGTTCTCAAGACAACCTGCAAGCCATCGCCGAACGCATCCGCGGCACCGCCGCCGGCGTCGGTCTGGAAGAGGTGCTGCTCATCGCACGGCAGCGCGACCGCGACACCGGCGACCTGACCAAGGTCGCGGTACGTTTCGTGGTCAATGCGGCAGGCGGATACGACGTCATCGTGGGTGAACCGTCCGATGATCCGGTCGAACCGGTCGACGAGTTCCGCCAGAAGGTGCTGCGCGCGGCCCGCCGCAACACCGTCTATCCGTACGAATTGGTCGGACTGCTCGGTTCGTTCGCCGAATACGACCTCGACGACGAACAACGACTCATCCCGGTCGACCGCCCGAAGGGCCACAATTCGGCAGCGATCGTCGCCGGCGTGATCACCACGCCGACCGAAAAACACCCGCAGGGTGTCACCCGTGTCGTCCTGCTAGGTGACCCGACGAAATCACTTGGGGCACTGTCGGAGCCAGAATGCGCCCGCGTCATCGCGGCCCTGGACCTGGCGGAGTCGATGCAGGTGCCGGTGGAGTGGTACGCGCTGTCCTCGGGCGCCCGGATCTCCATGGACTCGGGTACCGAGAACATGGATTGGGTGGCCCGCGCCCTCAAGCGGGTCGTCGAGTTCACCCAGGCCGGTGGTGAGATCAACATCGTGGTCGCCGGAATCAACGTCGGCGCGCAACCATACTGGAACGCCGAGTCGACAATGCTCATGCACACCAAGGGCATTCTCGTGATGACTCCCGATTCGGCGATGGTCCTCACCGGCAAACAGTCCTTGGACTTCTCCGGTGGTGTGTCGGCCGAGGACAACTTCGGTATCGGCGGGTATGACCGGGTGATGGGCCCCAACGGGCAGGCGCAGTACTGGGCGCCGAACCTCGTCTCCGCCCGTGATGTGCTGATGTCGCACTACGATCACACCTACATCGTGCCGGGGGAGCAGACCCCGCGTCGGGCCGACTCGAGTGACCCGGTCTCCCGCGACGTCTCGGATTACCCACATGTGTTGGCGGGCAGCGATTTCACCACCGTCGGTCAGATCTTCTCTGTCGAGAGCAATCCGGATCGTAAGAAGCCCTTCGATATTCGGACCGTCATGCGGGCCGTAGCCGACCAGGACCATGCGGTTCTCGAACGCTGGGCCGGGATGGCCGACGCCGAGACCACCGTCGTCTGCGATGTCCACCTCGGTGGAATCCCGGTATGTCTGTTGGGAATCGAGTCCCGGGAGGTGACGCGCCGTGGTTACAAGCCGACCGACGGTCCCGATACCTACACCGCGGGCACGCTGTTCCCGCAGTCGTCGAAGAAGGCAGCCCGGGCGATCAATGTGGCCAGCGGTAACCGGCCGCTGGTGGTGTTGGCCAATCTCTCCGGCTTCGACGGCTCGCCCGAGTCGATGCGTAAGCTCCAGTTGGAGTACGGTGCCGAGATCGGCCGCGCGATCGTCAATTTCCGCGGCCCGATCGTCTTCTGCGTCATCTCGCGCTACCACGGCGGCGCATTCGTGGTGTTCTCGAAGGCATTGAATCCCAATATGACCGTGCTCGCCATCGACGGATCGTTCGCGTCGGTTCTCGGCGGCGCGCCCGCTGCCGCGGTGGTCTTCGCCGGTGAGGTGGGCAAGCGGACGGCCGCCGACCCACGGGTCCGCGAGGTCGAGGCGCGACTGACTCCGGCAACGGGAGCCGATCGTCCCGCGCTCAACGCCGAGCTTGCCGAGGTCCGCCAGTCGGTCCGTGCCGAGAAGATCAGCGAGATCGCTGCCGAATTCGATGCGGTGCACAGTATCCGCCGGGCCGTCGAGGTCGGCTCGGTCGACGCGGTGATCGATGCCGCCGAACTGCGGCCGCGCATCATCGCGGCCATCGAGAGCAATCCCGTGTGGTCGGGTGACGGGGCTCGGATGGTCACCTCCTGACACCGACCGGCTCCGGCCGGACGGTGGCTTGACGAGAGTACGTGGCCGCCCTCATCGATCACGGTGAGGGCGGGGCGTCTTGTCCGGTTGACCGGCTTTGGGTGTTCTACGGGTGTCCTGTGGGTGTCTTGTCAGCATCCTTGAGTCGACAATTGTTGTGGCAGTGTCGATGTGGATTGATCGTCCACATCGAGGAAGTCATGAAACGACTACTGGTCACCGTCGGATCCGTCGCCGTGCTCACGTGTGTGATGGCGGGTACCGCCGCTGCGGTCACGCCCGCAGGGACGGTGTCGGAGGCGGTCGACGTCGGCAACGGCGGAATCGCGATCGCCCGCGGATCGACGATGTTGCACACCGATGACTTCGGTGAATACGGGTGCGAGGACTTCGTCGACGCCGCCTACGGGCGGACCACTGCCAACGGCATCCCGCACGACGGCGCGATCGCCTTCTACGATCAGCTCGCGGCTCACGGGCAGGGTCACAGGGCGTTGCCCGCGCCGCCGGGGGCCCTGGTCTTCTCCGAGGGCGAGGATGGTGGCCACGTCGACATCTCCATGGGCGAGGGGCACTACCTGAGTGGCGGCGTGCAGGGGTTCGCGGCCGGCTGGGGTGATGGCACCGACATCCAGATCCTGCCGAGCGCCAACTTGGGGTCATGGCATCTGGTCGGCTGGGCCTACGCCCCATGGAGTGCGATCGGAGGTTGACCTCGCGCCAGTGGTGGACGGTCGACGCGGTCGTCAGGCCGCGTAGCGTCGTGGGATGGGCACAGGATGGTCGAAGGCGACGCTGGACACGATCGAATCGTCGGAGGAGATCCGGATCACGGCACCGCGGGGGGACGGCACATTGCCCGATGCCGTGCCGATCTGGGCCGTGTGCTCGGGCGATGCGGTGTACGTACGTACGTGGTATCGACGCACGAGTGGGTGGTTCGGCCGGGCGGTGAGTTCGAAGCAGGCGCGAATCATCGTGGACGGCAACGGGTTCGACACGCTCGTGGACGATGTCGCGGACGACCCCGCGGTGCGCGCAGAGGTGGACGCGGCGTATGGGGCGAAATACGGGCGATACGGCTCGGGCAGCGCCGGGCAGATGGCCTCCGATGACGCCGCCGCCACCACTCTTCGACTGACCCCGGCCTGAGGCGCTGCGGCGAACCGTCGTCCTGCTGTCCGGTATGTGCGCTATCTCCGGCGACCGCTAGGCTCGGCGAGGGGTGACCGGCAGGTGTGCGGCCGGATCGCTTCGAGACAGGTGACGTTGGGTTGGAAGGTGTGCTGTGGTGGCAATTCTCGATGGAATGGTGCAGGACCTCTTCGACGAGGTGGTGGCACGCAATCCCGGCGAAGCCGAGTTCCACCAGGCGGTACGTGAGGTGTTCGACAGCCTCGGACCCGTCCTCGCCAAGCATCCGCACTACGCCGACGCCGGGATCATCGAGCGCCTGTGTGAACCGGAACGTCAGATCATCTTCCGGGTCCCGTGGGTCGACGATGCGGGCCGGGTCCGGATCAATCGCGGATTTCGCGTCGAGTTCAATTCCGCCCTCGGACCGTTCAAGGGTGGGCTGCGATTCCATCCGAGCGTCTACCTCGGAGTGGTGAAGTTCCTCGGGTTCGAGCAGATCTTCAAGAATGCGCTGACCGGGCTGCCGATCGGCGGCGGCAAGGGCGGCTCGGATTTCGATCCGAAGGGACGCTCGGACGGTGAGGTGATGCGATTCTGCCAGTCGTTCATGACCGAGCTCTACCGCCACATCGGTGAATACACCGACGTTCCGGCCGGCGACATCGGGGTCGGCGGGCGTGAAATCGGGTATCTCTTCGGACAATACAAGCGCATCACCAACCGATACGAGTCCGGTGTACTCACCGGAAAAGGGCTGACGTGGGGCGGGTCGCAGGTTCGCACCGAGGCGACCGGCTACGGCGTCGTCTTCTTCGTCCGCGAGATGCTCGCCGCTTGTGGTGAGGATGTCGAGGGTCGACGTGTGGTGGTGTCGGGCTCGGGGAATGTGGCGTTGTATGCCATCGAAAAGGTGCAACAGCTCGGCGGCCGCGTCGTGGCCTGCTCGGACTCGGACGGCTACGTCGTCGACGAGGACGGGATCGACCTCGATCTCCTCAAAGAGGTCAAAAACGTCCGCCGCGGCCGGATCGCCGACTATGCCGAGCGTCGCGGCGGCACGGCGCGCATGGTGACCGGCGGGTCGATCTGGGACGTGCCCACCGACATCGCCATTCCATGTGCGACGCAGAACGAACTCGACGCCGCCGACGCCGAGACGCTCGTCGCCAACGGGTGCCGCGTCGTCGCCGAGGGCGCCAACATGCCCACCACTCCGGAGGCGATCAAGGTCTTCGGCAAGTCCGGCGTGCAGTTCGCCCCGGGAAAGGCGGCCAATGCGGGTGGTGTGGCCACCAGCGCGTTGGAGATGCAGCAGAACGCATCACGCGACTCGTGGACGTTCGAACACACCGAAGTACGACTGGCCGAGATCATGAGCGGTATCCATCAGACGTGCCTGCACACTGCCGAGGAATACGGCGTGCCCGGCGACTACGTGCTCGGCGCCAACATCGCCGGATTCACCCATGTCGCCGATGCGATGCTGGCGCTCGGCGTGATCTGACCACCCCGGCCGGAAGGCAGTGAACGCGCCGGATCACCCCTTGGGCAGCTTGCGTGTGGCCGGTCCCTCGAGGATGTTGCCGTGCGGATCGAAGCGCGAGCCGTGAAGCGGGCAATCCCAGCTGCAGTCGGCGTCATTCCACTCGAGAACACCGTAGAGGTGCGTGCAGATCGGCACGACCGAGGACCGCTCGCCGTCCACGGTGCACACTCCGCGCGGCCCCATGCCGACTCGTCCGACGGTTCCTTGCCCTTCGGGCGGCTCCGGATCGGCCGGTCGTAGCAGCCGGAGGTAGCCTTCGGCGAGCTCCTTGCCCACGGCCAGATTCGTCGACAGTGCCGTTGGTGTCGCCGCCACCTGCGCCCGGCGCCAGGGCTGGAACGTCTCGGCCCACGATGGCGCGGGCGCACCCGAGAGGCGTGCGGCGAGGGCCAGCGCAGCGGCCACCCCGTTGGTCATACCCCACTTCGCGAAGCCCGTTGCGACATGCACGTCGATGCCCGGAAGCAGCGGGCCGACGTAGGGCAGTTCATCGATGGACAGGTAGTCCTGCGCGGCCCACCGTGCCGTGAGGCGGGCGTCGGGAAACCATTTCGCCGTCCATGCCAGGAGATCGTCGACGTATCGGCGTTCGGAGGATGCCCGGCCCACCTCGTGGCCGAACCCGCCCACCAGCAACTGTTCACCATCGGCGCGCGGTGCGGTACGCAGCGAGACCGTCGGATCGTCGGCACCCAGGTACATGTCCTGTGGGATCGGGCCGCCGACCTGAAAGCTTGCGGCATAAGACCGCCGTGGGCGCAGCCGCGCGAAGAAGCCACCGCGATCGAGAAATGGTGTGCCGGTGGCGATCACGACGGACTTGGCAGTCAGGTCGCCGACAGATGTGGCGACCGTGTGTCCGTGCGATCGGGGCCGTACGCCGGTCACCCGTACATTCTCGTAGACGTCTGCGCCCAGGGTGGCGAGGTCGGCGACCATGGCCCGCAGCGTCACCATGGGATCGATCTGCGCCTGGTGATCAAGTCGCACGCCTGCGTGTGTGGTGAACGGGAGTTCGGGACAGTCGGTCCGCTCGACGGGCAGGCCCACGCGGGTGCACGCTTCGTATTCGGAATCCACGGCTTGAGCGCCGGCAGGTGTGGTCGCGAAGGTGACCGCGGCGTGCTCCTGGTAGTCGAGGTCGCGGCCGCGGCAGTATTCGCCGAGCCAGTCCAGTGCCGCCCGGTTGGCCGCCACGTAGCTTTCCATCGCTGATACGTCGTGGTGGCGTCCGATGGTCGACAGACGGGTGCCCTGCAACAGCGACACCTTGCCCGTGGTGTTGCCGGTGGCGCCGGCACCGATGTAGCGAGCCTCGATGACCGCGACCGACCGGCCGGCCCGTGCGAGCAACAGCGCGGTGGTCAGCCCGGTGATACCACCGCCCACCACCACGTGGTCGTATCGGCCGCCGATCGTCGTCGGCGCGACCGGTTCCGGGCCGGCGGACGTGTTCTCGAGCCACAGCGAGGTCATGGTCGACCGGGTACCCGGTCGGTTTACGGCGAAACCCTACGTGGTTCGACCCATGCCAACTGGCGCGGAAATCATCGTCATCCGACGGATGTCCCGCAGGGCTGAACGCAGGAGAGTAGAGGAGTCCCAGACCACCAGACCATCGGACCGCCAGAGGCAGCTCATGAATCTTGCTGACACATCGTTAACAGCACCACTGACACGCTCCCGACCCGACTTCGGATTGCGAGGCAAAAACAATCGGCTTCTGTTGCAGAGCAATGATTTCCAACCTCACGGTTCACTCATGCTCACGCTCTGGACTCGAATGCGCGACCAGCCGGTCATACGAAATCTCGACGAACACCGAATTGCTCAGCAACTCGGTGACCTCGGCGATGTGATCTTCGACGAGAGCGAGAAGCCGGGTGTTGGTGATGTTGCCGGTGGTTACCACCGTCGAGCAACACAGCAAGTCTCGCCGGCGACTGCGCATCAATCAGAAACCTCACCGTACACGCGGCTCAGGCAGCATCAAACAGGACGACCACACGATTGGCGGCTGTCAACGTACCGAAATCCACAGCAGCCAGCAGATCCTCGCGCTCCAGATCAGGGTAGTCATCGAGAACGTCCTGCATCGTCATACCCGACGCGAGCAAGTCCAACAGGTCGGCAACCGGGTAACGCAACCCACGCACCACCGGCTTGCCATGGCAGATGGACGGATCAGACGTCACTCGATGAAGGTTGGACATGCACCCAGATTATCGGCCCGGACGCCCACACGGCAATCATCCAAGGCAACGTGAGAAACAAGCACGCCGCCGCGAACAGGCGACGCACCGACCGGCACATGTGACGACACGGACCCGTGCGGTACTGCCGACACATTCGTCGGTCACACCAAGAACAGCCGAAAGCGAAATACGCAAATGCTCGTTGACTGCAGAAGATTGTCTGACCTGCACTGTTCACAGGTCGCACGCGTCTTTCCGGGACAGCAATCGATGCTGTTCGAGCACGGCATGCTGTTTCGGCCGGACTGGGAGGCGGTCCTGACGCCGGTCACCGACCTGATCGTCGGACTGAGGGTGTCGACGTCGACCGACTTGCCGTCTACGGCATCAGTCAGGCGGGGTATTGGGTGCCGCGTGCCGCCGCCTTTGAGTATCGCTATGCCGCCGCTGTCGCCGACCACACTCGTCGAATTCACCGAGGCCGAAGGTGCGAGTTGGCACTGTCAGCTGATGGCGCGGGCATTGACCGCTCACCGCATGTTCGACTGGCTCGACGACGCGCTCGTCGTCCGGTGACAGGTCGCACCGACCCGCCGGCGCCACGGATCACTTGTCGGCCAACAGATTCCGGAGCACGTACGGCAGGATGCCGTCGTTGCGGTAGTAATGTTCCTCGGCCGGTGTGTCGATTCGTACGGTTGCCCCGAATGTTCGTGAGTTCCCGTCCTTTTCGACGGTCACGGTGACCTCGTCGGGCAGGCTCGCATCACCGGCTTCGAGACCGGAGATGGCGTAGCTCTCGTCGCCGGCAAGGCCGAGTGACTCGGCGGTGTCACCTTCGGTGAACTGCAGGGGCAGCACACCCATGCCGATGAGGTTGGACCGGTGGATGCGCTCGAACGATTCGGCGATGACGGCCCGCGCCCCGAGGAGTCTGGTGCCCTTGGCCGCCCAGTCCCGTGAAGAGCCGGAACCATAGTCCTTGCCGGCGATGACGATCAGCGGGACGTCCTCGTCGTGGTAGGCCACGGCGGCATCGTAGATGCTGGTCTGGCCGCCGTCGGGCCAGTGTTTGGTGACACCGCCCTCGACCCCCGGCACCAACTCGTTACGGAGCCGAATATTGGCGAAGGTGCCGCGGATCATCACCTCGTGATTGCCGCGCCGCGAACCATAAGAGTTGAAATCCGCTGCGTCGACACCCTTGTCGGCGAGATAGCGACCGGCCGGGCTGTCGCGTTTGATGGCGCCGGCCGGCGAAATGTGGTCGGTGGTGACCGAATCGCCCAGCTTGACCAACACGCGGGCGCCGCTGATGTCCCGAATCGGTGCGGGCTCACGGTCCATGCCCTCGAAGTACGGTGGCTGCCGGATGTAGGTGGAGGTGGAATCCCAGTCGTACACCACTCCGTCGGGCACATCCATGCCGCGCCAATTGTCGTCGCCGGCATACACATTCGAATAGTTCTCGGTGAACATCTGCGCCTCGACGTTCGCGTCGACGGCCTGCTTGATCTCCTCGTCGGAGGGCCAGATGTCACGCAGGTAGATGTCCTTGCCGTCATCGCTTTTGCCGAGTGGTTCGGTCAGCAGGTCGGTGTGGAGACTGCCGGCCAGTGCATAGGCGATCACCAGTGGGGGAGAGGCGAGAAAGTTCATCTGCACCTCGGGATGAATGCGGCCCTCGAAGTTGCGATTTCCCGACAGGACCGCCGACACGTTGAGGTCGTTGTCGTTGACCGCGGCGCTCACCTCCGGGATGAGTGGACCGGAGTTGCCGATGCAGGTGGTGCATCCGTATCCGACGAGGTTGAAGCCGAGCTTGTCGAGGTAGGGCGTCAGCCCGGATCGATCGAAGTAGTCGGTGACCACACGGGAGCCGGGAGCCAGGGTGGTCTTGACCCAGGGACGGGTGTGCAAACCGAGTTCGACCGCTTTCTTCGCCAGCAGACCCGCGCCGAGCATGACCGACGGATTCGAGGTGTTGGTGCATGAGGTGATCGCGGCGATGACGACATCGCCGTGGTCGACGATGGCCTCGCGGCCGCCGATGACGACGTTCGCCGGGTCACTGGGCCAGCCGAGCTTGGCGTTGGCGGTGAGTTGTTCGGCGGATACCTGGCGCGGTGGCGAGTCGTCGCCGGAGTTGGATCCGGGCGCGATCGGATCGCTGGCCGGGAACGACTCCGCGGACGCGCTGTCGACGCCACCGGCCTTCGAGGTGGGCTTCTCATGATCACCGGCGAGAATGCCGAGAACGGTGCTGGGCGCATCACCGAGCGCGATCCGGTCCTGGGGCCGGCGTGGACCGGCGATCGACGGTTGCACCGTCGAAAGATCGAGGTCGACCACCCGGCTGAAGTCGGGGGTCTGATCGGGGTCGTGCCACAACCCCTGTTCGCGTGCGTAGGCCTCCACCAGCTCAATGTGCTCGGGGTTGCGGCCGGTCAGCCGTAAGTAGTCGAGGGTTACCTCATCGATGGGGAACATTGTTGCGGTAGAACCATATTCGGGACTCATGTTGCCGATGGTCGCCCGGGTGGCGAGTGGAACGTTGGCGACTCCGGGCCCGAAGAACTCGACGAATTTTCCGACCACGCCGATGCCGCGCAACAGGGCCGCCACGGTGAGGACGAGATCGGTTGCGGTGGTGCCTTCGCCGAGGCTGCCGCTGAGCCGGACACCGATGACCTGAGGGATGAGCATACTCATCGGCTGACCCAACATGGCGGCCTCCGCTTCGATTCCGCCGACGCCCCATCCGAGCACACCGAGGCCGTTGACCATCGGAGTGTGCGAGTCAGTGCCGACGAGGGTGTCCGGGTAGGCCTGCGTCGTACCGTTTCGCTCGCGCGTGAAGACCACGCGCGCAAGGTATTCCAGATTCACCTGATGGCAGATGCCGGTATCGGGTGGTACCACGAGGAAGTCGTCGAAGGATTGCTGTCCCCAGCGCAACAACTGGTAGCGCTCCTTGTTGCGGTCGAATTCGAGTTGCGAATTGATCTGGATGGCGTCCGGCCGACCGAAGACGTCGGCGATGACCGAATGGTCGATGACCAGTTCGGCGGGGATCTGCGGGTTGATCTTGGCCGCATCGCCGCCGAGCGCGGTCATCGCGTCACGCATGGCGACCAGGTCGACGACGCAGGGCACCCCGGTGAAGTCCTGCATGAGGACCCTGGCGGGGGTGTACTGGATCTCCGGGTTCGCCGTGGCGGCCGGATCCCAGTCCCGTAAGGCCTCGATCTGTGCGGCGGTGACCAGGTGCCCGTCCTCGTTGCGGAGAAGGTCCTCCAGAAGAACCTTGAGGCTGTAGGGAAGTCGCGCCGAACCCGCGATCCGGTCGAGCCGGAAGATCTCGTATGTCTTGTCGTTGACGCCGAGCTGATCCCGGCTGTTGAAACTGTTGGACGACATGGTCAATCCACCTTCCGCGTGGGGTACGCGGTCTCCAAGGGGCTGCAAGGCTGCGGGCTGCGGAGGCCGCTCGGTCGGTCCGGAACACCTCCTATCCTACGTGAGCCGGGTCATAGCCTGGCGCTGACGGCGTGGCCCGCCGGACGGTGTCTCAGACCTGCCGAGCCCATACGCGATGTGACTCGAGCAGCGGCGTCATCGCCTCGAGCAGGTCGGTCGCCTGCTGTGAGGTCACGACGCCTGGCGCGTCGGCAGCGATGCCCGCATTCGGCAGCAGGGCGGCGCCCCGGGGCAGGACACCGATTGCCTTGCAGTGCCGGTATGTCTCGGCCAGCAGCGTCTGTACGGTCTGATCGGTCGGTGCGGAGGCAAGGATGATGGCGTCGTATTCGATCGACCGCATGGTGGCGAACGTTCGGGATATCGGCACCACCGCCTTGCCCGAGCCCAACTGCCCGCCGTGTGGCGCGATGACCAGTGGCACCATGCCGGCGCCATCGATCTTTGTCACCAGTTCACTCACCTCGGCCAGGTCGTCGGCGTCGTCGGCCAGGATGCCGATCTGGCGACCGTCTACCGGCCATTGCGCACCGACCTGCGCGAGCGCCGGACTCGGTGTCTGGTCTTCGTCGATTTCGACGGTCCGCTCCGGGGCGGCCAGGCCGAGACCTTCGGCCACCTTCGCACACAGATCCGAGTCGATGTTGGCGAGCACTTGCAAGGTGCGTTCCTTGATGGCCTGCTCGTAGCACTTGCCCAACTCGAAGGTGTACGCGTCGGCGACATGGCTGCGCTCGACAGGGGAGAGGCTGAGGTAGAACAACCGGGCCTGCGAGAAATGGTCGTCAAAGGTGGCCGCGGCATTGCGGGTCTTGGCTGATGCCGGCAGTTCGGTGGGCACCTCGATATAGGCTCCCGTCTCGGCCGCCGCCATGAACGGACAACCGCCGTCGAGTGAATTCGGTTGGTACGGAGAAACTCCCGTGTGTACGCCGCTCTGGTGCATGCCGTCACGGAACATGTCGTTGAGCGCGGCATGGGGCCGGTTGATCGGCACCTGCGCGAAGTTCGGGCCGCCCAGTCGACTGATCTGGGTGTCGAGGTAGGAGAAGAGTCGAGCCTGCAGCAGCGGATCGTCGGTGACGTCGATGCCGGGCACCAGATGCCCGGGATGGAAGGCGACTTGTTCGGTCTCGGCGAAGTAGTTGGTCGGGTTCGCGTTGAGGGTCATCAGCCCGATCGGCTGAACTGGCGCAAGCTCTTCTGGCACGATCTTGGTGGGGTCGAGGAGGTCGATGCCCTCGAACATCTGCTCAGGGCTATCGGGCAACACCTGGACGCCGAGCTCCCACTCTGGGTATGCGCCGGCCTCGATCGCGTCGGCCAGATCGCGCCGGAGAAAGTCCGGGTCGAATCCGTTGGCCAACTGGGCTTCTTCCCACAACAGCGAATGCACACCCAGGCGCGGCTTCCAGTGGAACTTCACCAGGCTGGTGTCGCCGTCGGCGCCGACCAGCCGGAAAGTGTGGATTCCGAAACCTTCCATCATTCGGTACGACCGCGGAATTCCGCGATCGGAGATGTGCCAGATGGTGTGCGCGGTCGCCTCGGCGTGCAGCGAGACGAAGTCCCAGAAGGTGTCGTGGGCACTTTGCGCCTGCGGGATCTCCCGGTCGGGACGCGGTTTGACGGCGTGGATGAGGTCGGGGAATTTGATGCCGTCCTGGATGAAGAAGACCGGAATGTTGTTCCCGACGAGATCGAAGGTGCCTTCGGAGGTGTAGAACTTGGTCGCGAACCCGCGGGTGTCGCGGACCGTCTCCGCTGAACCACGGGAGCCGACAACCTGTGAGAACCGGACAAACACCGCTGTCTCGACGTCCGTGCCCAGGAACGCCGACTTGCAGATCTTGTCGGCGGTGCCGTAGCCGCGGAAGATGCCATGGGCTCCGGCGCCGCGCGCATGCACCACGCGCTCTGGGATCCGTTCGTGATCGAAGTGGGTGATCTTCTCCCGCAGATGGTGATCTTGGAGCAGCGTTGGACCCCGCTCGCCTGCCTTGAGTGAGTGGTCGGTGTCGTACAGCCGCGCTCCTTGCGCGGTGGTGAGGTACGCGCCGTGTTGCGCGCGCACTCCTTCCGGTCCATCCACTTCTTGTCCGGTGGCGCTGCGAAGTTCGGGTGCCGCCTGATCGTCGTTGGGCGGCAATGGTCCGGTTGGTTCGGTCGGTTCGGCGACGGTCGGGGTTCCGGAGCCGGGCGTTCCCGGGATCGTGGGATTCTTCTTATGGGACACGAGGCCTCCTCTATGCGCTTCTGCTGGACCGGCGCACCGCGGTGCGTTTCCGCGGGCATCGCGTGCAGAGTGCCCAAATACGGGATCCCTAATCGGTGTCTCGAGAATCGAGTCGGCCAATGCCCGTGCCGACGGGGGAGGGCGCCAGAGAGCGCAGCGATCCCGGTCCGGCAAAACCGGCAACTCCCACGAACCGACTCTGCGATTCTGACAGACATGGCTGCTACGAACGGGAGACGAACCAGGCCGATCCGGTGGTGCTGGGGCATCGCCGCCCTGGCCGTGTTCTTGCTACTACCGACCCTCGGTGCCGGGGTCGGTTCGGCCATCCCGTCTGCGTCGGCGAGTGTGGTGGCTCCGCTGCCGGGCGACTTCATGTTCGGTGTGTCGTCGTCGGGCTTCCAGAGTGAGGGCTACTCACCGGACAGCAATTGGCGCCGCTACTCCGCCGATCCCGCGAACACCAAGGACCGCGTCGGCAACAGCGTCGACTTCTTCCACCGCTACCGCGAGGACATCGATCGTGCCCGCGATCTCGGCACCAACGTCTACCGCATCGGCATCGAATGGGCGCGCGTCGAGCCGCGGCCGGGGTTCTTCGATCCGCAGGCACTTGCCTTCTACGACAACGTCATCGCGGCCATCCGCGCGGCGGGGATGCGGCCGATGCTGACGCTCGACCATTGGGTCTACCCCGGCTGGCTGGTCGACCGTGGCGGGTGGCGCAACGCAGATACGACGAATCTGTGGTTGACGTACGCACGCCACATCGTCGACCGGTATGCGCCCGCCGACCCGATGTGGATCACGTTCAACGAGCCACTCATGTACGGCTACAACGAGGTCAGTACGGGCGGGCTGTCGCCGGCCGACCTCCCGATGTTCTACGACAAGCTGGTGACCGCCCACCGCACGATCTATGACTACATCCACGCGCGTCAACCGCGGGCGATGGTCACCTCCAACTCGGCCTACATCCCGGCGGCCGAACCGGTCATCGACACCACATTCCATGATCGGGTGGCCGACAAGGTCGACTTCATGGGGTTGGACTACTACTACACGGTCGCGCCCACCGAGACGTCGGCGTGGAACGCATTGACCGGCGACATGTGGAAGGCGCCCATCAACGCCGACGGTCTCTACTACTCGTTGCGCTTCTACGCCCGGCACTATCCGGGCAAGCCGCTCTACGTCGTCGAATCGGGTATGCCCACCGAGAACGGCAAGCCGCGTCCGGATGGTTACCGGCGCGGCGATCACCTGCGCGACCTGGTCTATTGGTTGCAGCGAGCCCACCAGGATGGTATCCCGGTGATCGGCTACAACTACTGGAGCCTCACCGACAACTACGAATGGGGCAGCTACACACCACGATTCGGGCTGTACACGGTGGATGTCAAGACCGATCCGGCACTGACCCGCCGACTGACCGATGCCGTGGCGGCCTACCACGACCTGATCGCCGGGCATGGGAATGCCGCGAATTACCGGCCGACGCGTCCGCCGACAACCTGTTCGCTGATCGACGTGCCGTCCAGTTGCATCGAACCGGTTCGGTGACACGAGAGCCCGTAGCCGGTTGCCGGCGGTCACGATGATCATCCCTCGGAGTGTGGTAGCGGCCGTCCGACGTTGATGCGATTGCCGTCCGGATGACGAACACGAGTCCGCGCAGACCGTAGTCGAGCGTCCGGCCGCCGAACTATTGTGGGAGAGCCAGTGCTCCGACCGACGAATTCTCGTTGCGGTATGGGTCTGTATCTCGACGACCGACTCGGGAAGGCTGACACAATGCGGAAACTGATCTATGGAATGAACGTGAGTCTGGATGGCTACACCGCCGCACCGGGTGATGATCTCGGCTGGAGCGCGCCGAGCGATGAACTGTTCCAGTGGTGGTCCGACCGGGTGGCCGCGACGGACATCACGCTCTACGGGCGCAGGCTGTGGGAGGCGATGAGTTCACACTGGCCTACCGCCGATCAACAGCCGGACGTCACGCCGGCGGAGATTGAATTCGCCCGTCGCTGGCGCGACATGCCAAAGGTCGTGTTCTCCTCGACCATCCGCGAGGTCGACTGGAACGCCCGACTGGTCACCGGCGATGCCGTGGACGAGATCAGCAGGCTCAAGGCCGGGGATGGCAGTCCCATGGACATCGGCGGCGCCACCCTCGCCGCTGCGGCCATGCGGGCCGGGCTGATCGACGAATACGTGATCGCCACCCACCCGGTCCTGGTGGGCGGTGGGACGCCGTTCTTCACGGCCTTGGACAACTGGGTGAACCTGAACCTGTTGGAGGCCAGAACGTTTCCCGATGGCGTGCTCCTGACCAGATATGAGACCAGGCGCTGACGATGCGAGGCTGCTGATCGACAGGTCCGGAAAAGTTTCGCCGAAGGCGGCCGGAAGGGGGATATGCGGTTCAACGCCCATGTGTATCACCGGTGATACACTCTGATATGACCGAAGTCGTGAGTGTCAGGGAGTTGCGCAACAACGGCGGCGAGGTGTTGCGAAGAGTCGAGCGCGGCGAGCGGGTGGTGGTTACGCGTGATGGCGAGCCGGTGGCCGAACTCGGTCCGCTGCCGCGGAAGGGTGTGAGCGCAGCTGAGCTGATTCGCCGGAGGGCTCACCTACCCCAGGTCGATCCGGACGCCCTGCGGTCGGACATCGACAGCGTGTTGGATTCGACCTCATGAACGAACCGGTCCACACAACGCGGGGGATGTTGGACACCTCAACCGTGATTCTGCTTGGGAGACTGGGCAATCCGGGCGAGCTACCCGATGAGTCGGTGATCAGTGCAATCACCCTTGCGGAGCTTTCGGTCGGCCCACATGTCGCGCGGACCGATCACGAGCGAAGCGTCCGGCAACAGCACCTGCAGCAGGCAGAGGCGGATTTCGAGGCGTTGGCATTCACTGCTGAGAGTGCGCGAGCTTTCGGTGGTGTCGTAGCCGCGTTGCGGTCGGCGGGCCGAAAACCAAAAGTGCGAGCATATGATGCATTGATCGCTGCCAGTGCAATCGCAAACGGCATTCCGTTGTTTACGTGCAACCCATGTGATTTCGTGGGGATACCTGATCTGGATATCCGTTCGGTGACCCATCCCGACGCTGCTGGGTCGTGACGGGTCGGGGACGACCGGGTGGAAGGGCCGAACAGGCTGGTCGGTTCCGATTCGCGTAGGGTCATCACGACTCGACTGGACCTACGGACGTAAGGAACACATGAGGCGGAGCGCTTCTCGTCGTACAGCATTCGTGGCCGGTCTGTTTGCGGTGATGCTCGTCGCCGCTGCCTGCGGTGACGACTCCACGAGCCACGACGCGACGCCGTCGCAAGCGTCGTCGGGCGTGACCACGACGTCGGAGTCGTCGGCAGCGCTCAGCGAAGGCGCGAGCTCGGGCACCTCCTCTGCGGCCTCGTCCGCGGCAGCTGTACCGACGACGGTCCAGGTCACGGGGGAGCGCGACGTCGTGGTGACCCTGAGTGGTCCGATCGCGGTCAAGTACGCATCGGCGACCCGAGCCCAGAAGGATGCTCTCGCCAAGCCGCTGAGCGGCGATCGCAACGCCGGGACCCGGGAGAGTGGCGTCGTGTTCCAGCAGTTCCAGGGTGGTGTGATCGTCGCGAAGAACGACGCTCCGGGGACTCCGGCCTACATCATCACCTCGGGCAAGATCCGGGACGCGTGGAACACCGAGCGCGCGCCCGACGGCACCCCGTCACTCACCGGCAAGAACGGCTCGGCCGGACCGCTGGGAGTTCCCACCAGCGACGTGACCGTTGACGGCGTCGTGCAAAAAGTGACCTTTGAGCACGGCACCGTGAACGAGAACACCCAAACCGGCGCGGTCACCGTGACGGTCAACGGCAAGGTCGTCCCGGCCGGGCTGCGGTAGACCAGCCGGATGTAGGCGACCACGCCAGACTCTGGGGACCAGATGTCAGCGTGCCTGTCTTACGATTTGTATTACAGTCATGCTATGGCTGACGCGATTACTTTTCGACCCGATGAGGACACCTCGCGGGCGCTGTCGATTCTGACCGAAGACGGTACCCCGGTGTCAGCCGCGGTGCGCGCTGCACTCATCGACGCCGCACGGCACAAGACTGCGAAGTCGCTCCGCGAAGAAGCGGAGGCGCTCGTTGGTGATCCGGTTGATCGCGCGGAAGCCGCACAGGTCCTTCGGGACATGGAGGCGCTACGTGCGAGGTGAGGTGTACCGACTTCGCGCCCCGAAAGATGCCCGTGGCCATGAACAGTCCGGCGCGCGCTACGCGGTGGTCGTGCAATCCGATCAGCTGCCGCTCTCGACCTGGCTGGTGGCGCCGACATCAACGTTGGCCCGGCCGGCAACGTTCCGGCCAGAAATCGAGATCGGGGGCCGGGTCACGCGGGTCCTCGCCGAACAGGTGGCCGCGGTTGATCCACAGCGGCTCGGTGAACGTGCAGGCCAGCTGACCCATGAAGAGATGCACCGCGTCGGCGCTGCGCTGCGTGTGGTGCTCGAGCTCAGGTAGGTGTCGACTTCGCTGCGTGGCAGAGCCGACGGCGATGGCGGCGGCGGGAGTGAATCCATCGTCGGAGCGCACATCCGAGCCGGGCATCGGTGTTACATGTAACGTCCAGGCATGGCGGTAAGGGACAGGGTCGGCGAGTACCGACGCCGAATGCGCGAGCGCGGACTACGGCCTCTACAGGTCTGGGTTCCTGACGTACGTACTCCCGAATTCGCCGCCCAAGCCCACAAGCAGTCGGTTCTCGTCGCTCAGACGGACGCCGATGGTGACGAGCAGGATTTCGTCGAGGCTGTCGCGGCACCGTGGGACGATGAGGAGTAATTCGGGGCGATCTGGACCGTTGTGGGTGGTGTGTACGCGTCGAAGCCCCGGCCGGCGGCCATCGTCGAGGACGACCTTTTCGATTCAACTCTGTCGGTGGTCGCCTCTGTCGGTGGTCGTCGCGCCGATGACGAGCTAGCTCATCGATGCGCCGCTGTTGAGGATTCGTATCCCGGGTGACGGCGACGGGCTTTCTGGCCTCGAGCGCGGCACTGACGTGATGGTCGACAAACTGACCGCTGTGCGTCGCTCGAACGTCTTGAGGCGTGTTGGCCGGCTGACGTCCGAATAGCTCGTTGAAGTCGAACGTTCGTTGATGGCGTCCTTGGGACTTGCCCGTTGAACCGGCACTCGGCAGCGAGTCGGCGAGGAGGTAGCAAGTCGCTGTCGTTTACGGGTAACCCCTGCATAATCGATCGCAACCAGCATGCATGCATGGTGCTAGCAATGCAGCTATTATAGCTGCATGAGCGTTGTGATCACAGTGCGCGATGTTCCGGACGCGGTGCGCGATGAGCTGGCCGGGCGGGCTGCGCGGGCCGGCAAGTCGTTGCAGGAGTACTTGCGCGGCATGCTGATGGAGTCTGCGTCACGCCCACAGGTGGACGACGTCATCGCGCGGGCACGGGCGCGGGTTGGCGCAACTGGAGTACGCGTCGATGCCACCGCGATACTCGACGCGCGAGATGCCGAGCGACGGTGACCAACGCTACTGTGTGCGACTCCTCAGCGCTCGTGGCGCTGTTGCTCGACGACGGTCCGGACGGCCGCTGGGCGGTCGGGCAATTGTCCGGAACTCGCTTGCTCGCACCGCAACTGGTGATGTTCGAAGCGGGAAACATCATTCGCAGACAAGCGCTCGCCGGAGTCGTCAGTGTCGACCAGGCGGTGCAGGCCCACGGCGATCTGCTCGACCTGTCAATAGAGCAGTGGCCGTACGAACTGCTCGGTTCGCGGGTGTGGGAATTGCGCAGCAATTTGTCCGGACACGATGCGAGCTATGTCGCGGTCGCTGAACTGGCGGATGCTCCACTCGTCACGCTTGACCGACGTATTGATAGGGCGCCAGGTCTGCGGTGTCAGGTGAGGGTTCCATGACATTCGTTGTGCAGCTGCCTGCAGTGGTTTACTTTACATAATGTATGTTATCGGCTCGCACCTATGACGAGTGCAGTCAACCAGAGAAGCTGGACGCTTCGTGAGATTCCTCGGTGCGGCGCTCGGCAATGCTGTCGATCTCGTCAAAGAAGATGATCGCGCTGTCCTTCTTGGCCGCGGCGCGAAAGATCCGTCGGATCGCTTGCTCGCTGTCGCCGACCCACTTGCTCACGATGGAGGGCCCGCTGATCAGGTAGAAGGAAGCGCCGGACTCTTGGGCGACGACCATCATGCGTCCCACCGCCCGATCCTCATCCCTCGACTGATACGCGTCCTCGCACGCCTGACATAACGCCCATTGGCCTCCGAGGATGTGGCTTTTCCCGTAGTTGCGGAACCTGACTTTGTCCGGTTGGCAATCGCACAATATAAACGTCACTGTGACGTAATGGTGTCTATTCAGCCCTATTCTCGGTCGGCATACTGAACGATTGATCATCGACCTACTTTTGACGGCGGCGGTAAATCACTCTTCTTCTTCGGATTCTGTCGGAAGGCTGACTTCGACGATGCGCTCGCCAAGGCGGGCGGTGATCGCGATATCGGTGGCCCCAGCGGCCGCCAGGTAGTTGGCCAGTGTCGACAGGAGCAGATCGTCGCGAGCCTCGAGCCCGGAGACGGCGGCTTGCTTGATACCCATCCGTTGTGCGAGTTCGGTCTGTGTTAGCTGCGCGGCGCGTCGGATCGCGGAAAGTCCCATTGCGTGAGCGCGATCGGCCTGGGCCATGTCTGCGCGGATGACCCCGACCCGCTGTGCTGTGTCAGGCTCGGCGAGCATCTTCTCCAGCCGCTTGTTGCCACGCACGAATGCCGACGGCTTCTTCTCACTCATTGTCACCTCGTTCACTCTCTGTCTGCTTCTTCCATGCCTCGATCGCGGCGTCTGCGCGTGGACCGACGCTGTCGTAGAACACGTCACCCATCCGCGCCTTGTCTCCTGCGAAGAGCGCCACAACGGCATGGTCGTCGTCGGGAAACCAGACGATGAGCCGGACCGCTATGCCTTCGCGAAATGGATGCGCGACACGCCACACCGAGTGTCGCCGTGACTGACGTACGCGTTTGAGGGTTGCCGACTCCGTGGTGGGCGCCGACTTTAATTCAAAAAGGACGTGCAGTTCGGCAAGTAGTAGGTCGAGCCGAAGCTGATCGGCTGAGTTGCCGGCGGCTGATGAGCACTCCAATCGGGTCAGGTAGGTGTCGAACTCCCGCGACCAATCGATCAGCACCTCATCAATATTACTTGCAAGCGATATCGTTTGCAAGTAATGAATTGGTGGACTGTCGCACAGTTCGGTCTCGACGATCAGTCGCACGGCTGATCTAGCGACTCGCCGGCTGACGGTCGACCAGAACAGCTCGAACAGGTGGGCGTGATCCCCGCGGACGGATGACGTACATTCGTTTCAGGTGCACTGGGACCCGCGGCCGGCGTGCTGCGGATCGTCGAACTCTCGGTGAATGTGTTGACCACGCTCCCATCCCGTCCATCGCTTGTCGTCCGACTCGCGCCCTTCGAGTACGGATGTTGCCGCACACCTCCCGCAATTGGCGCGAGTATCTCCGGTGCCCTCTTTGCGCACCCCACATCCTTCGAGGAGTCGGCAGTGCGAGTGACGGGTCGCGATCGTGACCGCGACCTCGTGGCCTTTGACGGCGGTGTCGCTCGGTGGGGCCCGACCTACGGCGACCCCCGAACGCAACCCGTCGGGATCGGGTTGTCGTGGCATCACGGCGACGTGCCGGGTGTCGACGTCACAGCGACCGTCTCGAACGTCCGACAGATATACCTCGGAACGACCGAAGATCCGACGACAGGCGAAACTCTTCGCCCGGTCGAGCAGGTGGAGAGATTCCCCGCACCGTTGTGCATCCCTGCAGGGGCTCTCGAACCCGGCGGTGTTGTCGTCACTCTCGCCGACCCCGTGCTCATCGAACCGACGTCCCGACAAGTCGCCGACTTCCGCAGTCGGCGAGAGCTTGCGCGACGAACCATCTTTGTCACCTTTCCTGCGACGTACTTCGGGCGCACGGTCCCCCGCGTCGGTGATCGGATCAGCATCGATCTCGACAACCCGACCGCCGAGATCAGCGCCTCACCGTCCGGGGTCGACGGGATCGCCGCCGGCGTCACCTCGCAGGTGAGCGAGGCAATTCCGTACGACATCGGTCCTGCGGGCATCGTCACGTACCGAACCGTCCAAGCCGGCATCCCCACCCTCGGAATCTCGCACGACCTATTCGTGGCCCTCATCCTCGACGAGCCGTCATGACGCAGCTCTGGCTCCTCGAAGACCTCGAACCGTTCCCGGACCGACCCGAACCGGGTGATGCGTTCGCGCCCACCACCTTCTGGGCCGATGCGTCTGCGGGCGTCCTCGACGGTCAACCGGTCCCCGCCGACGTGTGTTCACATGTTCGGGCCGTTGTGCGCCCTGGCGACACCGTCGGTGACCACATCGAGTGGGTTGCCGACCTCGGCGACGGGTTCACCACGCTTCTGCGCGGTGAACACACTCCCGGGGAAGTCATTCTGCACGGATGTCTCGTATGGGACCGCTACCTCTGGATCGACCATCGCACCCAACCTCCCGGGCGCGTTCGTGTCATCGCGCGCGACGGTCACATCATTCAGCACCGCAAACTCACTCCTGCGCGACACCCTGGCTGGTTCAGCGTTCACTACGACGGACCGGCGCTCTACGCACCCGCCGGGAACATACCCGCGGAGCACGACATCCGATACAACGTTCTCGTGGTCGCCACGACCGTCGATTAGCCGACGAGTATTCCTTACACCGCGAATCATTCGGCTAGTACTACAGCCGTAGTTTGCGGTCATTGTGGTGATGACCTGCGTTTTTGGTGGCATTGGCGGGCTCGTTGTTGA
>NZ_JBNCNR010000031.1:0-38276 GCF_049847065.1 Gordonia sp. DT219 | reverse complement strand
CACAACTTGACCAACACATCCGGCACCACACCACCAAACTCCGCCACATGCTCATCACCACACACCGGCCCCTGCCACACAACCGGTTTCGTCCGCGCAAACCAGTCCACCAACTCATCCAAATCCCGCGGCGCCATACCGAACCTCCTTCTGATCAGACCACTAATCTACCGACCACCACCGACAACGAAACCGCGTCAACCAGGCGCAAACCTGACATAGATCGCACAGTTGCCGAAACCACGCAACGACAGGTCCTGCAACCACGCCCGAAGCGCCGCCTTCTCCTGCTGGTTCGTCGACCCCAACGCACCATTCACATCTCGGTCACCATACGTCGACGCCGACCGACGACCACCCGCCACCTGATCGTTATTGTGCGTGATCACCTGATCCGACCCACTGCCATACAACTGCACATCGGCATACGCTTCAGCCACCTCCTCCGCAGTCTCCGGGCTGATTCCTTCCCCAACAAGTGCATCGAAACAACGGTCGCGCAGCTGTTTCCGTAGCTCGCTGCGGAGTCCAGCCGTCGCCTCGCGGGTTCCATCGTACGTATCGATCGCCTCGAGCAACTCGTCTACGGACCGCGTTTCCATGCCGTGGCGCTGAGCATCGAGCTGCCCAGCAGCTTCCTGCCTGTCGGCACCTTCACCCAGGTAGCGATACGGATTCTTGAGAAGGTACGTCAAATCCTCGCCGTGCGCTGCGCTGTCGCGACTCGCGGTGTCGATATCCGATTGTTCGAGCTCCTCGGTGTGACGAGCACGCTCCAGCTCACGCAACTCAGCTCGATGCCGGTCACGCTGATCGCCACAAACCTTCTCCGGATCGGTCCCAAGCCCGTTGTCCTCGGCCTCATTACGAGCCCGTGCAAGGGCGTTGGCAAGCGACTCACGCCGCTCAGCCACGTCCGGCGACGCAGTCCGGTCCGGAACGACCTCAGGCAGACCATCGTCACCAACCCGCAACCGCGGGTATCCCGCATCGTCTCCACCCGGTCTACGTGCGAAGCTGATGTCACGCTTTTCGGTGTATTTGTCATCAAGTTCCGACCACATCCGCGCGTGTGCCCCGCGTTCGCGGCCACGCGCCTGTTGCAACCGCCTCTCCGCAGCCGTGACCTCCCGGGCATCACCTCGTTGCATTGCATCGGCTAGATCGGCGTCCGCCCGAGCACGAGCGTCGCTCGCAGAGCGCGCCTCATCCACCACAGACTCGATGTGCTGTCGGTTCGCCGCCTTTGTCGCCGCATCCATGATCGGCCACGGGGTTTCAGGCTCCGCCGTAACCGGCGCATCGCTCGGCTCCTCACCCAGCCGAGCAGCCTCATCCTCACCGACTCGGTGCCCACCAGCGCGCGAATCTCCACCGTCTCCGACATGCGGGCCATCCGAACCGGCATCAGCATCATCAGCAGAAGAACGCCGCGACCCCAACCCGCGACCATCGTCGCCCTCCCCACGCACACCGGCCCGCCCAGCATCCCCGTGCTCACCACTCTTCTCGCCCGGAGTGTCCTCACGCGGCCCGTCCCGACGCGTCCCCACCAACTCGTGATCACCGAACACCCTGCGCCCACCCGCATCACCCCGCGGATGCGTCACCCGCCCATCATCAGCCCCCACCGGCCCACGACCATCGTGATACGCAGCACCGAACTCCTCGAACCGGCCCAACCCCTCAACCAAACCCACCACCCGCTCACCCGCAGGCGCCGACGGATCCAACACCACATGCTCACCATCAACACGCGCCACCGTCACCGCATGCAAATCACCGCCCACCTCGGTTCGCCCCACCACCGTGGCCACCGCATCATCACCCAACCGCTGCAACGACCTCGCCACCGACTCAACAGACCCACGATCAAAACCGTCCACCCCCAACCGATCCGCCAACTCCGCAGTACTCACCCCCGCAAAATCGCTGCCCCGACCCTCCGGCGCCACCGCCTCCCCCGACAACAAACCATCCCGCACCGCCACCGCCTGATCACCACACTGCTGACCCGACACATTCGACTCATCCACCACCCCCAACGCGTCATCAACCTGTTCCCGCGTCATCGACGACGACAACCCCACCCGACCGGATGCGTCCACATCGTCGATGACCCGAGGACCGGCTACATCATCGCCACCATCAGACCGAAGCTCCTCAACCACAACAGGTCCGGAATCAGGGTGGACATCACCCGCGCGGTCGGCGTGCACACCCCCCACACGTGCCCGCACCGCATCGGTCAGCCGGGCCGCACCGTGATAGGCCGCCTTCACCGATGCCACACCCAGCAACGACCCCGACACCGCCAACATCGTCACCGCATCCGGCGCCGGATGCACATCGCCACCCACACCCACCGGCACACCCTCCGAATGCGTGGTGAGCGACGACATCACCTTCTGCGCCGCATCATCGAAACTCTTCAACACCCGCGCAGGAGCCTCCCGCGACTCCCGATCCATCCGCTGCACCGCCGCGTCATCGGCAACCCGGCGCGCGGCGGCCAATTCCTCGGTCTGCTCCGTCCGACCCTCATCATGCGACACCGGCGGCCGCACACCATCATCAGCAGCGGCATCAGTGTCGGCGCCGCGATCGGGCACCACATCCCCATCACCGTCACCGCCCCGACGGACCGGGCGCTGATCCTGCACATGCGGTCCCGCCACCTCACCACCGTCATGAGCGATCAGATGCGGAAGATGCGCAACATCATGCGGAAGTCCGTCGACAGCAACAACATCCATCCGCACCGTCACATCACCCACACGAGCGGACGGCATCTGCGCCGCACCCTCAGACGCCGCATCCGACGCCGAATCCGACCGTTGCGCGACCTCCGGATCGGCCACCTCACGCCCATGAGGTCCACCGGCCCGCTCACCCCCACCGTCACGATCGCTCAACCTGCCCGGCCGGTCGTCACCGAGTCCGTGCTCCGGCCACGCGGGCTCCCGCGCATGCCCATCCCCCTCGAACGGCCGCGCCGACCCACCATCACCGGCACCACGATCCGCACCCGTATCACCCGCCGGACCATCCGGGCGAGCATCCCCGACCGACGGACGATCCACCGGCAACAGCCCACCCCGCTCACCCCGCCCACCACCAGACACCGGCCGGGCACCTTCTGGAACCCCCGCCGAAACCTGCGACCCCACACCACGATCCACGCCCGCACCCTCAACACCCACCGCCGAAGACACGGCCTCCGCCCGCACCGCCGTCAACATCCGCGGCACCCCCGCACCGTCAGGCCGCGCCGACACCACCGCCCCCGACGCCGCCGGATGCCCCGCAATCGCCGACACCACCGGCCGACCCCCCACAACACCCGACCCAGCACCCGACCCAGCACCCGACACCGAGCCCGCGCCCCCCCGGCACATGACCCGCCGCCGCAACCGGGGCGGGCGCCGCCGCACCCGCCGGCGCGGCCGGCGCCGACGGCGATCCCCCGGCCGCCGGCGTCGACGCCGGCGAAGATGCCGAAGCCGCAGCCGAAGCCGCCGACGGCTCAGGGTGCAGCCCAACACCTCCCGAACCATCACCGACCACACCCACCGAACCGCCGACACCATCACCCGACGCCGGAACCGCCGAACCAGCAGCCGCCTCACCAGAATCCCCACCACCATGCGCAGCCCCCGCAGCCACCGACGACCCCTGACCCCCCACGCCACCGCCGGACGCAGCCGCCTCGGCGGGTACGCCGCCGGACACGGTCGCGCCATCCAGGTGCCCAACAATTCCGTGATCACCCAACCCCGCCGCGTCCCCGCGTGCCGGCGAACCACCCACCACACCGGTAACCGATTCCCGCCCAGTCAACCCCGCAGTCAGCCCACCACCCTCAGGCTTCCCCGGCAACGAACCCATCAACGACGACCCAAAAAACCCGCAGCATTGAAATGCCCGCCGGTCAACAACATCGCCCCACCATTACCCGCCGCACCACTGACATAACCGATCACCCCACCACGAGCCAAAAACGCGGCCTTCGACGTGTTCTCGGAGACCTTCCCGAAAAGCCGGTCAGCGAACTTACTCATCCCCACACTCGACACCCCACCGATCGCCCCACCCAACGCATACGACTCCACCACCATGCCGAGCTGCTTCACATCGATCTCCGACCGATGCCCCTGCGACATCTGATAACCCTGAATACCGAGTTCCTGCACCACCCCCAACGCCGACCACTTCAACGTCTCAGCCACAATCTTGCCGACCGTGGTCTGAACCAACTCCTTGATCGTGGTCACCGCAACCGACTTACCGACCTGCTCCACGATCTCCCTGATCAACGTGCGTTCCATCACCGCGATCGCCGCACGAGTAATCGCCTGAACAATCGGAATATCGGCCAACGACCCGCCACACGTCTCCCACGCATTAGCGAGCGCAAAAGCAATCTGCACCGCCGCAATACCCAACGACGCCAAAATCGTCAACTTCGTGTACTGGATCTGAGTACCCGTCGCCGACGCCAACTCAGCCAAACCATCCATACCCTCGGCCAACTTGTCGACCGCATAATCACCCGAGAACATCTTCGAGAACTCATCAGCAATCGCCTGCGCCGAAGCGCCCTCGATCACCGACAACGTCTCCTGAGTAACCGAATTCAACTCCGGAACCAGATCCCGCAACCGATCAGCATGCGAACGCCACGTATCAGCGATACGCCACATCGCATCCTCATCACCCTGCGGCCACTTCTCACCAGCCAGATACGACACCCACTGCAACGACCCCGGAATCCCGATCGTCACAATGCAACTCCACTCGCGTGCGGACGAAGCTCAGAACAACCGTTCACATCCCCGCCGAGTCGCCGCCCTCGAGGTTGTCGGCGGTGTTCCGCAATCCCTCGGAGTAGGTGGTGAGTAGGTCGACCTTGGCCGAGATCGCCTCGGAGACACCGTGCTTCTGCCCCAGGTAGCCGCCCCCGGCTCCACCGGTGGCGAACTGGGTGCCGGGTTCGTCGTCGCCCCATGGCGCACCCTCACCGGCCAGACTCGACTCCAGGCTGGACAGCACCTCCTGGAGCCTGCTGCTGGTGCCGGCGAGGTGCGCCGACGCCGCGCGCAGCTCCGCAGGGGTGACTCCGAGTTCTGCCATGATCGCTCCTTCAGGTTGTCGGCCCGGTGGCGTCGCTGTGACGGCCGACGGGTCGGTTGGGTTGTTCGACGTCGGCTATGTCCAGCGACCGGCGCCCGGATGCGGGGCGGTCGAGCGTTCGGTGGAGCCCGGCGGCGCCGTGGAGATCTGTTCCGGGGTGATCGCGAAGTCGCGCAAATCGGGTGCGCCGTCAAGGACTTCGGACAACGACGGCAGAGCCGCGTTCGCCTTGCGAATCGACTCCATCATTGCTTCGCCCTGACGGGCCACGTTCGCCGCGGCCTGCTGAGCGGCCTCGGTGACGAACCCGGCCAGATCCTCGAAGTCATACTCGTCGAGGAAATCCGGGTCGATCTCGGTCTTGATCACCACCCCTTGGGCGTTGACGTGCACCGTCACCGTACGGTCGGCGACCGTGGCATGAGCCACCAGTTGCGCGCGGCGGCGCTGCACCTCCCCGATCGCAGTGAGCTGTTCTTGCGCGCTGGCCATCAACTCATGGAAGTCGAACCCGAGTCCGTCGTCCGCCGTCGTCACACTTCCCCCCAAGTAGGTGTTGAGCACAGTGGCCGCCATACTTTCACACGCGAATGACCGCCGCTAGCCGCCCGACACGCCAGACTCTACGATCACGACAGCCACCACGACCACACCACCGTCCCGAGGGAGGCCAATGACCTCGTCGTCGACACCCGATCCTGCCGATGATGTGTCGCTGAGCTGGGGTTTCACCGATACGGCCAGCGCATCAGCATCTTCGGAGGACCACGCCACCGCGAACCAAAGCCCCGAGGTACTCCTCGGCGAGGTCGTCGGTGGAATACATGACACGCTGCCGCCCGCGTGGTCGTCCTATCTGACCGAGATCGCCATCGCCGCCGACGAACATCGCACGCGTGCCGCGGTCGAGACGCCCGACGGACGGCTGCTGCCGCTCACTGTCGGTCCGGGGGTTCTGCGCGCCGCCGCGGCGCACCGTGAACTCACTGCCGGAGAGAGCCCCTGGATGTGGCTGCGGATCACCGAGCATCGCGGCGGGGAACCACAGATCGCGGCATTCGACGGCTTCGTCGGCGCCCCGCCGCAACATCTGCTGTTTCCGCCGGCGAGTTACCGGGCCGACGTCAGCATGTCGACCGCGGCCACGACCCCGCTGTGGCTACTCGCCCACGTCCACGATGCCGGCCGACAGCTGCGTTCGGCGTCGACGGCCGCTGCTGCTTCACCGGCCGAATGCGTATACCCCACCGACGAGCTACCCCCGCTGCCGATACTGTGGCCACGCTTTGCCGCGTTGTCGGCGATCTTCGCAGCGGTCGACGCCGTCGACGGCCCGCGGATGACGAGTGCGGTGGGCATCTTTCGCGGCGAACTCGGCGGATGCACGTTGACCCGTCTGCCGTGCGGACGCGCTGTGCTCTCCGGCGGCGCCGACCATTCGACGCTGCTGACCGCGGCCTACCAGGGACAGCTCGAGCACCCCGACCTCTATCGCGGTGCGCCCGCCTGGGTCAGCAACATCGTGCTCGACGAGCGTGCCGCCGCCGGAATGCTCACCTTCTGCTACTGGTGGTCCGACGGCCGATGGTCGCGCGCCGATCTCGTCGGCCCACCGGAGTGGACCCCGGTCACCGAACTCGCCTCGGCCGTTCCCGGTGTGTGGACCTCGGTGACGACGGCCGAACTGGTCCGGGCGACGTTGGGACGGGTGGGCATCGAGGTGAGCACCGACGCCGCATGGAACTACGTCGCGCAGGTCGACGCCGGAAACATCCGTCCCGATCTGTTGACCTCGCTGCCGCACCCACCGGCCGCCCCGGCCGAGGGTCTGGCCGTCCTCGACCTCACTCAGTCGTGGTGACGCGCCCGCACCGCGCGCGAGGGAACTGGATAGGGTGACCCGCATGAGCACCGTCAACTCGGTATTCCCCCAAGCCGGATGGGAGATGGTCTACGACCTGCGCGCCGCGGTCCGCAATGGCGACGTTGCCGCGGTGAGCGCTTTGGTCGGCCAGGTCGACGTCGAGCAGGCCCGGCAGTTGGGCGCGATGGCCCCCTCCCTGCTCGTGCAGTACACCGGCACGCAGACCTCACCGGAGACGGTCCGGCTGACCGCTCGTACCCTGCATCGCCACCTCGCACCCTTCGACACGCGAAACTCGTTGACCGTCAATCACATCGTCGAGATCCTCACTCCCCTGCTGGCCGGAAATCCCTTACCCGACTGGGCAGATCGGCCGATGTTCCTCGCGAGCCTGGTCGGATTCCTGATGCCCGACGGCGCCGCCGAAGAACGAGTACGGGCCGACCTCGAGCCCCTGTGGGCCAGAGCGATGGAGTCGTGATGGCATCACCACAGACGTTCGATCGCTGGTGGCCCGAACTGGTCCGCGTGGGTTCGGCTCGGGGACAACGGGATCGGTGGCCCCTCGAAGAGGCGTTGTTGACCCTTCCGGACGAGGACGGCGCCGCGCTGGTCGCCGTCGCGATGGCCGGACTGCACGCCCGTCTACAGCGCATGTGCGACGACGACCCGACGGAGCACAAGCTGTGGCTCATCTCCGGGCTGCTCCAGTACCAGTTGCTCCTGCCGGAGGGGTACACCCGTGAGCACCTCTACCGCCTGCTGGGCGTGATCGCTTCACGCAACGAAGCCGCGTTGGCCAGCCCGGATATCGTGGCGCTCCTCGAACTCGTGTGGGGGCTCAAACCCCCCGCCGATCCGGAGCGCGCTCGGGAACACTCACTGCGCCGGTGGCTCGACGAGCCGCATCCCACCCCCGACAACTTCCTCGCACCGATCGTTGCCACCGTGCTCAGCGCATGCCCGGACGACTGGCGCAGCTTCGAGGGCACGCTCACCATGGCCGCCGGTCAACTGCTGGCGAACCTCACCGTCACGACTCCCACCCAACCCGCAGCATTGCTCAGCAGACTGCTTCCCGCACCCGAGATCATCAACCACCGCAAGGGCGACCACCTGGAGTGGCGCGCGGGCATCCGCGCCGACAACACCGAGGTACACACCACGACTCTGGACCGAAACGCAACACCCCACCCGGCAGAGTTGTTGCGTATCAGCGACTTCTACGCCGAGATGCCGTCCGGCCGAATCCCCGATGACACCCCCGCCTGGCTACGCGGTTACCTCACTCACGGCACGATCGACTACGGCTCGGGGCAGCGCCCGGTCGTCGGCCCCGCCGAAGCCCTCGACATCGTCCGCCGCCGAGCAGCGCAACGAGGCCTGGGGCCCACATTCGATACCCGGATGCTCGTGGCGGTCCGGCTACCGGCCGGCTACCGGGTCTACATGTATCAGCCACCGGACATCCCGTTCGACCAGTTGATCGTCGGATCGCCGCGCTTCTACGTCGGCGACGACTGCCGGATCTACCCCACCCGCGCAGGATTCCCCGCACATTCCGACGAGGAATTCCGCGTCGCCTTCGAGCAACGCCACGGCTACGACTCCACCACGGGCGAGCCCTGGGTCCGGCCCACCGCGATCGTCGGACCCAGAAAGCCGCAGTGACGTGGCCGGGATCGGTGTGTTCTCCGAGCGTGGGTGGGATGCGGTGTACCGCATCCGATCCGCGGTCAACACCGGTGACGCCGACGACTTCGGGGCGCTCTCGGTCGGCGTCGACCCGGAGGTGGCGGTGCAGACGACGATGATCGGCGAGACGTTGCTGCGGGCCGCACTCGGTGACGACCCGCCCGCAGCCACCCTGGCCGGTGCTGCCGCCACCCTCACGCCGCATCTGCGTCATCTGCTCAGGGCGCCCGCCCTTGACGCCGGACACGCCGCCGACCTCATCCGCACGGGTCTGCGTTTGCGGGACTGCCCCGGATGGGCTTCCCGCGCACAGACGATGATGTTCTTCTGCGGCTTCCTCGCTCCCGTCGACGACGCCGACTTCCTCGACTTCCGCCTGCGCGCCGAGCCCGCGTGGGCCGGCGCGATCGAGGACCACGTCCGGTGAGCGCCGTCCTCGACCCGGCGACCATCGACCGATGGCTGCGGGAACTGGCCGTCCTGGCGAGCGCGTGGGATCCCGCCGAACGCAACGCTCGATGGAACAGCTTCCGAGACGGCCACTCCCCCACAGATATCGACGACCTACTACACGTCGCCACGCATGCGGTGCGCGTGCGGGTCGGCGAACTCCTCGACGGCCGGCCCACGGTCGAAGGTGTCCTCGGCATCGCGGCGATGACCATGAACCGGGTAGGGCTCGACGATCCTGCACGCACCGGATCGCTTCTCGCGGACTGCGTCGTCGGCGCGCACGACCACATCCGAACCCTTGACGCCCAACGCCTTCCGTGGGTTCTGACCGCCATCGGGATGCCTGCCGACATCGAAGAACTCCGGACGGTCTTCGTCACCGAGTGGCTGCGCACCCAGCGCATCGATACCGCCGAATCGGCCTCCACCCTTCGACAAGCGGTCCTCGACAGCATCGTTCGCGCCGCACCACCTGGATGGCAATCGATCACCGGATCGCTCTGCGCTGCAGCCGGAGCCGCCCGCGCCACGCTTCGGGTCGCGCACCCCGACGGTGACGTGGGGATCTGTGCGCCGGTACGAATTCCCGTGCTCCACCAGCTGCGGGCGATCGATGCCGACGGCGGAAAGCCTTGGTGGCGAGCGGAAGTGCAGATCACCCACGACGACAGCGCACTCGTCACGACGCCGGCCGCGACTCCGGCCCCGCCCGTGGACCTGATGCGCCCCAGCGACTATCGTGCCGAGGCCGAGGTGACCGGGATCGCGTTACCACCCTGGATTGTCGAGTTCTGTGCCACCGGCACCGTAGAACCCGGCACCGCACCCACGCTCACACCGGCCGCAGCGACGGAGGCTGCACTGATCTGGTGGGCGTGCAAGCGCATCGAGGTCGACGCGCGCCATGTGATGGTTGAACGTGTCACCGACGGATACCGGGTCCATGCTCGTGTCGGACACGATGTGCTCGTCGCTCACGTCGACGATGCCGGCGGCGTCGGGAGTGCCGCAGATGCCGCATGAATGCCGACGAGTCGACCGTGCCACGCTGAATGGGAGGGGCGCTGGTATTCTCAGCGCCGGTCTCAGAGCGTCGCTCGACACCGAGACCATCACAACGCCGGACTTGTGGGATCACCGTGACGGGACCGTACAACACACCAGGGCAACCCACGGGCGCCGACGCCGGGGCGGTACCGCCTCCGCAGCCTCCGCACGGCGCGTCGGGGTGGCCGCCGTATGCCGGTCCTGGTGGCAGCCCTTGGCCCACGCCGCCGCAGACCCCACAGCAACAGCCCAAGAAGGACCGCAAGCCGTTCATCATCGGGGGCATCGTGGGTGCGGTGGTGATTGCCGCCGTGGTGGTGGTGACGGTGCTGGCGTTGATGGCCAACGCCGACGACAAAAGTCATGATCGGGCCAAGCTGATGAAGTACGTGACATCAGCTGCGCAGAGCACTTACGGGGGCAAAGACGGCGTCAAGTCCGTCACCTGCCCGCAGAACCCGCCCACCACCATCGGCGCGGTGTTCACCTGCACCGTGGACGTCGTAGACGACCCCACGCTGACGATCACCGTCACCGTCGCCGACCGGGGGTGGCGCATGAGCATGAACCCGACGATGCCGTCAAACTGAAGCGGCTCAGTTGTGCCGTTCGTAGATCTGCTTCACAGCGGCGATGTAGGTGTCGAACGCCTTCGCCGTTCGTTCTGGCGTCGCTGAGACCACCTGTCGGGCAGCCCGATTGACGATCAAATCACCGTGGTCTCGGACAGTGACGATATCGAAGGTCTTCGTGTCCGGGTCCGGGCGCCAATCAACCATCGCGCCGGGCAGCACCCCCACCGGGAGTGTTGCAACGAGCCCCCGTGCCATGACCGCGTCGAGCTCGCGCTCCTTCGCAAGTTCGTCGGGACCCGTCGACGCGCCCGTGAACCGCCATTCCCGCGGAGTCCCGGACACATTCACATCCAACGTCTTTGCCAGCGCTTTGCCCACGTCGACAGAATTCAGTGCGCGCAAGGTCACCTCGCCACCGATGTCGGGGTCGCGTCCGGGCTCTTGCGTTGCCAGGCAGGCAATGCCGTCACGAATTCCGACGTGGGCACGAAACAGTCTGCCCCATCGAGAACCGAAGATCTCGACACGGACCTCCGGAGTCGTCAGCGCGACAAGAGCCGGCTCGTACCACTCGGTCAGAGTGGTGATCGCCTCATCGATCGCATCGATCTGTTCATATCGATGCTCGTCGGTCGTATCCGAAGTCGGCCGCGCGCCCAATGGATAGGGTAAGTACTCGTGGCCGAAATGTTCCCACATCTGTTTGAAGGCAAACGGTTTCATCCGCCACACCGGAGAAACCATCAGGTACGGGTTCCGTCATCGCCGCTGGGCGTAGCTTGCTCGCCGCCTTCGATCGCCGAACCCTCGACCGCAGGTGTGATGTCCGGCCCCGCGATCTCTTCACCGTTGACCCGGGTGCGCAGCGCCTTGAGAACCTTGTGCACCTTGTCACCGCCGCCTCCCGCGCCACGACCGCCCGCGCCAGGTGCACCGCCGCCAGATCCCGTGGTGCCCTGTGCGGCCTGGGCGATTCCTGCAGACGGCCGGGTACTGGTCAAGGTGGACTTGGTGGTCCCGGTCTTCGTCGTGCGCTCCGACGGGGTATTCGTCGCACTCGGGGCGCCCGATCCGACGCCACCGCCTCCCGCGCCACGACCCGATCCTCCTCCGCCGGCGGTCGGCGACGACACAGGGGTGATACCACCCGGGAACCCGGTTGGTTCAACGACATTCGGAACGCCGCCGGCAGTCTTCTTTGCCAATTGCTCGGCTGCCTGTTGCGCCTGTGACATCGCCTGCTGGGCCGCCTGCGAGGCTTGCGAACCCATCGAACTCAGCGTCGCCGCCGCCGTGTTGCCGATTTGCGAGAGCGGGTTGTCGGTTGCCGACGGCCTGTCGACATTCTGCGCCGCATTCTCCTTCATCAAGTCTTCGAGCGACCTGTTGAAGTCGGGCGCAGACACCGGCTGCGCGCCGCCACCGCCTCCGCCCGTGCCTCCTCCGCCGGGGCCACCGCCGCCAGGGGTAGGAATGCCAGCGGGCATCGGGCCTCCGGGGCCGTCGGCCGGCGCCGGGCCTGCTGGGTGCAATTTCGTCAGGTTCTGCACCGATTCCTGAAGTGGTGTGGAGTAGTTTTTCGCCAACAGATCGGCAGCTTGCGACGTTGCCTTGAATACCTTGTCCACCATACCCTTCACGTAGACAAATTGCTCATCGCCAATCCCGCTGAGATAACTACCCCAAGTCCACGGTGTTTTTTCATCAATCTCTGTAGTGGGAATATGCTGGTAGTAGTCGCTCAGACCGAACCAGGTCTCGCCAGTGAAATGGTGCTCACCATAGGTAGTGTCATCGTCCATCGGCGGAAAATTCGTTGCAGCAAAACGGAAATTCGCCGCCAGCCCAGCCATTCGGTCCGACATCTCGTTGGCGTAGTCACGAATACCCTCTGGAAAGTCGCCCACAAATCCGGTGACTGCAGTGCTCGCCGATTGGGCGGTGTCACCGGTCCAGCTACTCGCGGTGATTTTCGATACGGCCGTGTTGTAGTGCTCCATTTCCGTGGCCCACTTCTCACCAAGTTTCTCCCACGCCCCCGAGATCTCGTCGAGCTGACTCTGTTTACCGTCGAAAGAATCCTTGACCGCTTTCATCTGGTCGTACGACTTACTACGCCAGTCCGTCCCCTTCACCGGCGATGGCTGGTAGACCTTACCCTCTGGCCGAGCTTCTCGCGTGAGTCGGTTCATGTTTCTGTCCATCCGGCGCTGGCCGACTGAACCGCTGCTCAATTGTCTGCGACTCTCGTTCAACTTGCCTATCGCGTCGGCGACAAGGTCATCGTAAGGGTTACCCATCGGAGTCTTGACGCGTCAATGTGCCGAGCGAGTATTGCATCAGGGTATGAATTTCGTCGACCGAATGCGCTTGTGCTGCCATCTCATTGCTCAGGTCTGCGCGCCTACCCGAGAGATGATCTTTGACGGCCTTCGCTTCATCGGAATCACCGAGTGCGTCGTTGAGGAAAGGTACGTTGGGATCCAGCCCAGCCTGCAGGAAACTTTCCAATGACGTCCGGGCAGCGGTCACGGCGCTCCGCACGCCGGGATCCAGGTGCAGCGTCAACGACTTGTCCCTCAGCGCCGGCCCGAAGGCATCGTCCGGCAGATCGCTACCACTCATCGAAAATTCCTCCCCGTCATCACATCATCAACTGGATCATCCCGGAACTCTGTGTCCGCGAGATGAACATGCCTCGTCCCGGCGGCATCGGATGCGGCCGGAAGTTGCCCAGCAATGGACCTTCGTCTTTTGTACCACCCATGATCAGGCCGTTGCACGACAAGTCCTTCAGGCGTCCGACAAATGGGTCATAGAGGGCGCGGGAGGCGCCGCCGACGCGGCGTGTCACCACGACGCGCAATCCGATGTCGCGCGCTTGCGGCAGATACGGCACCACCGGCGCCAACGGATTGTTGGTGGAGGTCACGATCAGGTCGTAGTCGTCGATCAGCAGGTAGACGTCGGGGCCCGACCACCACGACCGCTCCTTGAGTTGCTGCTGGGTGACGTCGTCGGGCGGGAGACGACGTCTGAGCAAGTCTGCGAGATCGGCCATCATCTTGGTCGCCGAGTCCTCAGCGGTGACGTAGCCCCCGAGTTGCTCACCCTCGATCGCGCCCAGCAGGCCACGGCGATAGTCGATCATGATCACCTTGGCCTCGTCGGCGGTGGCATTGCGCACGACCCCCTCGGCGATATTGCGCAGCAGCGTCGTCTTTCCCGCCTCGGCCTCGGCGAACACCACGAGATGGGCCTGCGCCTCGAAGTCCACGACGACGGGCGCCAGAGCGGCCTCGTCGATGCCGATCACGATGCGCGACTTCGAGAGCGAGCCCTCGCGCTCCGCCCGCGCGAGTACCGGCACCGGGTCGAGCCGATCGGGCAGCATGCGCACCCGCGGCGCGCGCCGGTCACCATAGAACTCGATCATCTGCGCGACCATGTTCTGCACACCCTCGGGTAGGGAATCGACCGACGAGTCGGAGTCGATGCGCGGCAACCCGATCAGCAGCTGCAGTTGCTCGCGACTGGTACCTCGGCCCGGCCGGCTGTCCGGGATGGCTTCCTGCGCTTTGCGTCCCATCTCCGAGTCGGACGAATCACCGAGTTTCAGCTCGATGCGAGTCCCGAGCATATCCTTCACATTCGCGCGGATCTCCATCCACCGCGACGCCGAGACGACGAGGTGCACACCGTAGGACAAGCCCTGCAGAGCGATGTCGACGAGTTGGGATTCCAGCGCCTCGAAGTCGCTGCGGATCGATGCGAAGCCATCCACGACGAGAACGACATCGCCGTGCAGATCCTCGCTGAGCGGGTCCGCGGCACGCTCGGCGGGCGCCAACGCGGCCAGTCGCGCCTTGCGCTGGCGGAAATCGCGCATGGATTCGATGCCCAACTCGCGGAAGCGTTCTTCCCGCTCGCGCAGGACGGTGGCGACCTCGGCGACCGTGCGGTTGACCTTGTCGCGGTCCATTCGTCCGGCGACACCGCCGACGTGTGGGAGGTTCTGCAGACTGACCAGGGTGCCGCCACCGAAATCGAGGCAATAGAACTGGAGCTGCTCGGGTGTGTGGGTCAGCGCGCCGGCGGCGATCATCGTGCGCAACGCAGTGGATTTGCCCGACTGCGGTCCGCCGACGATCGCCACATTGCCTGCGGCGCCGGACAAATCGATGCTCAACACGTCGCGGCGCTGATCGTAGGGACGGTCGAGGATGCCTATCGGCATCCACAGGGCTCCGTTGACATTGGCCGGATCCCACCATTGGGGGCCAGGTAGCAACTCGTTGACCGCGGGGCTGTCGTCCAACGGCGGCAACCAGACCTCGTGTGCGGGACGCCCGTGCCCCTTGAGCCGCGCCACCACGACATCGAGCAACGAGGGCGTGTTGCCGGTCTCGGCCGCCTTGAGCTCGGATTCGTACCGGTCGAGATCGGCCTGCTCGCCAGGGGTGAGCGTCGACGAGTCCTCCGGCACCGCGGGCTTGTCGACGTGTCCGACCGTGAACAGTTTCGGCGCCAGTGCCCCCAACTGCGAATGCCGCGTTCCACCCAACTGCGCACGAGGCTTCACATACGGTCCCGACACGTACGAGGTGTTGAAGCGCTTGGGCTCGTCGGCATCGGATTTCAGGAACGCCGATCCCGGCACCGAGGGCAGATGGTAGGCATCCGGTACCCCGAGGACTTGACGAGACTCGCCCGCGGAGAACGTCTTCAGGCCGATCCGATACGACAGATGCGAATCAAGACCACGCAGCTTGCCTTCTTCGAGCCGCTGGGAGGCCAGCAGCAGATGCATGTGCAACGACCGGCCCAACCGACCGATCATCACGAACAGTTCGGTGAAGTCGGGCTTTTGGGACAGCAGCTCGGAGAACTCGTCGACCACGATGAACAGCGCGGGCAGCGGATCCAGTGGGGCTCCGTTGGCCCGCGCCCGTTCATAATCTCCCACGTTGGCGTAGTTGCCTGCGCTGCGCAGCAATTCCTGTCGTCGGTTCATCTCCCCGGCGAGTGCATCACGCATGCGGTCGACCATGGTGATCTCTTCCTCGAGGTTGGTGATGACCGCCGCGACGTGCGGCGCCTCATCCAGTCCGAGAAATGTGGCGCCGCCCTTGAAATCGACGAGGATCAGGTTGAGCGCCTCCGGCGAATGGGAGGTGATCATGGACAACACCAAGGTGCGTAAGAATTCCGATTTGCCCGAACCCGTTGCCCCGATGCACAGGCCGTGCGGGCCCATGCCGTATTCGGCGGCCTCCTTGATGTCGAGTTCCATGGGCTGGCCGTTGGGCGTGATACCGATCGGGACACGCAGGCGTTCGCGTGGTGAGCGTGGCCGCCAGATCTCTTCGGGGACGATCTGGGCGGCGTCGGGGATCTTGAGCATCGCCATCAGTCCGGGGTCGATCGCGTTGCCGCGGACCTCGGCCTCCAGGCTGACGATGTGCTGGGCGGCGTTGGCCGGCCGGTACCGGCCGATCCGCCGGGCGGCCGCCTCGGCCTCGGCGACACCCAACGTGTCAGGGACCCCGAACTTCTCCACCCCGGCCGGCCCGCGTGCCGCGATCGTGTCGTCGTCGACGACCAATTGCAGGCCCCGGCGCGCGGCGAGGCCGTCCTTGGGCGCATTGAGATCGAGCACGGTCACCGACTCGAGACCGGCTTCGGTGACCAGCCGTTCGTCGCCGGAGACGTATCCGTCGTCGAGGACGACGATCAACTGTTTGACCGACTGGCTCGGAGAAGCGTTGCGTGAGAATCGTCCTCGCTCGCCGAGGTCTGCGCCGAGCACCGCCTCCAACTTCGACAGCGACGAGAACACCATCCGCATCGGACCGATGCCGTCGACGTGGGCGGGATTCTGTGCCTGGGGCAACCATTTGAGCCATTGCCACACCGTCCCATCGGGATTGGCGGTGACGACGGCGATCTGCAGATGATCGGGACTGTGGAACAGGCACAGTTCCACCAGCATTGCGCGCACCAATGACCGCGTCACCGCACGGTCACCCTCGACGTTGATCGCCGGGAAGCGCCTCAGACTGACCGCCGTCGGCAGCGAATGCACCACCGCATGGGACCGCACGAATCTGCGCAACGCCACCGTCGAGACCGGCTCGAGATCCTCGGTGGGTCCGGTCTCGGGCGCCAGTAGTCGCGTGGCCAGCCGCTGAGTGCCCACCCCGACGCGAGCGTGACAGAAGTCCGCGTCGTTGGGCCGCCGCTCCCACATACGTCGGGAACCGGCCAGATCGATCAGAATCCGCGGATCCGGATGGGTCCACTCGAGTGCGGCGCGCTGCTCCTCGCCCGTTCCGTCGACACTCTCGCGCAGATTCGCCAGATACCGGAAATAGTCCTTGCGTTCCTCATCTAGCTCTGAAGCCGCCTTTCCGGCACGCTGACTGCCGCCACCGACGAACATGCCCACCATCGACATGACCATCATCATCGGGAACATCATCATCATCGGGTTGGTCGCAAGGCTGCGACCGCCCACGGTGAACATCAGCGCGATCATCCCCACCACGGCGACGACCATCACCAGCGGCAACAACTTCATCAGCAGATTGCCCGGGATGACACGCGGAACCTCCGGTGGCGGCTGCAGATCGACCTCGCCGCCCGGCGTCTTGGGCGCGCTGACGCGCGATCGCCGCACAAATCCTTCTGTTCCCACGTACCCCTCGCTACCCAGCGTCGACTTCCTGACCGAACTGAGGTCCCCCCGATCGGTACCTGCCAGTAATCTATGACGTTAGCGAAGCTCAGGGCCAACAGCCGAAAGGACCCCTCGTCCAGATGACACTCCCCCCATCGTTGCAGCCGCTCGACGACCTCGAAGCCGAGACCGCGAGCGAACCGGAATTGACCCGGGTGACCTTGTTGGTGGGGTCGCTGACCCTTGATGTCGGGGTGCCGGGAAATGTCGACATCCGAGCCTTCATGCCCGAAGTCCTGCGGTTGCTCAACGAGCGTCTCGTCGCACGCTCGTCCATCGACGACGAACGACTCGAGCTCTTCGACGACGCTCCCGGCCGGTGGACACTGGCGGCATTGGGGCGCCCCGGGGTCGACGACACGCGTTCACTCGACGAGGTCGGCTTCTTCGAGGGTGACGTCCTCACGGTGCGGCTCGTCGGCGAGCACCCACCGACGATGCTCTTCGACGACGTCGAGGACGGGACCACCCACACCGCACCCGATACCAACGAACGGATGCTCGAATGGGGTGTGGCGCGGCGACGTATCGCCGCCTTCGGCGTGTCGGGGATCGCGACCGTCGGCCTGCTGGTGATGCTGCTCGCCGGACACGATTCGCCGGTCTATGTTCCGGTCGCCGCCACGGCGATCGCCGCCGGACTCATCATCTTCTCGGCCTATATCGCCCGCGGCCGGTCCGACGAGTACGCCACCGGTGCCACCGTCGCGTGCGCACTGCCGCTGGTGTTCGTCGGTTCCCTGCGGCTGCTCCCCGGCGCGGTAGGGGCGGTGGCGCTGCCGATGGCATTCGGTATCACCGCACTGGTCTCGTTCCTGGCGTTCCAGATCAGCGGTGTCAATCGCTCTCTGCATGCCACGGTGATGTCCCTGACCGTCTTTCTCGGCGTCGCCTCGGTGTGCTGGAATGTTTTCGACGTGACACAGCGACAGGTCGGTGCAGTACTGACAGTGGTCGCGGTGATCGCGGTGTCTGTCGCCCCGCGGTTGACCATCACACTGGCCAAACTGCCGGTTCCCCCGGTTCCCACCGCCGGCGAACCCATCGACGACATCGACACCCGGGGCGAACCGACGGTGCACGGCGTCGATGCGGTCACCGCGCGATCGGTGCCCACCGCCGACGGTCTCGACGAGCGCATCGCCCGGGCCAACGCGTACCTGACCGGCATCCTCGTCGGCTCCGCCATCACCGTGGTCGTCGGGGTGTATCTCAGTGTGGACACCTCCACGGGCCACTTCTATTGGCAGGCAACGGTCTTCGCCGCGCTGGCAGCGGCCGTTCTGTGTCTGCGCGGGCGTACCCATCATGATCTGCGCCAGGCGGCCACGATGGTGGGCCTCGGCCTCCTCTCGGCACTGACGATCATCGTCAAGTCGGCACTGCAGCTCGACGACTGGGCCGAGTACGGGTTGCTGCTGACCATCGGACTCGGGATGCTGGTCTTCGCGACCGGCGTCATCGCACCCCGATTCGAGTTCTCGCCGATCGCACGGCGCTACGTCGAACTGTTGGAGTACCTGCTGATCGGGCTCATCATCCCGTTCGCAGCGTGGATCATGGGGATCTACGGCTGGGTGCGCGGGCTCGACATCTGAGACGCTCAGCCGCCGGCCTCGGCCGACGGGCTCGTCGGAACCGCGGCAGCATCACCGCTGTACCCGCCGTGCGCGATGAGTGCCGCATCGGTGGACAGTGTCGGCCCGGCCGGCAACAGCGACACCACATTCCACGGCGCAAGCTGCGGCAGGTTTTGTTTGCCGTCGGCGCTACGGACGCCGAAGACCCCTAACGCGTCCGCGGTCTTCGGATCCGGGATCGGGTACCGCAGCCCCGTGTCGGAAATGTAGAAGAGCTGACCCGCGACCCGACCCTGCCCCGCGGCCTGCACGAACTCCCCGGTGCCCGGCGGAATGTAGGTGGCATCGACGTTGGGGCCGTCCCCATCGGCGCTGACAAGGGCCGTGGGCCGCGCATCCGCGCCGATCGGCAGCCTGTTGCCGACCAACATCTCGACGGTGGGGTCCTGCGACAGGCTCGGCGCGGACCAGTGGGTGCAGATCGTCGTGTAGCCCCCCAGCGTGAAGTGGGGCACCTGCGCCGGGTAGTCGGTGGTGTCGACGGGCATCGACGCGGACTGCGGAAGCGAATTCAGCGTGGCAGGCGGCATCTCGACGGCGTCGCCGAGCAAGCCGGGGTTGCTGAAACGGATGATGTCCGCGGTGGCGTCGGAGACCGGCGCGATGCCGTCGGCGAGCACCACATACTGTCGCGTGCCGCCGGACTCGACCGACTTCACGATGGACCCGATCTTGACGGGTTCGGGAAACGACAGCTGCGACGGGCGGCCCGCCTCGGGAATCACGATGCGGCCGATCGGCGCCACCGCACGGAACGAACCGAGCAACCCCGCCGAAGCGTTGATCGTCGACGCCCCGGTGATCTTGAGGGCGTTGACCAGCACCGGATCGGTCGGGTCGATCTGGGCGCGCTTGCCGTCGTAGAGCAAGAAGTAGTGACCGTCGGAGTCTGCTGCGATCGCCGCCGATCCGGCCGGGGCGACGTCGATATCGGCGCTGCGTTTCGGCACCGACGACAACACGACAGTCTCGGTGCGGAACGGCGAGGTGTCGTCGCCGGATCGAGTCTGCGAGTCACACACCGACCAGTCCGAGCGACTCAGGTCATCGGCCTTGGCAATCGAAGAGGGCGCACCGATGATCCCGAGCGTGGGGCCCGCCGGCAGCGATCCGAGATCGGAATCCTTGACCTTGGCGGGATTGTCGGGTTTGCCCGCAATCAGACGGGCCGACGTGAGATTGAGCACCGGATGTAACTCGTTGTTGAACCGAACATAGAGGGCACCCGATGACTGCGACGTGATGATCGTCGAATTCCCCAGAGAGGGAGAGGGTTTGAAGATCGCCAAGGCGGCACAAGCCCCGACGACCAGCACGCAGATCACGAATCCGACGAGCATGGCCCGTACCTGACTGCGCATGGGGTCGTGAATCATCCGCGAGTCACGACGGATCAATGCGTGTTCGAGCCGCCGCAGCAGGAAACGGTATCCGTTGACCTGCGCCCGCGTCGTCAAGCGCGCCGGCATGAGACCCCCATCCGAACAACCGTATTCACGTACACGATGCACCCTCGATCGAGTGGCCAGGGTACCGTAGCCCGAAAGTCGGGTGTCGTGGGCCGTCGACTGCCCGTCGTCGTTTGGGGGGAGGATTTCCGTGGTGACAACGCAATCGACTGCTCGTCGGGTCGCGCAGACCGATCCGCGCACGCAGATCACTGACGCGCCCGGGCGCTCGCGATTGCAGTCCTCATCGCAGAGCGCCGTGCGGCGCGTCGTGCCGCCCTGGTGCGTTCTCGTCGTCGAAGTGATCGCCCTGGCCGCGCTGGTCGTCATTGCGGTCACGGATGCCGTCTGGTGGATCGCCGCGGTGGTCGCCGTGCTGATGGCGGTGTGGTTCATCCCCTTCGGTGCACATCCGGCGGCGCAGCGGGTGCGTGAGCGGCTGACCTTCCGGATGTCGCACGACCGCAGGCGACGACGGGCCCAGACGGTTCCCCAGCCCTTCGACATCACCACCTCCGACGGCGCCCAGTTCGGATTTCGGTGGGACGGGGACGCCCTGGTGTCGATGCTCGAGATCGCGGAATCGCCCGAGGCGCTGACCATTCTGGAGCCGGGTGCCACCGTCGATGCCGTCTGTATACCTGTGCGGGTACTCGCGGAGAGCCTGCGGCAGTTCGATATCACGTTGGCGGCCATCGATATCCACATCAGCGGTTCCCGGTCTCGCGGTAACAGTCGGGTCGCCGCGGTCTATGACGAGGTACTCGGCCCCTTGCCCGCGATCGCCCACCGGTCGGTGTGGCTGACCGTCCGCCTGGACCCGACTCTGTGCCCGGATGCGGTCACCCGGCGCGGCGGCGGATCGACAGGCATTCTCAAAACCGCCGTCACCGGCACGCGGCGAGTGGCCAATCGTCTGCGTGAGCAAGGATTCGACGTTCGGTCCCTGACCGCGGCCGAGATCACGCGCTCGATCACCCATCTGTCCGACGGCATCGCGCCGGACTCCGTCGAGGAGACCTGGGACTGTTGCCGCTCCGGCCAGATGTTTCTGCGTAGTTATGGTCTCGGGCAACCTATCCTGACCTCTGTCGGGCTCGACCGGCTGTGGACCGTGCCCACCCACACCACGACGCTTGCGTTGTCGCTGCGGGCCACCGAGCACCCCGACCTCATCCGCGCCACCGGAATTGTCCGCTTCGCGACCATCGCGCAGCCGGCCCGTGTCGGCATCGACGGACTCTCACCACTCGGCGGCCATCAGTTGGACGCACTGGTCGGCTCACTTCCGCTCCCGCGACCTCAGGCCGACGGTGTGCACCCGACATTCGGCAGTCCGGCCGACTTCGGCGAAATCCGGCTTCCGGCGTCTGGCTGCGGTCAACTCATCGGCGCCGATCCGCACGGCCGGGCGGTCGCCTTGCCGATCTTCGGTCCGACCATTGACCGCGTGGAGATCGCCGGCAGCCTGCACCTGGTTCAGCAAGTGGTGTTGCGCGCCATCGCACTTGGTGCACGCGTCCTGGTCTCATCGCGGCGCCCCGCGCACTGGCAGCAGATGGTCAGCGCGGTGGAAAACAACAATTTGCTGTGGGTCGCCGAATTCGACCGCGGGGCCATGCATGCCGGCGCCGAGGCCAACTACTCGGTGATGGTCTTCGACGGTACTACCCCACGGCCGGTGAACACCGGTGTCACGTCGCTGAATGTGTATCCGATCGGGGCTCCGGTATCGGACTCGGCCGATGTCACGCTGACCCAACTGAATCGGGACACCGACACGGTTCGCGTCACCACTCGCAGTGGAGCGGTCGCCGTGGAGATGGTGGCCGGCGACGACGAGATGACCTACGTCGGCGCCTCATACGACCTGGACTGAATCCGAACCATAGACCGGGAGAGAACCCCGATCACATCGAATTCGGGCGCCCGACACCTGGTGGTGTCGGGCGCCCGAAGGTTTCGGCTCTCGTAAGTCTCAGCTGAACAGCGAGGCGTTCTTCGCGTCGAGCGCCTGCATCATCTGGTTCTGCTCTCCCGCGTGCTTGGTCGAGTCGTTCATGTTGTTGAACGCGTCGATCAGCTGCTGGTCGATCTGCGCCTTGACATGCTGCAGGGTGGTGGCCGCCTCACCCTCGTAGATCTCGAGGAGCGAGTTGAACACCGCATTGATATCGTCACGAACCTCGTTGGCCGCCTTCAGGTATGACGCCTGATCGCCGAGCGAGGTGTCGATCGAGCCGTGGTTGTAGGTGATCTGTTCTGCCATGGTGGTCTCCTGGTGGTAAGTGAGTGCGAGCGGGAATGCGCCTGCGGGTCAGTGCGAGTCGCCGGAGACCGCGTTGTTGATACCGGTCTCGGCCGCCTCCACCGTTCGGTCGAGCAGCGCGATGATCTGATTGAACTCTTCGTCGTTGGCATTGGACTTCTGCAGATGCACGTGGGACGCATCGCCCTGCCAGGCACCGCCGGTCATCTCGACATCGGTGTCGCGGAACTTCTGCAGCAACTGCTTGGCGTGGTCACGCTTGTCCTTGACGTCGGACAGCTTGGCCTTGGCCTCTTGCGGAGAGATCTTGAGTCCCATGTCTTTTCCCTTCGATTATGTGTGTCGATGGGTGCCCGGACGGGCCACCCCCTGTTGCGGTCTTCGTCGTCGCGATGTCGGTGTCCCGACTCCCGACATCAGTGACTGTTCCCCTTTTCGCCCCTCACCACCCCTCCGGCAGCAGAGACATCAACTGCGCGATTGCCTGTGCGATCCGGTGGTCGGAACCACCCTTGATGCTGCACCACAATCGCCCGTCTGGTGAAGTGCTGGGCGCACTCAGAACACAGCCGCGCGCCGAGTAGAACACGGCGACGGCACCCTCGGCGACGACGCTGCGGTCGGCGTGCTGATCGAGCGCCGAGACCCGCATCTCCACGGCCGCACGGTAATCGGCGAGCACCGCACCGAGCACGAGTGCGGAACGCGAATCGGCACCGAAGGCGTGTAGCTCATCGGCGATGGGAGTTGCCGAACGCAGCCCGGCAAGATGCTCCGCAACGTCGAGGGCCGGTGCACTCACCGAGCCACACTCGAGTTCAAGGGCCGTCGGCAACAGCCGGGCCGCCTCGGCGATCACCCGCTCGGCGCCCTCGGCCTCGAAAGCGCGCAGCCGGACCGTGTCTCCGCGGCGGGTGGCGACGACGTGCGAACGTTTGACCCGCAGCAGCGATGCACGCAGCAACCCGTCCGCGGTGACGATGCGGATCGACAATTCCCGCTCGGGACGGCGCATCGCGACCACGACGTGCGCCAGGTCCGGATCGACCTCGCCATCGACGATGAGGTCCCGCTCGGACAACTGGCGTGCGCACCGATCCCGCACCCGTTCCAGCTCCTCCACCGTCGGCTGAGTCGGCCAGAGCGCCAACGTATCGGGCAGGGTGTCCACGCCGAGCCGATCGGCGAGCGTGAGGATCTCGTCGACACTCAGGGCGAAGTCGACATCGAGGGTTGCCATACTCATCCGCGTCCTCCCCGTTCACCGATGACCGATGGCGACACCCAGTCGTTGGACGCGGTCTGTTCGAGCCGGGTGCCGTCGATATCGAGATCGTCGTCCGAAACCGGCGGTGCAGCAGTACCTCCGAAGGTCGATGCATCAGGACCCCAGCTCACGCTGTCGACCGAGAAGCCGCCCCCACTCGATGCGACGGCGGGCGACCAGCTCACCGGCCGCACCTCGCCCGCATCCGACAGCGATGCGGCGGGCCGCGTGGAGTCGAACTCTTTGTCGTCTCCGCCGCCGCGACCCATGGCTCCCATCGGCCCCATCGGCCCGGAGGTGGTCGCACCGGAAGGGTTGGCAGATGCCGCCACCACCCGCGAGCCGCGTTGTGAGGTATCGGATTTGACCGTCTGAGTGCCGAAGACACCCAGCGGCGCGGCGGGAACGCCGCCACCGACTCCGCCACCGGCCCCGCTCCCGAGACCACCGGCCGGGGCGCCGGCACCGGCGCCCTGCGGGGCGTCACCTTTACCGGCGGCCCGCTGTGCAGCCGATTTGGCGATATTCGGTGAGCTCTGGGTGTCCCACGGCTGCGCCAATGGGGTGGCCGTGTGCTCATAGCTATTCATGATCGCCACCGCATTTGCGGTGGCCGCCTGCACCGCCGCGTCACCGGCACCGAGTGCGCCGACGACAAGACCGTTCGGATAGCCCTGCAGCGAACTCCCGATCGCCAAGGCCTCCTGCAACTTTTGTGCCTCGGGCACAGTGGGCATCGCCAGTACCGCCACGGCGTGGGCGACCGCAGCCGATTCGGCATGTCGGGCGTTGGCCGCGGCATCGAGCGCCACGGCGTCGAGCCACTTTCCGAATTCCTCGAGTTTGGCGTGCACGGTGTCCGATTGTGCCGAACGCCACGATTCGTCGAGCTTCGCCAGTAGAGCGCGGTAGTCCTTGGCGATGTCGGCGAGCTCGCGCGCAACCTGTGCCCATGTCTCGCCCGCCTCACCCATCGGTCCCGCACCGGCGCCGTTGACGAGGTCATGTGCCAGCCGTCTCAGGTCACGCGAGGCCCAGACAACCCCCGTGAAGCCCACGTTGTTCCCTTCCGGTCGGTCGATCCATCAAACGTGAATTGGACGAATATCGTTGCGGACGAGAGTGTCTCATCCGCGCATACCCGTTCAGGTGGTGACGAATCCCTGGTCGGTGTCGGTGTCGGCGAGCGACGACGAGACCGTGGCGACGGCGTCGGAGATCTCCCGCAACTCGGCGACACCGCCGTCACCGGCGGTCCGGAACGCGTGGTGCACCTGCCCCATGGTGGTGGCAGCGCGCACCGACACCTCGTCGCTACCCGCCGGCGGCGGCGTCAACGACGCATCGCCGGTGTTCAGGACACCATTCAATCGATCAGCGAGTTTGCTCAGTTGCCCGGCGACTTCGGAGATCTTGGCGGTGTCTGCGCTCAGTTCGGTCATGAATCCTCCTGGGTTGTGGGTGTTGTGGTGCGGTGACGGCGAATGCGTCGTCAGATTCTCAGGTCGATGTCGGGACCGGTGTTCGGGTCGGTCTCGCCGATCACGGCAGGCGCCACGTCCGAGAGGTCCCCGACGATCTCGCTGCCGGACTCGGAGGTGTGCAGGAAATCGGCGGCGGTGTAACCACTTCCGGCGCCCTTGCCGGCGCCGGCTCCTGCTCCGGCCGACCCCATTCCGCCCATCGGCCCATAGCCGCCGCTGCCGGTGGTGGTGGCGGAAGCAGTGGTTGCCGCGGCTGTGCGCTGTTGCCCGGAATTCGTCGATTCCTCGGTCGGCGGGGTGCCCGAAGGGGTGGTCCGGGTACCCGGCGGTGCGGAGACGGGCGACACTCCGAGTCCCCCACCACCGGCGGGTTTGCCGCCACCCCCGCCGCCTGCGGGTTTACCACCGCCGCCACCACTGCCCGACGGCCCCGCACCGATCCCGACAGGACCGGTCGCGGTCGAGGTGTCGATGTCGGTCGACGTCTTGTGCCGTGCCTTGTCGACCGCTTCCCCGATCTTGGTTCCCGCCTCCACCGACGACTGGGCGATCTTCTGGCCGGCGGTGAACACCTGCTCCACCACACCGAATGCGGGCTGCATCAAGCCGGTCCCCATCTGCACCATCGACGAGATCATCTCGGTGGGTACCTGCGGTGCATTGGTCACCGACACCGGCGCGCCGTCGGCGGCGACCTCAGCGGTGTTTGCGGCCATCAATCCCTTGTGGACACCCATCACGGCAGTGGTGCGTGCGATCGCATCGGTGGCGGCTGCCACCGCCATCGCCTGCCCCCACGGCGTGACGATCTGCGGCAACGCAACAGCCATGGTGGCCTCGAATTGCGTGATGATCTCGAGCAGATGCGCTTCGGTCGTCTTGGTGTCGATCCCGGCCTGCACCACGTTGCCCTTGATCTTGGTCGACTGTGCGCCGACCTCGGTGCCGTCCTTGCCGAGTTGCGCCGTTTTCACCGCCGCGGCATCGGCACCCTCCCCCTGCCAACCGTGTTGCATCGCGGAGATCATCGTCGGCAGAGATGACGCCACCGAGGAGAACGCGCTGGTGATGGATTCGAAGATCTTCGTCGGGTCCAGTGCCTCGAAGATCCCGTTCCCCAATGTGCCGAGCGCATCGAGCACCGGCTGGATCAGGGCACCGCCGTCGATCGATGCCAGGGTGTTGCCACCATCGGGCGGCGCCGCACCGGGCGCACCGGGTGGACCAGGCAGTGCCGGAAGACCGGGAATCGGTCCGGGCGTGGGGATTCCGGGCGGCACGGGGAGACCGAGTCGACTCAAGATCTCACCGGTCGGTGTGTTGAGGTACTCGTCGAGGCGGCCCTCGATGGCGCCGATCACCGGACTGGGGTCGTACCCCGGCATCTGTGCCGCCACCCCGGCGACGGACTCTGTGGGACTTGCCACGTGGTCAGGCCTGCATACCGTCGGCGGAATACGTCGCGGCGGCCGCGCCCGTGGCGCCCGCCGACATCATTGCATGTCCCGCCGATACCAGAAAGGACGCGGCCAGATTCGACGCCTGCGCCGGCGCGTAGCCGAGAAGATACTCGACGCCGATAGGACCGACCGCCAGCCCGACCGCGGCGACCATCGCCTCCGCATCGGCACTGGACGCGAGCGCGATCAGATCGCTCGCCGACATGTTCGCCGCCGCGAACGTCTCGATCACTCCCGGCGTCACCGCCAGAATCCCGTTGGACATGTGTCGTAGACCCCCCACCCTTATGAAACCGTTCATTCGCAACTTGAACATAGTCAATCAACGGATCACGGCACGCGCAACCTCAACCACGGTATGTCGTCGCCATGAATGACTTCTACCCGCCGTCACCGAATCATGCGGATTCAGCCGTTGCCGCGCAGGCGTTCTGGAGATCTTCGCGGTTGCGGATCGGGCAATTCCGGCAAAGGGCGTCGGGGTGTGACCGTCGTCCCGTCCCATCGCTCGAGCTGCTCGCTCTGGCAGTGGGCGAATTGATCCGTGAACTCCTGGATCAGATGATTCCGGCGGTGCAATGACGCACGCGCCGCATGCTGCGCGGTCTCGACGATCAGGGCCGAAAGCGAGGAATCGGTGTGTCGGGTGATGCCGGCACTCAACCACAAGCCGGTCATCGCGCCGACCCCGTCGACCTCGACGGTCACGACCCTGTCCGGGCTCGACACCCGGACCCGGATGCCGGTGGTCTGCGCCTGCAGCGACTCCATCAGGTCGCGTTGTTTCTCGATACGCGCGAGCACCGAGTTCGCCAGCGTCCTCATACCGACCTCAGCCATCCGTCTCCGGACTGTTCGTCCTGAGCCCGCTCATCGAGTTCCTCGAAGTCGCGCAGATCGTCCTCGGTGGGTAGCTGCGCATATCTGATCACCTGCGGATCGGTCCCCTGCTGGACCAGTTCACGCCGTATCTCGACCTGCGCGCGCATGGCCGCCAGCTTGCACAATCGCAGGATCTCGTCGGCGAGCACCTGCGGATCGCCCTGAAGCTTGCGGGCATCGATGCGCAGCGCCATCGGCAGTCCCACCTGCGTGGTCCGGACCGCGACCGACCCCGAGCGAGACTGTGCTGCCGACATCATCGGCGGTGGCAGAGCCATCAATCCTCCCATTCACTAACATGACGCAACAACACCCCTCGGCACGGCTCACGATACAGTCGACTGAGGTCAGAACACGCGCCGCCGAAGGTGCGATGCGTCGAACGGGGTACACATGCTTGCAGACGATCACGGGGAGTCACATACCCCTCCGTGGCTGTCGGGGTCTCCGGACGACGAGGCAAATCGCTTCAGCACCAACCGTTCTGACACAAGAACGACCACCGAAGGTGGCTTGTCCGATGCGGACGCCACGCCGAGAAACACCGACACGCCGGCCGGACGCCCCGTCAGCCCTCAGGACGACCCGACCAGCCCAGATTTCAATCCATTTGCCGGACTGTTCGGCGGAGCCGGCGCGGCGCCGCCCAGCGGCGGGACCACCGGCGCCGACGAGCAGGTGGACCAGGACAATCCCCTGCTGGCGGTTTTCGGTGCCGGCCCACGCGACACGTCCGTCATCGACGATCCCGCAGCCCTCGACGAGTCGGGAGCCGGTGACGCGGAAACGCTGCCCGAATCGCCGGGCTCCGCGAGGGTCGACCCGCCGCTCGACGACGATCTGGGCTTCGGTGCGATGTGGATGCCACTGAGCTCTCCCGACACCGACACGGCCGACAGCGATTCCGCCGAGTCCGGCGATGCGCCCGCAGACGAAATCGTCATCCCGTCCAAAACCGAGCGCACCGAGACAGAAGCAGATGAGGAAAGCGATCTCGACGAGATCGAAATTCGTGCAGCACAATTACTCTCGCGACTCGATCGAACTCAGGTGGAGTCGGAGCCGCACCCGGATCTCACCATTCCGACGCTCGCCGACGAGCCGATCGACGAATCCCCGCAGAATGTTCCGTTCGATGCCGCCGGTCCCGAAAGCCTCCCGGAGCATGACATCACCCGGGACCGCGACGAACTCCACGACACCGGCGACTTCGCCGCCCTCCCGACACCATCCGAGAGTGCGCAGAACGGCGACCCATCGGACGGCCCCGAAGAAGCGGAGGCGAAGGCCGCGCACCGTCCGGATACGCCACCACAACCTGGCCCCGTGCCCGCTCCGGCGCCCGCATCCCGCCGCCGTCGACGCCCCGCGCGACCGCCGTGGCAGCAGGATGCAATCGGACAGAGCCCCACGCCATTGGAGCCCACCGAACAGGACCGGGTGACACAAGGCTCACTCGTACCGCTCCCACCACAGGCGCCACCCAGTCCACCCTCCGCGCCTTCGCCCGAACCACCGATCGACCAGACGTCGATGACCTCGGTGCCCTACCCCGCTGCCCCACAAGCATCTACACCACCGCCCAGCACTCCGGAACGTCCGGTGCCGCCGCCCCGGACCGCCGCGCCGACGACAGATCCCGTGACGCCTCATCCGCGCCACGCCGAGCCTGTCCCGCACGCCCAGTCTGGGCACTTTTCCCCTGCTCATCAGCACCCAGCACCTCCGTGGCCCGGGTACCAGCCTCCCGCCCATCACGTACCCGCCCCGCCACCCGCACAAGACTTTTCCGGTCACTACCCGACACCGCAGTACTCAACCTCCCAGTACCCGGAACCTCAGAACCCAGCGCCCGGCTATCGTCCCCCGCAGTACGAGGGCCCGCCGCCGCAGCACCCCGGACCCAACGGCCCGATACCGAACGGACCGATACCGAACGTCCCGGCGCCGGACAGTTCGGCGCCCATGGCGCCACCGTTTGTTCCGGCGCCCGCACCGGCGTATCCGTCAGACCTGTCGCGCCAACCCGACGCCGTACCGTCATTGGACGAAGCCCATCAGCGGGATCGCAGAAGCGAAGCACCGCAAGCGGGTTGGCGCCGCGCAGTGTTCACCGCGTCCTCAGGTCACGTCAATCCGGGCGACTCTCGTGCGGCCCGACGGCGGCAACACCTGATCGATCAGATCCGGCGGCCGATCAACGGCGACTTCCGGATTGCCATGCTGTCGATGAAGGGTGGCGTGGGCAAGACCACCACCACTGTGGGCCTCGGCTCGGCGCTGGCCACTGTGCGTGGGGACCGCGTGATCGCGCTCGATGCCAATCCCGACCGCGGCACACTTGCCGATCGGATTCCGGGCCGGACCGCGGCCAATGTTCGCGACCTGCTGAACATGGGACCCATCAATCATTACGCGGCGGTGTCGAACCTCACCTCGACATCACCGAGTCGTCTGGAAGTCCTTGCCTCCGAGCAAGACCCGGCAGCCGCGAGCGCGTACGACGAGGCCGACTACCGGCGCACCATCGATACCCTTGCGCGCTACTACAACATCATTCTCACCGACTGCGGTACCGGCATCATGCACTCGGTGATGGGTGGGGTTCTCGATCTCGCCCACGCGATCGTCCTGGTGACCACCCCGGCAATGGATGCCGCCCGCAGTGCCTCGGCCACACTCGACTGGCTCAATTCCCACGGCTACGGGCGCCTGGTGCGTGAGGCGCACGTGGTCCTCAGTTCGTCGCGCCCGCAAACGGGCCAGGTGAAGGTCGACAAGATCGTTGATCACTTTGCCGCACGATGCAATTCGATTCACCTGATTCCGTTCGACCAGCATCTCGCCGAGGGCTCGGCAATCGACTTCACACATCTCAAGGCGCCCACCCAGCAGGCGTTCCTCGAACTCGCCGGCAACGTGTCCAACAGCTTCGGGATGGTGCGCCGCCACCCGGAGATCCGATACCGACGGACGGAAATATGAGCCAGAACACACGCGATGCGCAGCGGGTCTTCGATGCCGGTGTGCTGTCCCTGGGTATAGCGATCGACGGACTGCAGACCGAACGCGACGAGAGCTATGCCCTTCGCGCCTTCACTCGCGCCACCGAACGAGACCCCGACATGTGCGATGCATGGTTGGGTCGCGCCGCGTGCGGCGAGGTGACCTCCGAGGTGCGCTACAACCTCTATCGGACGTCCACCACCACCCTGTTCCGCGAGCAGCGCCGGCTCGGTCTGGCGCCGCGGGAACTGGGCGGACGCTTTCAGACCGGACTCTACATCGACTACCCGATGGCCAACTTCACCGAGATCTGGCTCGCCCACGCCGCCGGTCTGATCGATGACGGCGAATACGGGGAGGCCGAAATCACCCTGGACACTCTGGCCCGGTACCGCCCGAACATGCCCGAACGCGATCGGCACTCCGACGAGATCTGCGCCTACGTTCGCGGCATCCTGCACTTCACCACCCAGCGCTGGCCCGACGTGCTTGCCGCACTGGACAAATCGGCGTCCTTCTGTGATGAGTACATCAAGTGCGGTGCGCACCTCATGGTCGGTTCGGCCTGCGCGCAACTCGGCCTTTTCGGAGAGGGTATCCGCAGACTGGAGGCCGCAGCGGAGGGACCGATTCCCGCCGCAGTCACCGACGCCGAGTTCTGCCGCGGACTGACTTTGCGCGAGATGAGCCGCGAAGAGGACGCTCGCGCGATCTTCGAACGTGTCTACTCCGAGAAGCCCACCTTCGAGGCCAACGCGGCGGCGCTCAATGATCCCAAGTACCGATTGGTGATCACCGATCGCGCCACGATCGAGTCCCGCACGGACCGTTGGGATCCGAACTCCGCACCCGATCCGCGTCTCCAGGTGTCGGCCGAGGAGGCCGACCGCAGCGCGAAGCTACTCGCCGAAGCCCAGGAGGAACTGGCCGCCCAGATCGGGCTCGACGAGGTCAAGACGCAGGTCGCCAAACTGCAGTCGTCGGCCAAGATCGCCAAGGTTCGTGCCGAAAAGGGTTTGGCAGCAAATTCACGGAGCAATCACCTGGCTTTCACCGGTCCGCCCGGTACCGGCAAGACGACGATCGCGCGTGTGGTTGCCAAGATCTATTGCGGGCTGGGCATTCTCAAGACATCCACTGTCGTAGAGGCCAAGCGTGAGGATTTCGTCGGCCAGCACCTGGGTAGTACCGCACTGAAAACGTCGGCGTTGATCGACACCGCGATGGACGGTGTGCTGTTCATCGACGAGGCCTACACACTCATCCAGAGCGGGCTATCCGGCGGAGACGCCTTCGGGCGGGAGGCCGTGGACACGCTCTTGGCACGGATGGAGAACGATCGCGACCGCTTGGTTGTCATCATCGCCGGCTACGACGGGGAGATCGATCGCTTCCTCGCGGCCAACGACGGTCTGGCGTCGCGCTTCGCCAAGCGAATCCGCTTCCCGTCCTACACCCCAACCGAACTCGGGCAGATCGCCCAGGTCATCGCGAAGTCGCGGGATTCGGTGCTGGCCGATGACGCACTGGACGACCTCGTTGCGGCGTGCGAGCCGCTGTTCAGCACGGAGTCCATCGACCAGAGCGGGCTACCCCGACGCAACATCGACCGGGCGGGCAACGGCAGGTTCGTGCGCAACATCGTCGAAGCCGCCGAGGAAGAGCGCGAATATCGCTTGTCCGAGGATCCGGGCATGGACTTCGACAATCTCGATGCCGAGCACCTCATGCGGGTGGAAGCCACCGACATGCGCGCGGCCATTGGCATTGTGCTCGGAAACCTCGGCCTGGGGCGCGTCGATTCAGGCTCTCAGGTCTGACTTCGCGCCGAGTCGGCGACGGCTACCGCAACCGATCCCGACGCTCATACAACAACGCCGCCGGCAAATACTGCGACTCCACCCCCACCTCGAAATCCGAATCCACCGCCGCACACACCGGACCCAAAACCCGCCACGGCACAAAACCCTCCTCCTCACGCACCCGATTCTCCACCGGCCGCGTGTAATACTCCTTATTCGCCTCCAACGCCGTCCGCACATCACCCCGAAACTCACTACCGCTCCCCGACACCACATCCCACAACAACCGCACCGACGGCCAATCCACCTGCAACACCAGTTCCGCACCCGCCACCGGCGCCAACTCCGGATCGGTCAACCGCATCGCCTCCAACACCTGCTGCGCCACCGGCTCCCCCCGCTCACCTCGCAACAACATCTGCCACGCCAGCGCCCACTGCTCGCCGTACGGATCCGACCACATCCCCTCCGATCTCGATGCAGCCCGCCACTCCGGCTCGAAATCCCGCAACACATCCAACAACCCCCGATCCCGCGCCACCAACCCCAACCACAACGCATACAACCACCCCGAAGTAGTCGTCCGCGGATTCGGACCCGACGACCCCGTCTCAAACTCCCGCCCCAACACAGAAAACGACAACCGATGCTCACCCTTCGGCAACGACGCCCGCGCAAACTGCACCCGCGTCACCTCACACGCCGCATCCAACATCGACCACACCTCCTCCCCCACCACACCACCCGAACCCACCAACGACCACACACACACATCCAGTAACTCATCCCGAAGATAATGAATCCGGTCGCTATTCCACGGACGGTCCATCGTCAAGGAGACGTCAAGAGAGCGTCGAGCCCCAGCGAGCCTCATCGTCACATAAGCCGGGTCCCATTCGTGCCACCGCTCAATGTCTATCATCAGCTAGAATCTCCGTTCGTTTCCTTGACTTTATCGTCAGCTTCTGTCGATCGGATATCGAACTCTCGATGCCGATATCCCGAATACGATCCATTTTTGTCGACTCTCGCCCGCACCAACTCGTAACGCAGGTTACCGAATTTCATCGCGTCTTGCATCGTCAGCGCCAGAGCCATCCGCAGCGCGTCTCCGCCTTTTCCCATGGTCGCGAGGACCGATTCGAGATATTCCCGACGCCCCTGGTGATAGGGTCAACGGCGGGTGAAATCTGACCCCTTTTCGACGTCCGAAAATTGACCCCCTGTGGTTGTGTTTTTACTGTTTGCCCGGTTCGGGCGTGGTTGTGAGGAGTTCCCGCCGGGAACGGGTGCGGTAGGAGTCTCCGCTGAGAGCGAGGACTTCGGCGTGGTGGACGAGTCGATCGATCATGGCGGCGGCGACGATGTCGTCGTTGAAGATTTCGCCCCACCGGCCGAACGGCATGTTCGAGGTGATCAGGATCGAGCCTTGTTCGTAGCGGTGGGCGACGAGTTGGAAGAACAGGTTGGCCTGATCGGCATCGAAGGGCAGGTAGCCGACCTCGTCGATGATCAACAGTTTGTAGCGGCGTGGCCGCTTGAGTTCGTGTTCGAGGCGTCCGTCGGTGTGAGCGGCGGCCAGGCGGGCTGCCCAGCCGGTCGCGGTGTCGAAGGCGACCGGGTATCCGGCCTGGCATGCTTTGATGCCCAGGCCGATGCCGAGGTGGGTTTTGCCGACTCCGGGCGGGCCGAGCAGGATCACGTTCTCCGCCTTGGCCACGAAACTCATCGTCTCCAGGTGCGCGAGTACGTCTCTGCGCAGTGAGGGCTGGTGATCTGCGTTGAAGTCTGTCAATGGACAGCTGGAACTGCCCACTGGCGGACACGGGAACTGCCCGTGGGTGGCCATTGAGAACTGCCCGGTGGCGGACACGAATCTGCCCATGGTGGTGTGTCCGCCACTGGTCGTGCGTTGTGCGTCAGGTCAGGGCGTGGACTCCTTTTCCGTTGAGGGCTTGGGCCAGTCGGACGGAATCGCCGTTGGTTTGGCAGAGGTGGGCGTGGTGGAGTAGCCGGTCGACGGTGGCGGTGGCCAGTGTTTTGGGCATGAGTTCGTCGAATCCGCTGGGGTGCAGGTTCGATGAGACTGCGACGGATTTGCGTTCGTAGGCGGCTTCGATGATGCGGTAGAGGCCTTCGGCGGCGTCCGCGCCGACTGGGAGGAGGCCGACGTCGTCGATGACGATGAGTTCGGCGCGAATGATTTTCGCGACTGCTTTGTTGAGGGTGTCGTCGGCGCGGTGGGCGCGGACGAGTACTCCGATGTGTTCGAGGGTGAACCAGGCCACCGGCATCCCGGCCTCGATGACTTGCTGGCCGAGTGCTTCGAGGAAGAAGGTTTTGCCGGTGCCGGCTGGGCCGCAGACCACCAGGTTCTCGTGGCGGTGTACCCATTCGAGGGTGCGCAGCGCGTGTTGGGTGGGTAGCGGAATCGATGAGGCGTTCTCGTCCCAGACGTCGAAGGTCTTCCCGGTGGGAAATCCGGCGGCTTTGCGGCGGGAGGCGAGCATCGAGCGGGCGCGGCCGGCGGATTCCTCGGTGAGCAGTGCTTTGATCACTTCGGTGGGATCCCATCGTTGGGAGCGGGCGGTGGCGAGGACTTCGGCGGCGATCGCGCGGGCGTGTGGCAGTCGTAGTTGCCGCATCAGTGATTCGACGTCGGCGGGTAGGTCGCTGACTGGGGGGACGGTGTTCATGCGACTGGTTCCTGTCTGTCTATGGTGTTGTGGTTCAACCTGTTCCAGCCGCCGGTTCCCTGGGCGAGGGACAAGTGTTCGGAGGCGCCGCGGCGGGTGGTGTCGAGTCCTTTGGCTGCCAGGATCGAGTCGAGGTCCCCGGTGGCGAACCGGCCGTGGACCGCGGCGTGTCCGAGTGCCCAGTTGACGTCGTTGTTGGTGCCCAGGGCGGCCAACTCGACTGCGTGGGCCATCTTCTGCATGATCCGCTCGGTGCCGGCGGCAGCGGCTTCCTTGAGCCAGATCGCGGCCCCGTCCCCGATCGCGAGGAAGGCGTGTTCGGCGGTGGTGCGCGCGCGGATGCGGTAGTCGCCGGGGACTTTGTCGTGGTGGCCGGGGAAATGGGTGTCGTCGACCGCGGGGGTGCCGGGCGTGGTGCGCCGGTGCCGGGCGACTTCGACGGGCCCACCGTCGTCGAGCGCGCAGATGACGATCTCGTCGGTCCCGTCGTGATGTCGGACCCACACACTTTGGCCCAACAGTGTTGCAGGAGTGGAGTATTGGCAGTGTTCGAAGGTGATCATCGGGGTGTTGGCGGGGACCCGTCGAGTCACGCCGAGACTCGCGGTATGAGGTAGATCGGGAATCTGGTGCAGCCGCGTGCGTTCCTCGGCGAGCATCTCGGCAGGGACTCGGCGGGTGGCCCGATGGACCCGGGCGTTGATGTGGTCGGTGAACGCGGCGCATGCCGCTTCGACGTCAGCGAAGCTGGCGTACTGGGGCAGCAGGTTGGTCTCGGTGGGCACGATGTCGGCCTTGGCAAGCTTGACGGCGTTTTCCACCCCGCCCTTCGATGCCGGATCGGCGGGTTCGCAGGTCAGTACCGAGATGCCGTAGTAGCGGCCGAACGTCACCGCCTGCCGATTACGGACCGGAACCCCGGCGATATGGCCGGTGGTGACGGTCTTCTCGTTGTCGGTCAACAGATAGGTGGGGGCGCCGCCGATGATCCGGAAGATCCGGTCGAGGCCGGCGAACACACTCGCCGCGGTCCGGTCGTGCAGGGCGATCACGACCCGGAAGCGGCACCACGCCAGCCAGGCGACCAGGAGCACAACCTTGCGGCCGTCGACGACCGGACCATCACCGAAGTCGTATTGCACCACAGTCCCGGCTCGGTGATCCACGGCCGATGTACTCGTGTATTGCCCAGGCGCCAAGGGGATTTGATCTCCGCGAGCGCGCGGCGGGTCGTGCGGTCGGTGCCTGTGTATGTGTAGCCCAAAGCTTGCAAGCGTTCGTGTGCCTTGTCGCCGCGGATCTTGCCCCGCGAGTCGTCCACCCACGCTTCAAGAACATCGCGGTAGTCATCGATCAACCGGGCCCGGCGCACCGCCGGTGGCAGGCCCGCGGCCCGGGCCTCGACAGCCTTCTTCACGGTGTGATGCGAGCAGCCACACAACTCCGCGGCCGCCCGATACGACCTGGTCAGATCGTAGGCATTGAGTATTTCCATGAGTTCTCGCCTCAGACTTCACTACGGCCTCTCCTGCTGGTTGCGATTCGACTTAGGCATCGGTATCGAAACCACAGGAGAGACCGCCCCGGCGACGACGCGCCGGGGCAGAGGGGATCGGTCTGGGCAGATTCGTGTCCACCAGCGGGCACTTTCATGTCCGCGGGTGGGCAGTTCTTACTGGCCGTCAGCGGGCACTTTCATGTCCACGCATGGGCAGGTTCTCATGTCCGCCGACAGAAGTCCTCCAACGTTTTCATGGCCGGGAAGTGCGCTCCGGCGATCCGCAGCCTGGTACCGGAGGCCTCCCGATCGGCGACCTGGCGTTGCAGGACGGCGGCCAGATACTGCTCGTGCGACCACCCTTGCTCACGGGCGGTATCGGCGAGTTGCTCCCACACCCGCGCGATCGTCGGTGTCTTCAACACCCGCGCCAGATACGCCAGCGTCGAGGCCGTCTCAGAAGCCATCACGCCACCTGGCCGTCGGTCGCCGCCCGGGTGGCTGGGTCGGGATCGAAGTCGATCCCGAACAGGGCGTCGTAGCTGCCCGGATCACGCACCAAACCCGCCTCGGCCGGGAGCAGACGCCCCGCCGCAGCCGCCTCGTGGCGGGCACGCTGGTTCTGAGTGTAGTTGCGGCGCAACACCTTCGCCGCGGCCACATGCTCGGGATCGGTGATCGTGCGGGCGGTGTCCCAACAGCGCTGATGCACACCGATCACGTGTTGCTGACACGAGATCACCACCTCGTCGGCGCTGGCGGCGATATCGACGTAGCGGCCGATCGCCGACGGGTGCGCCGAGTAATCGTTGCCGGCCACCCGCACGTAGTAGTCGCGGCCCAACCGCACCCGGCCCGTGAGTCCGGTCTGTGGCGGCGCCGGCGGCAACGTGGTCATCGCCGCGAGATCCTCGTCGAGGGCATCGATGGGCCGCCCGTGCAGTGACCGCACCGTGCGGGCGTTGGCTTTCGGCAGCCACGCCCCGAGCTGGGTGTTGAAATCGGCCGCAGAGGTGAACTCGCGGCCCGGCAGGAACGAGGTCTCCAGATACTGGTTGTTGCGTTCGGTCATCCCTTTGAACTCCGGATCCCGCGGCGGCGCCAACACGATCCGGGTACCCAACGTGCCGGCGAACATCGCCGCCGGATCAGTGAGTTTCCCACGCCCACCGATCGCCGACTCACGGTCCCACACAAGCGTTTTCGATACCTTACCGACTCCGCAGATCAGTTCCCACATGCCGGCCAGGATGTCACCGGCCTGCCGCGACGGGATCATCATCGCCGACAAGAACCTCGAAAACGTCAACGTCATCAC
>NZ_JBNCNR010000030.1:0-44072 GCF_049847065.1 Gordonia sp. DT219 | reverse complement strand
CGGTGTTGGTGGCGGCGTAACGCCGCCCCCGGTGCCCCACCGCACCCGAAACGCGTCAACAAACTGCCCGACGTCGGACCCGACTTCACCGCCGGGCTCGCGAAGGTGCGTGCCGAAATCCACCGGCAACCACCCGACCCACCCACCGCGGATACACCGTTGCCGGACAGCAGCACCGGTGGCTACGACGTCGTCGACATCATCACCCCCGACGACGCCAACATCGACGTGACCACTGAACCGTCACGCGTCGAAGCCCGCCTGGCCCGCCTGCTCGCCATCTGCGGACTCTGACCACTCGCAAGAATTTGCAGCCTTTGATCGCGGTTTCCGCGACCAAAGGCTGCAGATTCCCGACGCGGCATTGCCCTTGCCCGCGAATGAGACCAATTGGTAGATTCGTCTCATGACAGCGCTGATGCCGCCGGACGTATCACCACCGCATCGATTTCGGGCAGCACCGGATCGGGGGCGGCGTATCGGTCGGCCGTTGCGCGTCTACTGGCGGTTACGCGAGCCCACCGAGGACGAATTCGCCACTCTCGGACGGCGATTGATGATGCGTGACGAACCCGCCGCCGCCGTCGTCGCGGCGATGCGACTCCCCAAGGATCATCCGGACCGGGTATCGATGCGCGATGTCCACCACGCCATCGCACACGGCGTCACCGAGACCAGCGCGCCCGCGCTGCGCGAATTCTTCGCCCTCGTCGAGGCGACTCCCGAGTGGGTCGATCCAGAGCTGGTGGAATACGGCGCGCAGGTTTTTCGACGCTTCGGCCGCAATGCCACCGACGTGCTGCTGGCGTTGTCACTGATCGGCGGGTACCGCTTCGGCGGGCCCGTCGACCTGCTTGCCGAAACCGGCGGGCTGTCGCGCAGCAAGGCCAATCGGCGTCTCGGTGAAACACAGACCTGGGCAATCGCTGTCGGCGGGGCAGGCGGGATGCGACGCGGGGGAGACGGCTGGAAACTCACCGTGCATGTGCGTCTGATGCACGCACTCGTCAACGACACGTTCGAGAACAACGGCCGGTGGGACAGCGACGAGTGGGGCCTGCCGATCAACCAGACCGACCTCGCCTCCACGCTGAATCTCTTCAGTGGCGCGCTGATGATGGGAGTGCGCGCGGTCGGCGTACCGGTCGGCGCCGACGAGTCACGCGCGATCATGCACCTGTGGAAATACGTGGGCTGGCTGATCGGCGTCGACGCGGACTGGCTGTTCGACGAGGAACGCGACCAGCACCAGCTCAGCTACGCAATCCTGTTGGCGCAGACCGGCGTCACCGACGCGGGCGGCGAACTGTCGCGCGCGCTCGTCGACGCACAGTCCGAACTGAACTACCGATGGCTCCCGCATCTCGCCGCGACGTACACCCGGGAACGGTTGCTGAGTGTGCTCGAAGGCTTCCTCGGGCCGCATGGTATGCGCGATCTCGGGTTGGCGCAACGTGTTCCATGGTTCTTCCCGATGGCGTGGGTCCGCAACACCATCAGCTATCGGGTGATCGGGAAGTCACCCTTCGGTGGGCGGTATCTCGAATGGCGCGGACGACGCGCCCGCGAACTCGCCACCTACCGGCACTTCGGGGCCGCCGACGCCGAGGTCGGTGCGCTGCCGATCTGACCTGCCCGGACCTCAGATCGGGGCGAGGGGCCGCGCGGCCACGCGGTAGGTGCGCGTGCGTGGTTCGCGGACCCACAGCACCCCGTCGCCGGGCGTCGCCCCCTCTTGCTTGAGGTGCCGTTTGACGATCTTGTTGGTGGCGGTGGTGGGCAGGGTTGCCGCGATGCGCACATACCGCGGCCACGCCATGGGCGAGAGGTCCGGTTGCGCGTCGAGGGCAGCGGCGAACTCGTTCGGTCCGAGCGTGGCGTCGTCGTCGAGAACCATCGCGGCCATCACCGCATCGCCGACCTGCTCGTCGGGCACCCCGTAGACGGCGACCTGATTGACTCCCGAAACCCGTTGCAGGATACGTTCGATGGGGCCCGCTGTCATGTTCTCGCCGTCGATGCGCATCCAGTCGCCGGTGCGGCCGGCGAGATAGATCCAGTCGTCGTCGTCCTTGTACGCGAGATCGCCCGACCAGTACATCCCGTCCCGCAGACGTTCGCCGGTGGTGGCCGCGTCGTTGTAATAGCCGGTGAACATTCCGGCGCCGGAGGTGTTGACGAGTTCCCCGACCGCCGCGTCGGCGTTGATGAGCGCGCCGTTCTCGTCGAAGCGGGCCCGGGCGCATTCGGTGCCGGTGGCCGGGTCGTACACGGCCACACCGGGAAAGCCCTTGCCGATCGATCCGGCGGGCGTGCCGGGCTCACGGGTGACGATGATCGCCAGTTCGCTGGAACCATAGCCATCCCAGACACTGCAGCCGAAACGCCGCGCGAATTCGGTGATGTCATGGTCGGAGGCCTCGTTGCCGAACGCGGCGCGCAGTGGATTGTCGGCGTCGTCGGCCTTTTTCGGGGTGGCCAGGATGTAGGCGAGCGGCTTGCCGACATAGTTCATGTACGTCGCGCCGTGCCGCCGGATGTCGTCGAGGAAGGTCGACGCGGAGAAACGGGCGGGGACGATAGACGCGCCGGCCGCGGCGGCCACGCAGTAGCCGCCGAGCAGTGCCGCCGAGTGGAACAGCGGCATCGAGAGGTAGCAGACATCCTCGGCGGTGATGCCGAACTTCTCCACGAGCGGCGGACCGGCGAACGGAATCAGCATGTGCGCCAACTGGACCGGCTTGGGATCACCGCTGGTTCCGGAGGTGAAGATGAGCATGAACGGGTCCATGGCGCCGGGCGTGGAGTACGGGACGAGCTCACCGGCGTCCGCCAACCGCGGCTCCCACTCCGGCGCGGAGGTGTCGAATACGGTGACACCGGTCAGGGCGAGGCCGTCGAGGAGGCCGCGATGGTCCGCGTCGGTCAGCAGGATCTGGCAGTCGGCGCGCCGGATGTCACCGGCGAGGGCCTCGCCACGACGGGTGTTGTTGATTCCGGCGGTGACGTAACCGCCGAGCGCGCCCGCGGCGAGTGCGGTGAGCATCGTAGGGGTGTTGCCGAGCAGCGTGCCGATGTGCATGGGACGCTGTGGATCTGCTGCCGCGATGACCGTCGCCGCCAGCGCGCGGGCGTCGGCGAGGTGTTCGCGCCAGCTTCGTTGCGCGCCGTTGTAGGTGATCGCGACGTTGTCGTCGTCGGCGCGTTCGAGGAGCAGTTGGGTCACGGTCTCGGCCATGGCCCCAAATCTAGAACCTGTTCCACGTTTGTGTTGACAGATTCCCAGAATTGTCTAGTCGTGATCCGCCTGTCTCGGTGGGGACGTCGGGCTGCGTGCTCAGCGGGTGAGGGTGGCGGTGCCCGGCGTGAGGGTGAAGGTGTTGCCGCCGCTGCCGAGAACGGTCACGGTCAGCTCGAGGTTGCCCGACCCGGTCGCCAGCCGCGGACTCAGGGCCGGCTTACCGTCCGCGCACGCCGGGAAGGTGGTGTCGTCGGTGGTGTGTGTCGAGGTGTTCTTCCAGGTGATCGACACCTTGGCGTCGCGCAACGAGGTGCCGCACGCGTTGGCGGGCATCGGTTCCAACCAGAACACCGTGGTGTCGGGTCCGGTGGCCGCCGCGGCCAGGGGAGCCACGAAGCCGCCGGTCGGGAGCGCCCCGGAGTGACTGACCCCGACGGTCGGCGTCTGCTGTGCGATGTCGAGGGTCCGGACAGCCGCGGCGCTCGGCTCGGTCGTCTGCGGTGCGGCCGCGGCGGTACCGGCGGTCAGCACGGCGGCGCCGAGCGTTCCCGCGGCTACGCAGCCGGCCGTGAGGGCGCGTCGGCCCGTCAGAATCTTGTGCAACATTGGTAACATCAGCCCCTTTCGTCACACGACGGTACCAGAGGCGACGTACGTGGGGCGACGTCAGCGGAAGTGGATGTCAGCGGTTCCGTCGCTGAGCAGGGTTCCGTCGTGCGCGGTCATCCGGGCCGCGAAGGCGGAGATTCGGCGGCCCGCCTTGGTCGGGGTGACCTCGACGGTCACCGGACCGCCCTGCACGGTAGGGGACCGGAAGAAGCCGATGGACATGTCGGCGACGTGATAGTCGCGACCGGCGCCGGCCTGCGCCTGGCCCGCAAAGGAGAACGCCTGGCCGACGATGGTGACGATGACGCCGCCGTGCATGGTGCCGAAGATGTTGCCCATCCAGGGTTCGGTGGTGACGGTGAGGCGGATTCCGCCCTCGGCGCGGAGTTCGACGGCTCCGTTGAGCAAGGTGGCCAGCGGTCCGGGGTCGCGTGTCCCGGCGGCGATCTGCGCGATGATCTCGCGGCCGTCCAGGTTCGACGGCAACGGATCTGGAAGCCGAATGCCGTGCGCATCACTGCAATTGGGGGCGTCAGCGCAATCGGGGGCGTCGGCGAGGCGAGCCGGCCGGGTTGTGTCGGCGGTGCCGCGTCCGACCCGGATGTTGCGGGCGGTCCCGACGCAGCACACGCGGCCGGATTCGGTGCGGATCGCCACGGTCGTCACACCGGTGCGCTCGTCGTGCATGGCGAGCTCGGTGTCGCAGATGAGGCGATCGTCGACGCTCGCGTGGCCCAGCGTCGACATCTGCAGACGCGCCTGCATGCTCATCGCCCCGGCCTCGAGGCCCACCTGATAGAAGGCGGCGCCACCGATGTGGTCGAAGAGCACCCCGAGCGCCGGAAGATCGATCCGTCCACGATGGTCGGCCGACCGCGTACACAGTTGCTGCTGTGCGCGGGCAGTCGTACCCGACACCGTCAGGCCACCGACGTGGAACACCGACAACGGGTCTTCGGCAGCCGTCTCGGTCCTCGACATCTCGGTCCTCGACATCTCGGTCCTCGACATCTCGGTCGCGCTCGGATCGGTCGCCAGCTCGGTCATCGCTCAGTCCTATCACCGGGGACCGGTCGGCGTCCGTACGGCATTCGTCGACTGTGACCCAGGTCGCGAGCCGAACGTGGGAGAAAACAATCAGGCGTGCTTGCTTTTTTGCGCGTGCGATGTGACGCTGATCTCCATGACGCTCGTGCAAGAGGTGGTCGCCGACCTCGCGGCCGAGTCCGGCGAACTCGACGACCTCGTCGCCGGCCTGGATGACGCGGCGTGGGCCGCGCCGACCCCGGCTCCGGGATGGACAATCAGCCACCAGATCGCGCATCTGAGCTGGACCGACAAGGTGTCAGCCCTTGCCGCGACCGACCCGGACGGTTTTGCCGAGGTCCTCGGCGAGGCGATGAACGATCCGGGCGGCTACGTCGACGCGGCGGCCGAGCGGGGCGCCGACCTCGCCCCGGCGGAGCTCCTCGCGCGGTGGCGCTCGGCGCGAACCGCGCTGGGGCAGGCCCTGTCGGCGGTGCCCGACGGCGTCAAGATCCGGTGGTTCGGTCCGCCGATGTCGGCGACGTCGATGGCCACCGCCCGGCTGATGGAGACGTGGGCGCACGGGCTCGACGTCGCCGACGCCCTCGGGGTGTCGCGGCCGGCCACCGACCGGATCAAGGCGGTCGTCCACATCGGGGTACGTACTCGCGACTTCGCCTACGTGGTCAACGGCCGGACCCCACCGCCGGCCCCGTTCCGATTCGAGATCACCGCGCCGTCGGGCGCGTTGTGGACGTGGGGTCCGCCCGACGCCGCCGATGTGGTGCGCGGGCCCGCACTCGACTTCTGTCTGCTGGTCACCCAGCGCCGCGCCCCGGCCGACCTCGATCTGGAGATCACCGGCGACGCCGCACGCGAATGGTCCACGATCGCACAGTGTTTCGCGGGACCGCCGGGTACGGGACGTAAACCGTCCGGCGTAGCCCCCGTATCACCCGGCGAAGCCCCCGTAAAACCCGGAAAGGACGACAGATGACACCCACCCCCGTCCGCATCGGCAACGCATCCGGCTTCTACGGCGATCGCTTCACTGCGATGCGCGAAATGCTCGAGGGCGGCGAACTCGACTACCTGACCGGCGATTACCTCGCCGAACTCACCATGCTCATCCTCGGGCGCGATCGGCTCAAGGACCCGAAAACCGGGTACGCCAAGACCTTTCTGCGTCAGATGGAGGACTGCCTGGGGCTGGCCGTCGACAAGGGCGTGCGCATCGTGTCCAATGCAGGCGGTCTCAATCCGCACGGGTTGGCGGTGGCGTTGCGTGAACTCGCCGAAAAGGTCGGCGTCACGGTGAGTGTGGCGTTCGTCGACGGTGACGACCTGCTGCACCGTGCCGAGGATCTCGGACTCGGAAAGCCGTTGACCGCCAACGCTTATCTGGGGGCCTTCGGCATCAAGACGGCGCTCGACGCCGGCGCCGACATCGTCGTCACCGGGCGGATCACCGACGCCTCGCTGACCGTGGGGCCGGCCGCGAGCGCGTTCGACTGGGGCTATGCCGATCTCGACGTACTCGCCGGCGCGGTGGTCGCCGGGCACGTCATCGAATGCGGGGCCCAGGCCACCGGCGGCAACTACTCCTTCTTCACCGAACTCGACTTCACCGGCTCGCCGGGCGCCGGACATCTCGGGTTCCCGATCGCCGAGGTCGCCGCCGACGGGTCGTCGGTCATCACCAAACATCCGGGCACCGGCGGGGCGGTGACCGTGGGAACGGTGACCGCACAGTTGCTCTATGAGGTCGGTGGACCCCGCTATCTCGGCCCCGATGTCACCACGCGCCTCGACACCATCTCCCTGACCCAGCAGGGAACCGACCGCGTCGCGATCAGCGGGGTGCGCGGTGAGGTCCCGCCGGACACCACCAAGGTGTCGCTCAATCATCTTGCGGGAGTAAGCAACGAGATCACCATGATCGTGACCGGGCTGGACATCGAGGAAAAGGCCGAGCTGTTCCGGCACCAGTTCCTCGCATCCCTGTCCGACCCGCCCGAGCAGCTCACCTGGGAGTTGTCGCGTCTCGACCGGTCCGATGCGGCGACCGAGGAGCAGGCGTCGGCGCTGTTGCGGTGCGTCGCACGCGATTCGGACGCCGCCAAGGTGGGCCGCGCATTCTCGTCGGCCGCTGTCGAGCTCGCTCTGGCCAGCTATCCCGGATTCAGCATGACCGCACCACCCGGAAGGGGTTCGCCCTACGGGTTTTTCGAGGCCGGATATGTCGATGCGGTCGCCGTCGAGCATCGCGTGGCGCTGCCCGACGGGGTCGTCGAACGGATCGACCCGAGCCCGCTACGCACCCGCGTGCAACCCGACGAACCGCAGAACCGGGTCCCGGGCGGAGTCTCCCGGGACTCCGAACCCGCGGCGATACTGCCGCTGGGAACCATTGCCGGCGCGCGCAGTGGCGACAAGGGCGGAAGCGCGAATATCGGTGTGTGGGTGCGTGATCCCGAGCACTTCGAGTGGCTCGACGCCACCCTCGACACCGATCTGCTCGCGAAGCTCCTGCCCGAGGTGGCGGATCTGAGGGTGCACCGTCACCGGCTGCCCAATCTCCTGGCGGTGAACTTCGTCATCGAGGGCATCCTCGGCCGCGGGGTCGCCGACAACGTGCGCTTCGACCCGCAGGCCAAGGGGCTGGGGGAGTGGCTGCGTTCGCGGCCGGTCCCGATCCCGATCCGCTTCACCGACACCGGCGGAAGGGGCTGAGCCGGTGCCGATCACCAGCGACATCTGGGATGGTGTGGATCGCCGTGCGCTGCGGGAAACCGTGCACGGCTTCGTGTCCCGGCATATTCTGCCGAACCAGGACGAATGGGAAAAGACCGGCGAGATCCCACGAGAGATACACCGTGAGGCGGCGAAACCCGGCCTGTTCGGACTCGGCATCCCCGAGGAGGTGGGCGGCTCCGGCGGCGACCTCGTCGACGCGTCGATTCTCGGCGAGCAACTGCACTACGCCGGGGCCGCCGGTGGTGTCTTCGCCTCGCTGTTCACGCATGGGATCGCGCTGCCGCACCTGATCGCCGCGGGCGATGCCGTTCAGCTCGACCGGTGGGTGCGGCCGACCCTGGCCGGCGAGATGATCGGCAGTCTCGCCATCACCGAACCGGGTGGCGGCAGCGACGTGGGCCACCTGACGACGCGCGCGGACCGCGACGGCGACGCGTACATCGTCAACGGCGCCAAGACATACATCACCTCCGGCGTGCGCGCCGACTTCGTCGTCACCGCGGTCCGTACCGGCGGCCCGGGTGCATCGGGCGTGTCGCTGCTGGTGATCGAGAAGGGCACACCGGGTTTCACCGTCACCCGCGCACTCGACAAGATGGGCTGGCGATGCTCGGACACCGCGGAACTGTCGTTCGTCGACGTTCGCGTGCCCGCGGAAAACCTGGTGGGCGTGGAGAACTCCGGATTCGCGCAGATCGCCGCGGCGTTCGTCACCGAACGGTCGGCGTTGGCGGTGCAGGCCTACGCCAGTGCGCAACGATGCCTGGACCTCACGGTCGAGTGGGCGCGGCAACGGGAGACCTTCGGCAAGCCGATCATCGCGCGACAGTCGGTGCAGGACACGCTGACCGAGATGGCGCGCCGCATCGACGTCGCCCGCACCTACACCCGCGCCGTCGTCGAGCGCAAGGTGACCTCGTCCGACGATCTCATCGCCGAGGTCTGCTTCGCCAAGAACACCGCCGTCGAAACCGGACAATGGGTGGCCGACAAGGCCGTTCAGCTCTTCGGTGGGCTCGGATACATGACCGGCACCGAGGTCGAGCGGCAGTATCGCGACATGCGGATCCTCGGGATCGGCGGTGGCACCACCGAGATCCTGACCGGCCTGGCGGCGAAACGATTGGGGTATCAGCAGTGAGAGGAATCATCCGGTGACAGCGATCCGCTCGACCCTCGACGTGGCCGACGCAGCGTATCGGGAAAACCGCGACGTGATGCGCGCGAAGCTCGACGAGTTGCAGGCCGAGCTCGACAAGGCGCTGGCCGGTGGCGGCGAGAAGTACGTCGACCGACATCGCAAGCGTGGCAAGATGCTCGCGCGGGAACGCATCGAGCTGCTCATCGACGAGGACTCCGCGTTCCTCGAGTTGTGCCCCCTGGCCGCCTACGGCTCCGACTTCACCGTCGGCGCGTCGGTGGTGGCCGGGATCGGCGTCGTCGAGGGTGTGGAGTGCCTGATCGTCGCCAACGACCCCACCGTCAAGGGCGGTACCTCCAATCCGTGGACGCTGCGCAAGATCTTGCGCACCAACGACATCGCGCTGGCGAATCGGCTGCCGGTGATCTCGCTGGTCGAGTCCGGTGGCGCCGACCTGCCCACGCAGAAGGAGGTCTTCATCCCCGGCGGGCAGATGTTCCGCGACCTCACTCGGCTCTCGGCCGCCGGCATCCCCACCGTGGCACTGGTGTTCGGCAACTCGACCGCCGGTGGCGCCTATGTGCCCGGGATGAGCGATCACGTCGTGATGATCGAGAACGCGTCGAAGGTGTTCCTCGGTGGGCCGCCGCTGGTGAAGATGGCCACCGGCGAGGACAGCGACGACGAATCCCTCGGCGGTGCACAACTGCATGCCCGGCAGTCGGGTCTGGCCGACTACTACGCCGTCGACGAACAGGATGCGATTCGCATAGGCCGGCGCATCGTCGCCCGCCTCAACTGGCGCAAGCAGGGGCCGAGCCCGGCGACGCAGGTGCGTGAACCACGTTACGACAGTGAAGAACTGCTGGGCATCGTGCCTGGCGATCTGAAGATTCCGTTCGACCCGCGCGAGGTGATCGCCCGCCTCGTCGACGACAGCGACTTCGACGAGTTCAAAACCGAATACGGCAATTCGCTGTGCACCGGGTGGGCGCGTATCCACGGCTATCCCATCGGCGTTCTCGCCAACGCGCAGGGCGTGCTGTTCAGTCAGGAATCGCAGAAGGCGGCGCAATTCATCCAGCTCGCCAATCGGTCCGACACGCCATTGCTGTTCCTGCACAACACGACCGGTTACATGGTCGGCAAGGAGTACGAGCGCGGCGGCATCATCAAGCACGGCTCGATGATGATCAACGCGGTGTCCAACTCGACGGTGCCGCATCTGTCGGTCCTGATGGGCGCGAGTTACGGGGCCGGTCACTACGGCATGTGCGGACGCGCCTACGACCCGCGATTCCTGTTCGCCTGGCCCAGCGCCAAATCCGCCGTCATGGGGGCCGCGCAGCTCGCCGGCGTCATCTCGATCGTGTCGCGCGCGGCGACCGAAGCGCGGGGCGGGGTGGTCGACGAGGCTGCCGACGCGGCGATGCGGCAGATGATCGAGGCACAGATCGAAGCAGAGTCGGTGCCGGCGTTCCTGTCCGGGATGCTCTACGACGACGGGGTCATCGACCCACGCGACACCCGGACGATTCTCGGGCTGACGCTGTCGGCGATCCACGGTGCACCGGTCGAGGGGACGTCGAACTTCGGCGTCTTCCGGATGTGAGGACGACATGAGCAGCATCATCACCCGCGTCCTCGTCGCCAACCGCGGCGAGATCGCCACCCGCGTGTTCACCACCTGCCGGGCCATGGGGATCGGCACGGTTGCCGTCTACTCCGACCCCGACGCCGGCTCGCCGCACGTACGCGCCGCCGACCTCGCGGTGCGGCTACCCGGCTCCACCTCAGTCGATACCTATCTGCGGGCCGACACGATCATCGCCGCCGCCCGTGCCGCAGACGCCGACGCCATCCATCCCGGATACGGATTCCTCTCGGAGAACGCCGAATTCGCCCAGGCCGTACTCGACGCCGGACTGGTCTGGATCGGCCCGCCGCCGGCGGCCATCGCGGCGATGGGCTCCAAGGTGAACGCCAAGAAACTGATGTCCGATGCCGGGGTGCCGATCCTGGGGGACATCGATCCGGCCACGGTCGGTGACTCCGATCTGCCGCTGCTCATCAAGGCCTCCGCCGGTGGTGGTGGGCGTGGCATGCGCATCGTCCGCCGCGTCGGCGATCTGACCGACCAGGTGGCGGCGGCACGCCGGGAGGCGGAATCGGCATTCGGTGATCCGACGGTGTTCTGTGAGCCGTATGTCGAACGCGGACATCACATCGAGGTGCAGGTGCTCGCCGACGAGCACGGCGCGGTGTGGACGGTCGGTGAGCGTGAATGCTCGATCCAGCGCCGCCACCAGAAGGTCGTCGAGGAGGCGCCCGCACCGCTCGTGGAGCGGGTCGGCGAGCACATGCGCGAGGAGCTGTATGCGGCCGCACGCACCGCTGTGGAGGCGATCGGCTACACGGGTGCCGGCACCGTCGAATTCCTCGCCGACGAGACCGGCCGGTTCTACTTTCTCGAGACCAACACCCGGCTTCAGGTGGAACATCCGGTGACCGAGCTGACCACCGGCACCGACCTCGTCGAATGGCAGTTGCGGATCGCGATGGGCGAACACCTCGACATCGAACAGCCCCGCACACACGGCGCCGCCATCGAGGTGCGGCTCTACGCCGAGGATCCGGCCGCCGACTGGCAACCGCAGTCCGGGCACGTCTATGCGTTCGATCTTGATGCCGCAACGAGTTTCGGGCCGCTGTCGGGGCCCGGGGTGCGGCTGGACTCGTCGATCGCCGGTGGCTGCGACATCTCCACCTTCTACGATCCGATGCTGGCGAAGGTCATCTCGTGGGCCCCCACCCGCCGACGTGCCGCTGCGATGCTGGCGCGGACGCTGGCCGGTGCCACCATCCACGGTCCGGTCACCAACCGCGACCTGCTGGTGAACATCCTGCGCGACACCACCTTTCTCGACGGCAAGACCGACACCGGATACCTCGATCCCGAGAACCCGGACACCGGGGGGCTCGACACGCTGGCCGCGCCGGTGGCCGACGCCGATGCGGTGCAGCTCGCGGCCATCGCGGCGGCGCTGTCGGATGCGGCCGCCAACCGGGCTGCGGCGACCGTGCTGTCGACGCTGCCCGCCGGGTGGCGCAACATGGCGTCGGGACCCGCACACAAGTCCTACCGACTGCCCGACGACACCGAGATCACGGTGCGCTACCGCAACACTCGCGACGGGATCGTCCTGCCGGATACCCCTGGGCGCTCGGTACTCTCGGTGGACCCGCACGAAGTGGTCCTCGCCGATGAACAGGGTCTGCGGCGGGTGGTGCGGGTCGCCCGATACGACGACGGCGACGGCGTGTACGCCGACGGCCCGGGATGGTCGGTGCGTCTGCGGCGCACGCCGCGCTTCGTCGACCCGGCCGCGGTGGCGCGGCCCGGTTCCCTGCTGGCGCCCATGCCCGGTTCGGTGATCCGGGTGGCGGTGGCGCAAGGCGACCAGGTGGTGGCGGGGCAGCCGCTGATCTGGCTGGAGGCGATGAAGATGGAACACACGATCGCCGCGCCGGCCGACGGCGTGGTCACCACACTCGCGGTCGAACCCGGCCGCCAACTCTCCGTCGGGGACGTCCTCGCCGTGATCGGCCCCGCAATCGACAACGAGGATTCAGGATCAGCTGAGGAGAAGACCGCATGACATTCGTCGAGAGCCCGGAGCGGGCGCAACTGCGCGCCGCCGTCGCCGGATTGGCAGGCAAGTACGGTCAGGAGTACTTCCGCGAATGCGCTCGCGAGGGCCGCAAGACCGAGGAATTGTGGCGTGAGGCAGGTGAACTCGGATTCATCGGCGTCAACCTGCCCGAGGAATACGGCGGGGGCGGCGCGGGGATGTACGAACTGTCGATCGTGATGGAGGAGATCGCGGCCGCCGGCACCGGTCTGCTGATGCTGGTCGTCTCGCCGGCCATCTGCGGCAACGTCATCGCCCGGTTCGGCACCGAGGAACAGAAGAAGCGGTGGCTGCCGGGCCTGGCCGACGGGTCGATCACCATGGCCTTCGGTATCACCGAACCCGACGCCGGATCGAATTCGCACCACATCACGACGACCGCCCGCCGCGACGGCTCGGACTGGATCCTCAACGGCCGCAAGATCTACATCTCCGGGGTCGACCAGGCGCAGGCGGTGCTGATCGTCGGCCGCACCGCCGACGCCAAGACCGGCCACCTCAAACCGTCGCTGTTCATCGTGCCGACCGACACCCCGAACTTCGAGTACACGATGATCGACATGGAACTGCAGAACCCGGAGAAGCAGTTCCTGCTCTACCTCGACGACGTCCGGGTGCCCTCGGATGCGCTCGTCGGTTCCGAGGACGCCGCGCTGAGTCAACTGTTCGCGGGGCTGAACCCCGAGCGCATCATGGGTGCGGCGTCGGCGATCGGCATGGGGCGGTTCGCGCTGGGCAAGGCGGTCGAATACGTCAACGACCGCACGGTGTGGAAGACCCCGATCGGTGCGCATCAGGCGATCGCACATCCGTTGGCGCAGGGCAAGATCGAACTCGAGATGGCCAAACTGATGATGCAGAAGGCCGCCACCCTCTATGACGCGGGTGACGATTGGGGCGCGGCGGAGCCGGCGAATATGGCAAAATATGCGGCCGCCGAGGCGTGCGTGAAGATCGTCGACCAGGCCGTGCATTCGCTGGGCGGCAACGGACTCACCACCGAGTACGGGCTGGCACCGATGCTGGCGCTGGCCCGGATCGCGCGGATCGCACCGGTGAGCCGGGAGATGATCCTCAACTTCGTCGCCCAGACCAGTCTCGGTCTGCCGAAGTCGTACTGAGAACGCGGACATGCCCGATCGTATGCACGACAGTCGAACTCGAGAGGATGCCGACGTGACCGAGCAGAACGACCACCTCGTCGCGACCGCGGTCGCCGAGGGGGTCGCGACCCTCACCCTGGACTCCCCGCCGAACCGGAATGCCCTCAGCGCCACGCTCGTCCAGCAGCTCATGACGGCTCTGCGTGCCGCACAGGAGAATCCGGACGTGCGAGCCGTCGTGCTCGCGCATACCGGCACGACGTTCTGTGCGGGAGCCGATCTCGGCGAGGCACTCGCGCGCGGCGCGAGCGTCGAGGAGGCATCGGCCGCGGGCACCGAGGCGATGCTGATGGTGCTCCGGACGATTCTCGAACTGCCCAAGCCGGTGATCGCGCGCATCGACGGGCACGTGCGTGCGGGCGGACTCGGGCTGATCGGCTCCTGCGACATGGTCTTTGCGGGTCCGTCGTCCACGTTCGCGCTCACCGAGTCGCGGTTGGGACTGGCGCCGTCGGTGATCTCGGTGGTGCTGCTGGGAAAGATGACCGCACGATCCTCGGGCCGGTACTACCTCACGGGCGAGACCTTCGATGCCGTCACCGCCGAACGGATCGGCCTCATCACGCAGGCACACGGCAGCAGCGAGGAGCTCGACGACACGCTGGCGGTGGCACTCGGCGGTATCCGTAGAGCCGCACCGCAGGGGCTGTCCGCATCGAAGGAATTGACCACCGCACCGATCCGCGCCGCGTTCGACCGGGATGCGAAACGCCGCGCCACCGAGTCGGCGGCCCTGTTCGGCAGCGACGAGGCGCGCGAGGGGATGACGGCGTTCTTGTCGAAGCGGCGTCCGTCGTGGGATCTTTCGGAACGTCCGGCCCCATGACCTCCCACGCGCGTGCCGTCGTACCGCGTGAGCCGCAACAGGAACGTTCGCGGCTGACACGAGAACGCTTGCTGGATGCCACGATCGACGCCCTCGCACGCGATGGATGGGCGGCGGCCACGGTGGCGGCAGTGGCCGAGCGGGCCGGGGTGTCGCGTGGTGCGGCGCAACATCATTTCCCGACGCGCGAGGCCCTGATCACCGCGGCGCTGGAGAAGATCTTCGACGACATGACCGCCGCGGCGTCGGCGGCGGTGGCCCGGCTGCCGAAAGGTGATGCGCGGGTGGCCGCCGGGATCAACCGCGCCGTCGATATCTACACCGGGACCGCATTCAAGGCCGCCTTGCAGGTATGGGCGGCCGCGGCCTCGGATTCCGCACTGCGCGAATTGATCCTGCCCATGGAGAACAAATTCGCCCACGCCGCGCACCGGATGACCGTCGCGATGCTCGACCCCGACGGCACCGATCCGCGAGTCCACCGGATCGCGCAGGTCACCCTCGACCTCGCCCGCGGACTCGGCCTCGCCGACACGCTCTCCGACGATTCGGCGCGCCGCGCGCAGGTCGTCGCCGCCTGGACGGAGATGGCGTCGGACGCGCTGCGTCAGTGAATCCGGTGCTCGTATACCCGAACGGCTCGGTGGGACGTGGAGCGGCCCGGACGCAACAGCGGGGTGGCGTGTTGCGTCCGGGCCGGGTCGAGGGACAGCCCGTCGGTCAGCTGTCGTGGATGATCACGCCGCGAATGTTCTTGCCGTCGCGGAGATCCTGGTAGCCCTCGTTGACCTGGTCGAGGGTATAGGTCTGGGTGATCAGCTCGTCGAGCTTGAGTTGGCCGGCGTCGTAGAGGCGCAGCAGTTTGACGATGTCGTACTGCGGATTGGCCGAGCCGAACAGCGAGCCCTTGATCGTCTTCTGATTGAGGGTGAGATCTGTTCCGGACACATGCACGGTGAGTTTGGTCGGGTCGGCGAGGCCGGTGATGACGACGGTGCCGCCCTTGCCGATGACGGCGGTGGCGTTCTGCACGACCTCCTCGTCGACCGTACCGACGAGGATCAGGGCCTGATCGGCGCCCTGGCCCCAGGTCAGTTCGTTGACCTTCGCGGCCGCCTCGGCGGCATCGGCAAAGGCGTGCGTCGCCCCGAACTTGATGGCCGTATCCCGTTTGAGAGCAACGGGATCGACGACGACGATGTACTTGGCGCCGGAGGACACCGCGCCCTGCACCGCATTGATGCCGAGGCCGCCGATGCCGTAGATCACCACGGTGTCGCCGGCCCGCACGCCGCCCGCATAGACCGACGTGCCCCAGCCCGACGGGACACCGCATCCGACCAATACGGCCTTCTCCAGCGGTAGCCACTCATCGACCTTCACCACCGAATGCTGGCTGATGGTGGCGCGTTCGGAGAAGGTGCCGAGCATGCACATCGCACCGAAATCGTCCTTGCCCGAATGGAATCGGAATGAACCGTCGGGCATGGTCCCTTCCAGGATGGTGGCGCCCATGTCGCAGAGGTTCTGCCGGCCCGTCGAACAGTAGCGGCAGGTGCCGCAATTGGGGATGAAGCTACAGACGACGTGATCGCCCACCGCGACCTTGGTGACACCGGGCCCGACGGCCTCGATGATGCCCGCACCCTCATGGCCGCCGACGATCGGATAACGCGGGGGCAGGTCGCCGTCGGTGAGATGGAGATCGGAATGGCACAGTCCCGCAGCGACGTACTTGATGAGTACCTCGCCCGCGCGCGGCTCCTCGAGGTCGAGTTCGACGAGCTCGAACGGCTTGCCCGGTGCGGTGAGGACGGCGGCCTTGGTGGTGATGGTCATCGACTACTCCTTTGTGGATGATGAACGGTAAGAGTGGTGAAAAACGTTGTCAGAGGGCGATGTTGACGGCCTTGGTCTGGGTGTAGAGCTCGATGGCGGACTGACCGAGCTCGCGGCCCCAGCCGGACTGCTTGTAGCCGCCGAACGGCATGGCGGTGTCGAAGCCGTTGTACTGGTTCACCCAGACCGAGCCGGCCTTGATCTGCCGGGCCGTCTTGTGCGCCTTGGACAGGTCCTGGGTCCAGATGCCCGCGGCCAGACCGTAGATGGAGTCGTTGGCGGCCGCGGCGACACCGGTGTCGGCGTCGAAGGGCATGGCGACGACGACGGGGCCGAAGATCTCTTCGGTCACGATGGAGAAGTCGGGTTCGACGTCGACGAAAACGGTCGGTTCGATGAAGAACCCCTGATCGCCCCAACGCTTTCCACCGGTCAGCGCCCGGGCGCCGTCGGCCAGACCGGCCGCCAGGTACCCTGATACGCGATCGAACTGCTCCTGACTGACCAGCGGGCCGAGCTCGGTCGTGGGGTCGAGGCCGGGCCCGATCTTGGCCTGCGACGCGGCCTCGGCGACCGCGGCGGTGAAGTCGTCGAAGATGGGACGCTCGACGAACAGCCGGGTACCGGCCACACAGCACTGGCCGTGGTTGAACATCCACGCCGCGACCGAACCGGCCACCGCCTTCTCGAAGTCGGCGTCGGCAAAGACGATGTTGGGGCTCTTGCCGCCGAGTTCCAGCGACACCTTCTTCAGGTTGCCCTTGGCGGCGTCGACGATCTTCTTGCCGACCTCGGTGGAGCCGGTGAACGCGATCTTGTCCACGTCGTCATGCGCCGACAGTGCGGCACCGGCATCGCCGAAGCCGGTGACGATGTTGACCACACCGGGCGGGAAGCCCGCCTCGGTGAACACCTCCCCGAGCAGCAGTGCGGTCAGCGGGGTCTGCTCGGCGGGTTTGAGAATGACGGTGTTGCCCGCGGCCAGCGCGGGTCCGAGCTTGAATGCCGCCATCAGCAGCGGGAAGTTCCACGGCACGATGAGGCCGCACACGCCGACCGGCTCGCGCAGCGTGTACGCATGGAACTCGCCACCGGGAACGAACGGCATCGACACGTCGACGGTCGAGCCGGTGATCTTGGTGACCAGTCCGGCGTTGTAGCGGAAGATGTCGGCCGACCACGCGGTGTCCACGGCGGTGGCGATGGTGGCGGCCTTGCCGTTGTCGAGGGCCTCGAGCTGACCGAACTCGTCGGCGCGTTCGCTGAGGATGTCACCGACCCGCCACAGCAACCGTTCGCGCTCATTGGGTTTCATCCGCGTCCACGGGCCGTCGTCGAAGGCCGTGCGCGCCGCGCGGACCGCGCGGTCGATGTCGGCGGCCCCGCCGTGCGCGACCGACGTGATGGGGCGGCCGGTGGCCGGATCGATCGTCTCGAAGGTCTGGCCCGACTCGGCCCACACCCACTGCCCGCCGATCAGCATTCGACGATCGGCGGAGATGAAGTCTCGAACCCGGGGAAGGAGTTCGGTGGCGACGGCGGTCATGTGGCCTCCTACTGCGATATGGGCGAACAGTGATTCAGGTCATAGATGCGGACCTGCTTCTATTTATGCCATCGCCTGGGACGCGTGAGATGTACAGAAACTGAACACCACGCGCACACACCGAACGCGCGTCGGCGTTCGCGCCCGCCGCGAACGGTTGGTCGATCAGATCCCGAGCGCGCGCATCCGCGCGTACAGCGTGGTGCGACTGATCCCGAGTTGCCTCGCCGCCCGCACCTTGTTGTGGCCGCTGTGTTCGAGGGCATCGATGATGGCCTGGCGCTCGGCCTGTTCGCGGCCGGCCAGATGCGATGCGCGACTGGTGGTTTGGTACCGCTCGGGTAGATCGGCGGTTTCGATGGTGCGGGCCGCGCGGGCCTGGCATGACGCCACCGCCTGATCGAGCACCATCGCCAACTCGGTGAGGTTGCCCAGCCATTCCTGAGACAGCAGACAGTCGGTGGCCCCGCCCGACAGGGTGGTGTCCGGTGCGAGATCGGCGACGATGCGCGCGGCGAGCGCGGCGAGTTCGGTGGTGCGCTGGCGCAGTGGCGGCACATCCACCCGCCTCGGACAGTGGCCGATGAGTGCGGCGGCGCCGGCGCCGACGAGTGCGGCGGGACCGGTCACGACGATCACCGGAGCGAGCGGCGTTGCCCGGGCCGCGGCGTGGCGTAACAGGGTGAGCGACTTGTCGTCGAGCAACTCGGCGCCGTCGACGACGAGTGCCGTGGACTGCTCACGGGCCTGTGCGAGCGCGACGGCGATATCCGGCGGGCGTCCGTCGATGAGCCGGTCGGCGACGTCGATGACGATCGGCGGGGCCGAACCCTCGCACAGGTCGGCGGCCAGCGCCCGGGCCCGCGTGCTGCGGCCGGTTCCGGGCTCACCGGTGATCGCGACCCCGGCGACGACCGGCGCCGGACGGTGCGGTGCCGAAGCCTCTGTGCTCACCGCGAGCAGCGGGCGCAGATGAAACAGCGCCGCGCCGCGGGTGCCCGACACCGGCTCGACGACGATCTCCACCGCGGTCCCGGCCGCCAGCGTCAAACGTATCGTGGTGGCACGCAGCGCCGGGTCGGCCACCACGGCACGGAACGTGCCGATGTCCGACGAGCAAAGAAGCTCTGCGGCAAGGGTATTGGTGAGCTGGATATCGTCGCCGATGGCTGCGACCGCGGTGTCGCGGCGCGGCGCGGCACGCTGGAAGGCGTCGAGGACGCAGCGTTGGTGTGAGCGCGAGCGGTTCAGCAAGCGGTCGGCGATGTCGGCGACGATGCCGGTGACGAAGGGCACCGCGAGCGGGTTCACGCGCTCGGACACCTCGGTCATACAGAGGCTGCCGACCAGGCGCCGCGTCGCCGGGTGGATGATCGGCTGGCCGAAACAGCTCAGCTGCTTGAACTTCTCCAGGTAGTGCTCCGAGCCGTTGATCATCACCGGCCGCCGGATCTCGGCCGGGGTGCCGAGTCCGGTGGTACCGACCGAGGACTCCGCGAACGGCACGCCGCTGGCCGCGCCGGCGCCGTCGAGAACACGCTCGATGGCGGACCCGCCGATGATTCGGGACACCATGCGGCACTCGTGGTCGACCAGTAGAAGTGACATCTCACTACCGGCGAGGCGGCCCGCAGCCTCGTCGAGCACCGGGCGCGCGGCGTCGAGCAGGGGATCGGCGGCAGAGATGTCGACCGGGCCGGGTAGCACGTCCCGATCGGGCCGCAGTCCGGACAGCGCCGAGCGCCGCCAGGACGCTGCGATGACCTGCCGGCCGGGAGTCCTCGTCGAATCCGCCGATGTGTCGATGGTCACACGATGGCACAACTCGACGCCCGGCGAAAGGTGCCGTCGTCGGAGTCTGCCGTGCGGGCGGCGTCAACGCGGAGCGCGCACCGTCCGGGCTGTTCCGGCCACGATCGCGGCGACCACACCGACCCCGGCGGCGCCGGTGACCATCCACATCCCCGCACCCGCGGTCGACGAGTCGAGCCAGGAGGTGAACGGTGCGAGTGCGGGATCGGCGCCGGCGACGGACTGCCAGGGATCGCCGAGAGCACGAGCGGCGAGGAACGCGGCCCAGGCGCCGACGAGGACCGCGGCGAGCACCCCCACGAGTGCTAGCCGTCGGAGGGCGAAGAGAAGCGCGGCGGCGACGAGCAGCAGACCACAGACCAACGTCGGCAGGCCCGGGTTGTCGTACTGCGCGACCGACAGCGGGTCGAAGGGCCCGGCACCGCCGCCGGTACGCACGGATCCGAGGCCGGTGACCACGTAGGTGCGATGTATTCCGGCGGCGTCGGTCAGGCCGACCGTCACCCATGCCAGCATGCTGCCGACCGTCATCGCGATACCCGCGAGTGCGACGAGCGCCGCGCAGACCATCGCCGCGGTGTTGCGGCTGCGGGTGCGCTGCCGGCGGGTGGTCCGGCCGGTCGGACCGATCGGCGGTGCGGATCGGATCCGCTGGGTGAGGGCCGTCGTCGCGGCCCTTGTCGACTCCGTCGCCGACTCCGTCGTCGCCTCCCCCGGTGGCGTCGCTGTCAAGGCCGCGGCGAAGCTCCGGCAGTCGGGGTGGCGATCCTCGGGATGTTTGGCCAGCGCGGTGGCGAAGACCGGGTCGAGACCGGCGAGGTCGGGATGGCCGACACCGAGGCGCGGCGCCGGCCGATCGAGGTGGGCCCGCATCAGCGCGGCCGGCGCCGACGCGCTGAAAGGCGTGGTGCCGGTGAGCAATTGGTATCCGGTGCAGGCAAGCGAGTACTGATCCGAGCGCGGAGTGGCCGCCCCGCCCTCGATGACCTCGGGGGCGCAGTAGGCCAGTGTCCCGATGATCGCATTGGTCGCCGTCAAGGGGGTTGCGTCGTCGCCCGCGAGTTTGGCGATGCCGAAGTCGAGCACGACGACACGATCGATGGCCCCGGTCGTCGTCGAACGGGTGAGGACGATGTTCGCGGGCTTGATGTCGCGGTGGACCACGCCTTGCGCATGGGCGTGGTCGAGGGCATCGGCGACGCGCTCGAGGACGGCGATGGCCTCGTCGCGGGTGAGTCGGGCGATGCTCAGATCCTCGCCGTCGATGTAGCCCATCGTGAACCACGGTGTCCCGTCGACGAACCCGAAGTCGTGCACGGTGATGATGCCGGGATGATCGAGGGAGGCAGCGGTACGGGCCTCATGGAGGAAACGCCGCGCGAATTCGTCATTGCCCGCACCGACCCGGGAGATCACCTTCAACGCTTGACGGCGCAACAGATGGGGGTGCTCGACGAGGTAGACCTCGCCCATACCGCCCGCGCCCAGTGGCGCGACGACGGTGTACCCGGCGAAGGTGGAACCGGCTCGTAGTGCCATGGGTGTGCCTCTGATCAGCGATGGCGACCTGTACGGAAAACCTTGGCACATTCGGGCAGGCACGACCATGCCCGATTCATCCGTTCGGGGGATCAATCCCGTTGCGGTGTCCCGGGGGCACACGCGCCGCGAAGGGGCGCGCAATCCGGCGGGCCACCGGTGTCGGCATGCGCGTGGCCAACGGGGCGGACCTGATCAGACGTGTCGCGGATTCGACGGTGCCCCAGGCTGCCCCGGGCCGGGGCGCCACCCGGGGCCCCGGCGGTGTCGGGGTGAAGATACGAGTCACGCGACCTCGAGCGGCGTGATCGCCGCAATCTGATCTGCCACACGATCCTCGGCGAGATCCAGGTCGTAATGCGTCTGCAAGGTGAGCCAGAACTGCGCAGACGTCCCAAAGTACTTCCCGAGCCGCAGGGCGGTGTCGGCGGTGATCGACCGCTTGCCATGCACGATCTCGTTGATCCGCCGCGGCGGAACACCGATCGACACCGCGAGTTTGTGCTGCGTGATGCCGAGCCCCTCGATAAAGTCCTCCAAGAGGACCTCGCCGGGGTGAATCGGCGCAAGCTTGTCAGTGGTAGTCAACGATCTCCACCTCCTCCGGGCCGGCGGCAGCCGTTCGGTGTCCTTGTTGCCGAACGACCTGATCACACAACCACCTTATAACGTATCCCGTCAATAACGCCCGGCGTTAAATTCTCAGGCTGCGCTGCAAGAAGGCGCGGCGTCGATCATCCCGCGAGGGAACCGGTGCCGAAACCACCACCGCCGCCGACGCGGGTGGCCATCACGGCCATCGTGACGGTGCCGCGGCACGGCCCGCTGTCGATGGTGGTGGTCCAGATCCCGCGCTTGGTGCCGTCGGGCATGGGGGTGTAGAAGGCGTCGGAATGCGCGGGTGCGTACACCTTGGGCACGCCGGGCCCCATGTAGCAATCCCATTGCCAAGCGAAGTGTTCGACCCAGCTCGTGCCGTTCCAGGTGTAGTGCGGCGGCCGCGGAATGGTGGTGTTCGCCGCCGGTGGGCCGGCGACGACGGTGGCGACGCACCTGCCGTGGGTGCACGCGGTGTCGAAGGTGTAGGTGTCGGCGAAGTCGGGTTCGTGCTGCCGGGCGGCGAGGCTCGTGCCGAACTTCGAGGCGGCGTAGCGGGTCAGGGACCATTGACCGTCCCAGGCCGCGGTGGCGGCGTCCGCGGTCCCCACGCCCCACGCCGTCGACGCGAGGGCCACCAGTAAGACGACTGTGGCGAGCACGCCGCGGGAACGAGGGACCATGGCCTGTATTACACACCCGGCCACCGCTGACCATCGCGGTTTGCGCCGAAGTCCCGCCGCGCCCATCGGGGTGGAGCGCCGACTACCGTTGTCGGCATGCGCGTGGCGACCTGGAACGTGAACTCCGTCAAACAGCGGATTCCGCGACTTCTGCCCTGGCTCGACGAGCGGCGTCCGGACGTGGTGTGCCTGCAGGAGACCAAACTGTCCGACGACGTCTTCGACACCGTCCTCGGACCCGAATTCGCCGACCGCGGTTACGAGTTCGCCCATGTGGGCCAAGGGCAGTGGAACGGGGTGGCGATCCTGTCGCGGGTCGGACTCGATGAGGTCCGCCGCGGATTCGACGGCGCCCCAGGCTATCCCGAGCCAGAGTCGGCGCCCGAGGCGCGGGCGGTGTCGGCGATCTGCGGGGGCGTGCGCGTGTATTCGCTCTACGTCCCCAACGGCCGCACCCCCGACTCCGATCACTACCACTACAAACTGGCGTGGCTCGAGCGGCTGCGGGAGGCGGTCGCGCCGGAGGCCGCACAGACGATGCTGTGCGGCGACATCAACATCGCGCCCGCCGACGCGGACGTGTTCGACCCCGGGGCCTATGTCGGTCATACCCACGTCACCGAACCCGAGCGGTCGGCGCTGCGCGGTCTCGAAGGTCTGGGACTGACCGACGTGGTGCGCGCGCGGTGGCCGTCCGAACGTGTCTACAGCTACTGGGACTACCGTGCCGGAATGTTCCACAAGGACCTCGGCATGCGCATCGACCTCGTCCTGGCCGGCGCCGACACCGCCGGCCGGGTGGCCGCCGCCTGGGTGGACCGGGCTGCCCGCAAGGGCACCAAACCCAGCGATCACGCGCCCGTCGTCGTCGACCTCGACGACGCCCCCGACGGCGACATCGGCCCGATGGTCCCGCCGCCGTCGAATCCCGCCCGGCGCGGCGGCACACGCGCGACGCTGCCCCAGTCCGCTCCGCCCGCGCAGTGAGCGCGGCGCGACGGCGCCCGGCCCGGTGGTACGGGATGCTCACCGAGCGTCGCGGCGGGCCGTTGCCCGCGCACCGCGCCGCATCCCGGTTGTCGGCCTACGTGTACGGCAACATCCTCGTGCTCGCCGCCGTGGTGGTGGCCTCCGGCGAGTCCATCTACGACGGCCATGCCGGGCTGATCGTCGTCGGAACCGGTGTGACCACTTATATCGCGCACGTCTTCGCCGATCTGCTCGCCCGCGCGAACATCCCCGAGGCGCATCGGGCCGATGACCACCATGGGCGTCACGCCGGCGATGATGCGCACCGGCAGGCCGCCCGCCGCGAGGTGTTCGAGGAGCTGCGCGATGCGGTCCCGATCGCGTCGTCGGCGATCTGGCCCGCCATCGTCCTGGTCCTCGGGTATCACGGCCTCATCCCGACCGACGCCGCACAACTGATCGCGGGCGGGATCATCGTGCTGCGGATCGCGTCGATCCAGATCGTCACCGAACGGGTGCGCGGCAACCGGCTCGATCTCGGCATGGTGATCGCCGGCCTGGTCGCCGCCGGCCTCGCCGGTGTGATCGTTGTCCTGAAGACCTTCCTCGGTCATTGACCGCCGAACAGAACACCGGTGACGACGGCCTGCGGGCTGTCGTGGGAATGTCCGGCCAGGTCATGGCGTTGACAAGCGGCAGTCGATCACCTGCCGATCATCCGGTGTTGCCGCCACGTTGATCTTCTGGATCCGATTTTTGACCTGGGTGAACCCCATCGGTAGAGTGGATCGTCGGTGCCTGGCAACAGCTGGGCCAGTTCGCGTGCCCTGCCGACGCAGCCGAGAGGTGTCGACGGTAGTGAATCGTCTGGGTACTCCTGCCCATGCGATGGGGATGCGGACTGACAAGCGAATCCGCAGTCGAGCGTCTGACACGCCCGACCTCGGGGTAGCGATAACTGTACTGACCAGGGCTGACGCTCTGGTGGGGCGAGTTGTGGAAGCCGCCGGATCACGTTCTTCGCGATCGGGCGGCCTGCCCGGAGCACAAACCACGACGACAACAACATCGAACCGTCGCACCCGGTGTGCGGACGGACGTGCCGACAAAGGAAGAAAACACTTAAGTGCCAACGATCAATCAGCTGGTCCGCAAGGGCCGTCATGACAAGGCTGCGAAGAAGAAGACCGCAGCCCTCAAGGGGAGCCCGCAGCGTCGCGGCGTGTGCACCCGCGTCTACACCACCACCCCCAAGAAGCCGAACTCCGCGCTGCGCAAGGTCGCCCGTGTGCGCCTGACCAGTGCCGTCGAGGTCACCGCTTACATCCCGGGTGAGGGCCACAACCTGCAGGAACACTCGATGGTCCTGGTGCGCGGTGGTCGTGTGAAGGACCTGCCGGGTGTGCGTTACCGCATCATCCGCGGTTCGCTCGATACCCAGGGTGTCAAGGACCGCAAGCAGGCCCGTAGCCGTTACGGCACCAAGAAGGGGAACTGATCAGCGATGCCACGTAAAGGACCCGCACCCAAGCGTCCCCTGATCAACGACCCGGTCTACGGCTCGCCCGTGGTCACCCAGCTGGTCAACAAGATCCTGCTGGACGGCAAGAAGTCGACCGCCGAGCGCATCGTCTACGGCGCGCTCGAGCAGGCGCGCGAGAAGACCGGTACCGATCCGGTCGTCACCCTCAAGCGTGCTCTCGACAACGTCAAGCCGACCCTCGAGGTCAAGAGCCGCCGCGTCGGCGGTGCCACCTACCAGGTGCCGATCGAGGTCAAGCCCGGCCGCGCCAACACCCTTGCACTGCGCTGGCTGGTGACCTTCAGCCGGCAGCGTCGTGAGAAGACGATGGTCGAGCGACTGGCCAACGAGCTGCTCGACGCATCCAACGGTCTCGGCGCCTCCGTGAAGCGCCGTGAGGACACCCACAAGATGGCCGAGGCCAACCGGGCGTTCGCACACTACCGCTGGTGACCACCCGAGCTTGCGAGGGTGGGCGGCGGAGCCGCGGCCTCGAAAAAACAGTCTTTAGTCCTATGACAATTCCCGGAGGGAATTAGATGGCACAGGAAGTGCTCAGCGACCTGAAAAAGGTTCGCAACATCGGCATCATGGCGCACATCGATGCCGGCAAGACCACCACCACCGAGCGAATCCTCTTCTACACCGGTGTCAATTACAAGATCGGTGAGACCCACGACGGTGCATCGACCACCGACTGGATGGAGCAGGAGAAGGAGCGGGGGATCACCATCACCTCCGCTGCGGTGACCTGTTTCTGGAACAAGAACCAGATCAACATCATCGACACCCCGGGCCACGTCGACTTCACCGTCGAGGTGGAGCGCAGTCTGCGCGTGCTCGACGGCGCCGTCGCCGTGTTCGACGGCAAAGAAGGCGTCGAGCCGCAGTCCGAGCAGGTCTGGCGGCAGGCCGAGAAGTACGACGTGCCCCGTATCTGTTTCGTCAACAAGATGGACAAGCTCGGCGCGGACTTCTACTTCACGGTGCGCACCATCGAAGAGCGTCTCGGTGCCCAGCCGCTGGTTCTCCAGCTGCCGATCGGTGCCGAGGACAACTTCGACGGCGTCGTCGACCTGATCGAGCAGAAGGCGATCACCTGGCGTGGCACCGTCGAGATCGGCGCGGAGCCGACCATTGAGGAGATCCCCGCCGACCTCGTCGACAAGGCCGCCGAGTACCGCGAGAAGCTGCTCGAGACCGTCGCCGAGAGCGATGAGGCGTTGCTGGAGAAGTACTTCGGTGGCGAGGAGCTCTCGGTCGACGAGATCAAGGGCGCCATCCGCAAGCTCACCATCGCGCGTGAGTACTACCCGGTGATCTGTGGCTCGGCCTTCAAGAACAAGGGCGTGCAGCCGATGCTGGACGCGGTCATCGACTATCTGCCGTCCCCGCTGGACGTGCCGAGCGTCGAGGGCCACGCGGTGGGCAACGAGGAGGAGATCCTCTCTCGTAAGCCCAGCGCCGACGAGCCGTTCTCGGCTCTGGCGTTCAAGATCGCCTCGCACCCGTTCTTCGGCAAGCTCACCTTCGTGCGCGTGTACTCCGGCCACATCTCGGCCGGCACCCAGGTGCTCAATGCCACCAAGGGCAAGAAGGAGCGCATCGGCAAGCTGTTCCAGATGCATGCCAACAAGGAGAACCCGGTCGACGAGGCCTGGGCCGGACACATCTACGCGATGATCGGGCTCAAGGACACCACCACCGGTGACACCCTGTGTGATTCGAGCGCACCGATCGTGCTCGAGTCGATGAGCTTCCCGGACCCGGTCATCAACGTCTCGATCGAGCCGAAGACCAAGTCCGACCAGGAGAAGCTCGGCACCGCGATCCAGAAGCTCGCCGAAGAGGACCCGACCTTCTCGGTCCGGCTCGACGACGAGACCGGCCAGACCGTCATCGGCGGTATGGGCGAGCTCCACCTCGACATCCTCGTCGACCGCATGCGTCGCGAGTTCAAGGTCGAGGCGAACGTCGGCAAGCCGCAGGTGGCTTACCGCGAGACGATCCGCAAGACCGTCGAGAAGCACGAGTACACGCACAAGAAGCAGACCGGTGGTTCCGGCCAGTTCGCCAAGGTCATCATCAAACTCGAGCCCCTCGTGGACGCCGAGGACGGTGCGACCTACGAATTCCAGAACGCTGTGACCGGTGGCCGCGTGCCGCGCGAATACATCCCGTCGGTGGATGCCGGTGCGCAGGACGCGATGCAGTACGGTGTGCTCGCCGGTTATCCGCTGGTCAACCTGAAGGTCTCACTGCTCGACGGTCAGTACCACGACGTCGACTCCTCGGAGATGGCCTTCAAGATCGCTGGTTCGCAGGCTCTCAAGGAAGCTGCGAGGATGGCGAGCCCGGTGATCCTGGAGCCGATCATGGCCGTCGAGGTCACGACCCCGGAGGATTACATGGGTGACGTGATCGGCGACCTGAACTCCCGCCGTGGCCAGATCCAGGCCATGGAGGAGCGCAGTGGTGCACGTGTCGTCAAGGCGCAGGTTCCGCTGTCGGAGATGTTCGGCTACATCGGCGACCTGCGGTCGCGGACTCAGGGCCGGGCGAACTACTCCATGGTGTTCGACTCGTACGCCGAAGTTCCGGCGAACGTGTCGAAGGAAATCATCGCGAAGGCCACTGGCGAGTAAATCCGTACTCGGCCACTGGTTTTGGCGAAGCGCCCACGACGCATGAGTCGTGGTGACACGGCGCGAACAACGTAAGAAGAAACCCTTGCTGGGATCCGCCCAGCAGAGCAACAAGTCCAGGAGGACAATCAAGTGGCGAAGGCGAAGTTCGAGCGGACCAAGCCGCACGTGAACATCGGCACCATCGGTCACGTCGACCACGGCAAGACCACCCTGACCGCGGCCATCACCAAGGTCCTGCACGATAAGTTCCCGGAGCTCAACAAGAGCTTCGCGTTCGATCAGATCGACAAGGCTCCCGAAGAGAAGGCTCGTGGCATCACGATCAACATCTCGCATGTGGAGTACGAGACCGTCAAGCGTCACTACGCGCACGTCGATGCACCCGGTCACGCCGACTACATCAAGAACATGATCACCGGTGCGGCCCAGATGGACGGCGCGATCCTCGTGGTCGCCGCCACCGACGGTCCGATGCCGCAGACCCGTGAGCACGTGCTGCTGGCCCGTCAGGTCGGTGTGCCCTACATCCTGGTCGCCCTGAACAAGGCCGACATGGTCGACGACGACGAGATCATCGAGCTCGTCGAGCTGGAGGTCCGCGAACTGCTGGCCGCCCAGGAATTCGACGAGGATGCCCCCGTCGTCAAGGTGTCGGCGCTCAAGGCTCTCGAGGGCGACCCGCAGTGGGTCAAGTCCGTCGAGGACCTGATGGATGCGGTCGACGAATCGATCCCGGATCCGGTTCGCGAGACCGACAAGCCGTTCCTGATGCCCGTCGAGGACGTCTTCACCATCACCGGCCGCGGCACCGTGGTCACCGGTCGTGTGGAGCGCGGCGAGGTCAACGTGAACGAGGAGGTCGAGATCGTCGGCATCCGCGAGAAGTCGACCAAGACCACCGTCACCGGCATCGAGATGTTCCACAAGCTCCTCGATTCCGCGCAGGCAGGCGACAACGCCGGACTGCTGCTCCGCGGCCTCAAGCGTGAGGACGTCGAGCGTGGCCAGGTCGTCGTGAAGCCGGGTACCACGACCCCGCACACCGAGTTCGAGGGCCAGGCCTACATCCTGTCCAAGGACGAGGGCGGCCGTCACACCCCGTTCTTCAACAACTACCGTCCGCAGTTCTACTTCCGTACCACCGACGTGACCGGCGTCGTGACCCTCCCCGAGGGCACCGAAATGGTCATGCCGGGCGACAACACCGAGATGAGCGTCAAGCTCATCCAGCCGGTCGCCATGGACGAAGGCCTGCGCTTCGCCATCCGCGAGGGTGGCCGCACCGTCGGTGCGGGTCGGGTCACGAAGATCAACAAGTGACTCTGACCCACTGAGTCGCAAAAAGGCGCTCCAGCCGCGTAAGCGGGTGGGGCGCCTTTTTCGTACCCATAACCTTTGTGCCGTAGATCGGTGCCACATGCTGACACCGATCTACGGCACAAGGCGTGTCCAACGCCGATCGGTACACCTCGCCAGTCACATTAGTAATATCCTGCCCCAATTGCCACTTGGGTAACCGACTGGTCTCAATGTCGGAGCCCTGTGGTCACAGCTCTGGCTCGAGGGGACGTCATCGACTTAATGTCCCTGGGTGCGTTCAATTCTGAGGCGGTCGGTCCAACGTCGCGTGGGCCGGCGGGTGCTGGCTGTTGCGGTCGTGTCGGCAGCCGTGGTGGTGTCGGTGTCGGCTGGGGTGGGTGATGCCGATGCGGCGTCGCTGAACCGGATCTCGGTCGGTGGGTGCGGCATGCCGGCGAGTCCGGTCGACATCTGGGCGCGGTCGGGCAACTACAAGACCGTCATCGCCCTGGACGGAATGCGCGCCACGAACGACATGAGCGGCTGGCGGCACGAGACGAACATCGCGCGGCTGGCCGATTCCGGTGTCAACGTCGTGGAGCCCGTGGGTGGCATCGCCAGCTTCTACACCAACTGGGAGTCGGCCAGCCCGGGCAACAAGATCAAGTACCGCTATCAGTGGACATGCCGGCTGGACCGGATCGTGGCGGCTCTCGACGCCCGCGGGCTCGCGGTCGGGCCGCGGGGCAAGTACGCCATGATGGGCATCTCCATGGGCGGCGGATCAGCGATGATCTACGGCGCCTATCACCGCAACCGGATCTCGCACGTGTTCTCGATGTCGGGATATGTGAACCTGTCCGCGCCGACGATGCGCGAGGCGATCCGGCTCGCGTTGATCGATGCGGGAGTGGAGGCCGGGCTCGGGCCGTTCAGCGCCGACGCGATGTGGGGTCCACCGTGGAACGCACGCTGGCAGGCCAACGACGCCCTGGTCCAGTTGCCGCGCATGCGGGGCATGAAGATCCGGGTTGCCGCCGGATCGGCCGCGTGGGGACGCTACAACACCAACGCCGTCGACGCGGTCAAGGGCACTCCGCTCGAGGCGGTGGCGTTGGCTCAGAGCCGCTCGTTCCAGATCGCCGCATCACTGGAGGGCATTCCGATCACCACCGACTTCCCCAACGTGGGCACGCACACCTGGGGCTATTGGCAGGACATGGTCTGGCGGGCGAAGAACGCCGGATGGTTCCGAGACCGCTGATCACCGGACAGGCGCCGACAGGGGATGCGGCGTCTTGCCGGTGTTGATCGGCGGTTGCGTTGCCGATCACCGTCGACGACGTGGCACCCCGACCCTCACGAGGGCGTCGGGTACCGCGTCGTCGACGGTGCTCGTATCCGTGTCGGGAGCTCTGCCCACCGGATCGGGGCGGCAGGTGTTCACCAGTCGTCGAGCGTGACGTACCCGTCCTGGATGGCGCGCGCGAAGAGCGCCGACTTGGTGGTCGCGGCGCGACCGACGGACTCGTATTTCGTGCGGATGCGGGCGACGTGGGTACTGACCGTCGACACGCTGATGAACAACGACATGGCGGCTTCCTGCTTGGACTCGGCCCGCAACCACGCGACGAGAACTTCGATCTCGCGGCGGGACAGTCGCGGGTGCCGCACCATCGGGCGACTCGCCGGATGTAGCTGACACAAGCGATGGTCGGAGACCGGCCGCCGCATCGAGGGCGGATCCTGCGTACCGGGGATGATGACAACCTCCTGGGGATGGCGCGCCGCGGCCCGATCCGGCGATGCGCAGATGCACGCGGTGTCGTCCGCGTGGACCAATAGTGGATAGGTTGTCGTGCGCAGGCGCGTCTGATCGGTCCAGAATCGGAAGTCGATACATTTCTCGATACGCTGACCAGGGCGAACCTGGCCCGACGACAGGACCGCTCTCGCCATGGGACCCGATGCCGTTCACAGCCGCGACGATCTGGGGCGGGCGCTGACCGGCCTCCGGGAGCGCTCCGGGCTGAGCGTCCGCGAGGTCGCCGGCGACGCCGACGCATTGCTCGGCACGGTCGCCGGCTGGTTCGCCGGGCAGCATGCTCCCACCGGCGCTAGTCGCGAGATGTTCGAGCGGGTGCTGCACGCGTGCGGCGTCGTCGATCCGACGGACGTCGACCGGTGGTGGGCGGCTGCCGAACGGTCGTCCCGACGGGCCCGCAAGAAGGCCGCGGCCGTGTCGCCGTATCGAGGGTTCGCCCCGTTCTCCGCCGACGACGGCGCATGGTTCTTCGGCCGCGACGAGATGGTCGATCGCCTGGCACAGATGGTGCACCGCCGGCTTCCTGAAACCCCGGGGACCGAGGCGAGCATCGCCGGTGAGTCGTGGGCGCACTCCGCAGTGGCCGTGGTCGGGGCATCGGGAGCCGGCAAGTCCTCACTGGTGCGGGCGGGCCTGCTACCGCGCATCGGTGCGCAGGAGCCGTTCGCGCAGTGGCACGCGACGGTCATGGTGCCCGGCGACGACCCGGCCGGCGCCCTCGCCGAGGCGGTCGCGGAGTTGGACGAGTCAGGGGAACTGGACAAGGCGGGGGCGCAGGACGAGACACGGGCCGACGAGCCGGTGCTGCTGGTGATCGACCAACTCGAGGAGTCGTGGACGCAGGGCGACCGGGCGGCCCGGCTCGAGCTGTCGGCGGGGTTGGCGGACTTTCTGTCGCGACGTCGCACAGTGGTCCTCGGCGTGCTGCGCGCCGACTTCTACGAGCGCGCGGCCGCCGGTCCGGGGCTCGCGTCGGTGCTCGCCGACTCGCAGCTACTCGTCGCCCCGATGTCGCCGGAGCAACTGCGCGAGGTCATCGTGGCACCCGCGGAGGCCGCCGGACTCAGCGTCGACGACGACCTCGTCACCATGTTGCTCGACGACGTGGCGCCGTCCACGCGCGCGACCGTCGGCGCCGGGGTGCTGCCCCTGCTGTCGCATGCGCTGCGGGCGACGTGGGAGAAGTCCGACGGCCGGCGCCTCACGGTGCGTGACTATGTGTCGACCGGCCGGATCTCGGGTGCGGTCGAGCAGACGGCCGAGTCGGTCTTCGGCTCGCTCGATCCCGCGCACCAGGCGGCGGCCCGGCGCATCCTCCTGGAGATGGTCAACGTCGACGAGGAGACCGTGACCCGGCGCACCGTCCGGCTGGCCGATCTGGCGGCCGACGATCCGTCGGGCATGAACCGGCAGGTGCTCGACACCTTCGCCGCGGCGCGATTGGTCACGCTGACGTCGTCGGCCGCCCAGGTCGCCCACGAGGCGTTGCTGACGGCGTGGCCGCGACTGGACCAGTGGATCGACGCCGACCGCGAGCGACTCCTGCTCCGACGGCGGCTGCGAGCGCTGTGCGAACAGTGGGAGGCCAACGCGCGTCCCGACGATCTGCTGCCCATGCGGGCGCGACTGGAGATGTTCCGGCCCCTTGTCGCCGCCGACGATGTCGCGCTGGATCCGGCGAGCCGGCAGTTCCTGGCCGCCGGCGAGGCCCGGGTCCGCGCGCAGGACGAGCAGGAACGTCGGCGCACCGGCCAACTCCGCCGGATCGCCCTGGTCGCCGGGATCTTCGGGCTCGTCGCGGTGATCGCCGCGGTGGCCGCGGTGATCACCGGCCTACACGCCGTCTCCGATCGGGAAGAGGCCGAGGACGCCAAGAACGCGGCACTGAGCCGGCAGTTGGCGATCCAGTCGACCGAACTCGAGGCACGCGATCCCTTCCTCGCCGCACAGGTGGCGATGGTCGCCTTCCAGACCTCACCGACGCTGGAGGCTCGGTCCCGGCTGATCGACGCGACCGGTCATGGCGTGCCCGACCGATATGTCGGCGAGGGTGGCTCGGTGCTGCTGGCGCGCTCGGGCCGGCTGCTCGTGGCCGCCGGCGGCGGTGGGTAGGTCCGGTTGTTCGACGTGTCCGACCACGGGATCGACCGGCTCATCGCGACATTCTGGGCGCCCGGTGGTGGCGGCCGGCTCGGTGGGGTGGGAATCCTGCCCGGAACCCGAACGGTTCTGCTCGGTGGCCGAAACACGCTGACCGCATGGAACGTCGCCGATCCGGCACATCCGGTCCGTGCCTTCGACTTCCCGGATGTGCGCGGTGACGTCAACGCGATCGCGGTCAGCCCCGACGGACGGTTCGTGGTCGCCGACGTGCCAGACACCGGCGTGCAGGCGTGGGTGGACTCGGGTGGAACGTGGCGTCCGGTTGCCTTGCCGGACAAGGTGTCCGGAGTCGCCGGTGCTGCCGCATTCAGTCCGGACGGCCGCTCGCTGGCGACGAGTAGCGCCAATCGCCGCATCGATCTATGGCATATCGAGGGTGACGCGATCGTGCCGGCCGGCGAGATCCCGCTCGACGCGTGGCGCGACAACGAACTGGCCCAGGGCCTGGTGTACACGCCCGACGGCACCCGGCTGGTCGCGGCGCTGCGCAGTCGGGTCATCGACGTCTTCGACGTCACCGACCCCGCGCAGCCCCGAAAGTCCGCTGGTTTCGGCGGTTTCGAGAGCTATGTGACCGCAGTGGCCGTCAATGCCGACGGCACCGAGATCGCCGGTGCCGGCGCCGACAACACCCTGCGCATCTTCGATACGACGAACCCGTCGGCGTCACCGCGGGTGCTGACGGGATCATCGAATCCGGTAGCGGCGGTGTTCGCCGGAGATCATGTGATCGCGTCGAGTGACGATGGGCGCGTACAGGATTGGCCGCCGGTGTCGAATATGACCGTGGTCGGCCCCAACAATGTCTATCAGATCCCGGCCAACGGCACGACGACGCGGCTGCTGGCGGCCGACTCCAGTACCGATGGCCGGATCACGGACTGGAATGTCGCGCCCGACGGGTTGCACCGGGCCGGACCGGATCTGGTGCCGCCGGCCGGCATCGTCTACTCGGGAGCGGTGACGCTCACCGCGTCGGGGCGTACCGCGGCGATCGGAACGGTCACCGGCGCGGTGCAATTCGCCGACATGTCGGATCCGGCGAATCCGCATCTGGTCGGTTCGGTGGATGCGCAGCGGACCCTCAACGAGACCGTCGACTACAGCGAACGGTCACATGTGGCGGTGACCGGCGCCACCGACAGCAACACGATCACGGTGATCGACGCGGCGAACCTGACGGCACCCAAGGTGGTGTCGACCTTCGATGCCGGCGGTGGGGTGTGGTGGACGTCGTTGAGTCCGGACGGCCACACACTCGCGGCGGCCACGTCCACCGGGGCCGTGCGGCTGATCGATGTGAGCAATCCCGCTGCGCCGAAGGCATATCGGAATCCGATCCGTTTCCACGGCGCTGCTCTGGCCGTGCGGTTCGACGCGTCGGGCAAGCAGATCGTGGCGACGTCGGAGGAACGTCGGGTCGTCGTCGCCGATGTGTCGCACCCGAATTCGCCGCACACGGTGGTGTCGCTGTCGGGGCCGGCGGGGCAGCTCTACAGCGCCGGCTTCTCCGCGGACGGCTCCCACATCGTCGCCGGCGGTGGCAACTCCGAGGTGTGGGTGTGGAACCTGGCCGACGGCGGGCATGCCGAGGTGGTGTTGCGCTCCTTCCCGGGGCGCGTGTACGACGTCCGGTTCGCCCCGGGTGACCGGATCATCGCGGCCGGCGAGACGGGGGCGATCGAGACCTGGCAGCTGAGCCCCGATGCGATCATCGGCGCTCAATGCGACCGGCCCGGCGACCAGATCACCACCGAAGAATGGCACACCTACGTCCACGGCATGGCCTATCGGCCACCGTGCCGACGGTGATGCCCACCGCGGACGCCGCCGCCGGCGCTGGTAACTTGGGGCGAATGCGGTTGTTGCAGCGACCGACCGACGTCGGTGACCTGGCACTCGCGGTCCGGGTCGACCCGTCGCCAGACGGTGCCGATACCGCGCCGCCGGTGCTGCTGGTGCATGGCATGGGAAGTGATCACAGCACGTGGCGGTCGTTCGCCTCGGCGTTGCGCCGCGACGGACGTTCGGTGCTCGCGGTGGATCTGCGTGGACACGGGCGCAGCGGGCGACCCGGCGATTATGCGCTGGATTCCTTTGCCGCCGATCTGCGTTTCGTGCTCGATGACCTCGATATCGGCCGGGCCGACGTCGTCGGCCACTCACTCGGCGCCCACACTGCGCTGCGGCTGGCGATGAATGATCCGGAACGGGTTCGTTCGCTGGTCCTCGAAGAGGTGCCGCCGATGCCCCGCGGGCAGGCCGATCTCGACGAAGAGATCGCTCCCTCAGCGGGTTTCGGAGATCGACTGCGCGGGCTGGGATGGCTGATGCTCAATCCGATGCCGGTGGTGCGGTTCGATCGCGCGGTCGGCGAGCAGGTCGGTGCGGCGTTCGAACGTCCCGAACCGCAGTGGTGGGACCGGTTGCCGGACGTGTCGGCACGCACGCTGGTCATCTCCGGCGGACCCCGCAGCTTCCTGCCGTCGGAGCATCTGCAGACGCTGGCCGCCGACGTCCCCGATGCCCGCTTCCAGATGATCGATGCCGGACACTCGGTGCACCGGGACCGTCGCCGCGAATTCACTGCCGCCGCAGGGAGTTTCCTGGCCGGTCGATGACGCATGGCCCGGTGCTACTTCGTTGGGCTGTTGTGCAGCCGGCGCGGGTCGACCCCGACCTGCTCCCAGGCCTCGGCGGCCCACGGCAGGTACAGCCGGCGCAGCGGTAGCCGGTTGAACACCGGGTTGAGTGCGCGCATGAGTGCGGCAAAGCGCTGGAAGTTCTTTTCGTGCTTGGTATCCCAGGGTAGGCCGCAGACCGCGCGCATCTGCGGCGGGAGCGTTCCGACGACGACGGTGCCGATGGCGGCGTTCAGCGGTGCCGCCGCAACACGCCACACCGGCGCCGGAATGCGCGGGGGCCGCGGGAGTCCCTTGCGGATGTAGCCGGTGGCGTAGACGACGGTTCGGTGCGGCACGAACCGCTCGAGCATGTCATCCCAGTACGCACGGAACTCGGCGTACGTCTGGGGCTGGCTACGGGGGCTGACCCCGTAGAGCTCGTACCAGATCTTGCTCTCGGCGAAGATCTGCTCCTTCTCGGCGTCGGACAACCGGCGGATGAAAGTGTCGGTGATGTAGAGCACCTGATCGACGAAAGTGGCGTGCGCCCAATAGAACAGCTCCGGATTGAGTGCGTGATACCGGGAGCCGTCGCTGATCGTGCCCTTGATGTCGCGGTGGAAGTCGCGGACCGTGCGGCCCCACTTGGCCGGCTCGGTGCTGTAGACGGTCCGCATGACCGGCGGGCCGGTGCGGCGGGCGCGTCCGAGGAAGTCGTCGAAGATCACCGAGTGCTCGAGTACGGCCTCGCCGAGCTGTTCGATGCAGTTCTCGGTACCTGCGAGTCGCTGGAAGCCGAGAACTCCGCGGACGTCGCCGTAGAACTTCCAGATGAGTGAGTCCGCGCCGAGGCGAGGGCGCGGCGTCGTGTCGTCGGGTTCGGACCCGTCGGTCACGGCCTCCACGAGGACCGGCTCCGCCTCCCGGATCGCGGAATCGAAACCCTGGTTCACTGTCATGGCGAGACTCTAGCGCATGAAGGAACGATCGACCATAATTGTTCCAATGACGACCCCGGGCGGTCGGGACGGAGGATGGATGTGGCAGGCGAGGACATGCCGTCGGCGGCGGATCTGCTCGAGAACGCGGCGGTGCTGAGCCTGCCGATGCGTACGCGCTTCCGGGGCATCACGACGCGTGAGCTGATGGTCTTCCGCGGGCCGACTGGGTGGGGCGAGTTCGGTCCCTTCGTCGAATACGACGACGAGGAGTCGGCACCCTGGCTGGCCGCCGGTATCGAGGCCGCCTATCTCGGGCCACCGCCTGCGCTTCGTGACCGGGTGCCGGTCAACGCGACGGTCCCGGCGGTGCCGGCGTCGGAGGTCGCAGGCATCCTGGCGCGCTATCCCGGCGCGCAGACGGCCAAGGTGAAGGTGGCCGAACCCGGACAGACGCTCGACGACGACGTCGCCCGGGTTGCCGCCACCCGCGCGGTCCTCGGGCGGGTGCGGGTGGATGCCAACGGCAAATGGTCTGTCCCACAGGCGATCACGGCGCTGCGGGCCATCGGTGACCTCGAATATGCCGAGCAGCCTTGCGCCACGGTCGAAGAACTGGCGGAGGTGCGTCGGGCGGTCGACGTCCCGATCGCCGCGGACGAGTCGATCCGCAAGGCCGCCGACCCCATGCGGGTGGTCGCCGCCGGGGCCGCCGACGTCGCGGTGCTCAAGGTGGCGCCGCTCGGTGGTATGCGAGCGGTGCTCGCCTTGGCCGCCGAAATCGGTATGCCGGTGGTGGTCTCGAGTGCACTCGACTCTGCGGTCGGCATCGCGGCGGGGGTCGCTGCGGCCGCCGCGCTGCCCGAGCTCGACCTCGCCTGCGGGCTCGGCACCGGAACGCTGTTCGAGCGTGACGTCACCGAGCCGTTCCGGCCCGTCGACGGCCACCTCACCCCGCGCTGGATCGCGCCCGACGATCTTGCGCCCGAGGGCCCGGCGATCCTGGCCGACGAGGTGCGTCGGCGATGGTGGTTCGAGCGGCTGGAACGCTGTCATCACGTCCTCGCCGAGCGCGGTCATCGGATCGGCTGACCGCGTGCACGGCATTGCCGCTCACTCATTTCGTTCCCGCTCGACGATCTCGTTGAGCGGGAAGGAAATCGTTGAGCGGGAACTCGACGCCGCTAGAGACATATCGTAGGGTCTGTTCCAGATCGCACCGACCGAATGGAGGGGCCATGACCGCCAGCGCCGACCCCGCAGGCAGCATCACCAGGCGAGGCAGTCGCAAGGTTCGCAACACCAACAGCCCCGCCGACCAGAATTCGGCGATCATCGCGGCTGCGGAAGCCGAGTTCTCCGAGGTCGGCGTGCGACGCGCCAACGTCGACGAGGTGGCCCGACGGGCCGGGGTGTCGCGCTCGACGCTCTACCGCCGCTTCCCCAACAAGGAGACCTTGCTGCTCGGTGTTGCCGCGGAGCTCTACGAGCGGGGCATGGTCCGCCTCGACGAGGCGGTGCGCGGTCTCGGTCCGCGCGCCGCCGTGGTCGAGGCGTTCGCCGCCGGCGCGGTGATGATCGCCGACGAACCACTGATGCGGCGGCTCGTGCTCACCGACCACGACATGGCACCGATCACCGCGTCGGTCACCGCACTCTTCATCGACGTCGCCACCGGCCGGGTTGCCGCGACACTGCGCACAGCCGGGGCGCAGATGCCCGAACAGGACCTTTTCGAGGCAGTGGAAATCCATGTGCGCCTGGTCATCTCCTTCCTGGAGACACCGAGTTCCGACGAGTCACGGCAGGCGCCGGAGCGGGTACGCGAGTTCGCCGAGAAGTTCCTCGCGCCGATGATCTGGTGACTGCTGGTACCGCGGCGCCGAGCATCACGCAGCACCACACCGAGGGAAGTATGAGATGAATCTTCGCAACAGGGGTACGGGCAACAGGGTTTTGGGCGACAAGGTTTTGGGCGACAAGGTGGTGGCGATCACCGGTGGTGCACGCGGTATCGGCTTCGAGACGGCACGCCAACTGCTCGCCGCCGGTGCCCGCGTCGTGATCGGCGACGTCGACGCCGAGGTGCTCGCCAAGGCCGCCGCCGACCTCGGGGTCGAGGGCGTCGAAGTCGACGTCACCGAGCGGACGGTGTTCGCGTCGTTCCTCGACGAGACCGAGCGGCGCGTCGGGTCGATCGACGTCCTCATCAACAACGCAGGCATCATGCCGGTCGGTGCCTTTCTCTCCTTCGACGAGACGCTGATCCGCCGCGCACTCGACATCGACCTATTCGGCGTGATCATCGGCAGTCAGCTTGCGGCACAACGTATGACGTCCCGCCGGTCGGGGCAGATCGTGAACATTGCATCGGTGGCCGGGCGGCTGCCGATGCCGGGCCTCGCGGTCTACAACGCGGTCAAGGCGGGGGTCATCGAGTTCTCCGAGGCGCTCGACGCCGAGCTGTCCGGGCAGGGGGTGCGCGTGAGCACAGTGATGCCGACGTTCACCCGCACCGGACTGATCTCGGGACTGACGACCAACCGCTACGTCCAGACGGTCGAGCCGGAGGTGGTCGCCGCCGCCGTGGTCGGCGTGATCGCCGCCCCGCGTACCCGCGTCGCCGCGCCCCGCACGATGCGGTGGGTCGACACCAATCCGGCGCTGCCGCAAGCACTCAAGCGCCTGACGCGCCGGCGGACCGGCCTCGACCGGATCTTCCTCGACTACGACGGCGCCGCCCGTGCCGACTACGACGCGCGCATGCGGCGATGACCGGGCGGTGGCCTGCGCTGCGGGCAACGCCCCCGGTTCGGCATGAGCGTCGGGCACGCCGCGAATTGCGGCGCGCCGCCGACGATCTCGACGATGTGCGCTGCGCCACCGGCGCGTTCCCGACGGTGCCCCGCTGGTGGTGGGCGATGCCGGTGCTGCTGCTCGTCGCCGCCGTGGCCGCCGCCGCCACGGGCGTGGTGATGTGGGTTCGCGCTGCGAATGCCTACACCGACACCGACTTCGAGGCGCGGGCCACCGACGTGGTCGAGCTGTTGCTGAGTCCGAACCCGACCGCCCCGGATCGGGTGCGTCAGGTTCTCGACGACGCGACCGGCGCCTTCTATGACGAGTTCGCCCAATCTGCCGACGCCTACACCGCTTTCGTGCGCCGCAGCGGAACCACGGCCACCGCAACCGTCGACGGCACCGGGGTCACCGCACGTAGCACGACGTCGGCGACCGTTCTGGTGGCCGCGACCGTCGGATATCAGCAGACCGATCATCGGATTCCCGACCGCAGATTCCGGTTGCGGGTGGCCGTCACCGACGACTCCGGTGTACTCAAAGTCGCGGCGGTGCAATACCTTCCATGAAATTCCGGACTTCCAGACGTATCATCGCCCCCGGCGCGGCATTGGCCGTGTCGGCGCTGATGGTGCTCGTACTGGCCGCACTGACCGCTGCGGTGGTGATGGCCGCGTCGGCGCCGGCCGATCATCGCACCGTCGCCGACAACCGGGACACGCTGCGGGCGCAGGCCGCCGGCATCGTCGCCACCGTCTTCTCGGTCGATGCAGCCGACTGGCAGGCCGACCGGGCGCGGTCGCGATCGCTGGTGGCCGCGGACTTCGCGGGCTCGTTCGCGGCGCAACTGCGGCGCGCGCCCGCCACCGGCACCGCCGCCATCCGCTGGCGCCCCGACTCGGTGGCCGTCATCGACGCGGGCACCGACGACGGTGACGTCCTCGTCCGCGCGAGCGTGGTGACCCGCGCCGACGGCGGTCAGGAGACCACCGACCATCTCACGTTGCGCGCCGGATTCGTTCTGGCCGAAGGACATTGGTTACTGCGTAGTGCCGAGGTGCTGCAATGACGGCCGGTGACAAGAGGACTCCCGCACAGGATCGCGGCACCTCCGATTCTGGTGCCTCGGCCCGGCTGCGACGCGCCCAGGAGCGAGTGGCAGTGGCCACTCGAGAGGCCCGGACAGCCCGGATCGCCGCCGCCCCCGACCTCCGCACACGCGCTCGCGCGCGTTCGCGATGGCTACGCGGGGGTCTGGCCGTCGGTGCCGCCGTCTCCGTAGCGCTCGCGGCGGCCGCGATCGTGCTCGCCGTGCTCGGCGCCCGAGCGCAGGAGCGCACCGACACCCAGGACGACGTTCTCGCCGCCGCCCGGACGGCGGCCACCACGATGCTCACCTCCGACCCGGCGCACGCTGACGCCTACGTCGAGAAGGTGCTCGCCGGGAGCACCGGCGCGCAGCACGATCGGCTCGAACGGGCGCGCCCCGCACTGACGGAGGCGATCGCCGCGCAACCCGCACCGAGCGCCGGCCGGGTCCTCTCGGCCGGACTCATCAGCGATCCAGGCGGCTCGGACCCGGGCGCACATGCCGAGGCGCTGCTGGTGGTGCAGGCATCGAATCCGGTTCTCGTGGGCGGGGATCCGCAAGCCGATCGCCTCACCCTCCGGTTCGGTATGACCCGCACCGGCAGTGGCTGGCTCGTCGACTCGGCGGTGCCGGCATGACGCGGTTCGGAGTCACCTGGACCCAGCGCAACCGGGTGCGCCCACTCGTCCGGCCACACCGGGTGTCACGCCGGTTCTCGCGGCGGGGCCGCCGGGCGATGGCCGGTGCTGCCGTGCTGATCGTCGCGGCCCTCGTGGTCGCGGCCATCGCGTGGACCCAGGCACATCGGCAGACCCCACGACCCACCGACGCCGAGCGGTCCGCCGTCGAGCGGGCTGCGACGAGCGCGATCACCGCACTGATGACCTTCGGCGGCGAGCATGCGCCATCGCCCGCGACGGTCCGCACACATCTGAGTGACCCGCTGCTCGCGCGCTATGACGCCGACCGCGCCGACGTCGTGCTGCCCGGAGCCCTCGCCGCATCGGCGCGGATGACGGTCACCGTGATCGGGGTGGCGGTCGGCGAGTTCCATCCCGACCGCGCGCGGGTGCTGGCCTTCGGCGACCAGTCCGTCACCGTGCCAGATCCCGCAGCACCCGACCCCGCCGGTGCGGGCGCGGCATCGGGGAACGCTGAACATACACCTTATGAAAAGTGGTTGGTCATGAGTAAGGTGAACGGAACCTGGCTTCTGGCCGACATGCAACAGGTCGGTGATGTCACTCGCTGACGCGGGTCATCAGTCGCTGACATGAGAGGGCGTAGGACGACGATGAGTGCAGCAGGAGTGGTTGTGGTCGGGGCCGGCCTCGGGGCCGTCCGGCTCGCCGAGAACCTGCGCGCCAACGGCTACGAGTCGCCCATCACGTTGATCGGCGCCGAGCCGTATGCACCCTACGACCGGCCGCCGCTGTCGAAGACGGTGCTGCTCGGCAAAGACGAGCGCGTCGATCTGAAACCCGCCGAGTTCTACGGCGATTCGTCGATCACGCTGCGTCTGGGCCGGCGGGTCACCGCGGTCGACCCGAAGGCCAAGGCCGTCACCGTGCAGAGCACCGGTGGCGGCGACGCCGTGCAGATCGCCTACGATCAGCTGGTTCTGGCCACGGGCCTCACGTCGCGCAAGTTCCCCGGCGCCGAGAAACTGACCGGCGTACACACCCTGCGCACCTTCGATGACGCGGTCGTCTTGCGCGCCGAGATCGACGCCGCGCGGACGGCCGTCGTCATCGGCGCCGGTTTCATCGGATGTGAGGTGGCGGCGAGCCTGACCGCGCGTGGCGTGCAGGTGACGCTCGTCGAGCCCGCGCCGACCCCGTTGGCCCTGGCGCTGGGCGCGCAGATCGGCGCCCTGGTGACCCGTATGCACACCGCGAACGGGGTGGACGTCCGTGCGGGTATCGGGGTCGACGAGATCGTCGGTGATCCCTCGGGTGCGGTGCGCGCGGTGCGATTGTCCGATGGCACCGACGTACCCGCCGACATCGTCGTCGTCGGCATCGGTTCGATTCCGGTCACCGACTACCTGACCGGCTCCGGAATCGAGCTCGCCGCACGCGAGGTGGGTGGCGGGATCGCCTGCGGCCCCGATGGAAGCACCGGTGCCGCCGATGTCTACGCGCTCGGTGACGTCGCGAACTGGCGGGACGAGAGCGGCGCAGCCCGGCGCGTCGAGCATTGGAACCACACGGTTGATCAGGCTGCAGTGGTCGCTGCCGCGATCGCCGGCGGACCGCGCGCGCCCATCAAGGCCGCGGTGCCGTACTTCTGGAGCGATCAGTTCGGAGTGAAGATCCAGGTCCTCGGGCGTCCCCGCCCCGACGACGACGTGCACGTCGTCAGCGACGACGGTGCCAGGTTCCTGGCCTATTACTCCCGGGACGGAATCCTGACCGCAGTGGCCGGCGCGGGCAAGGCGGGCGCGGTGATGAAGTCCCGGGCCAAGCTGCAGACCCCCACGCCCATCGACGAAGTCCTCTCGCCCCACCAGTCGTGACCTGGCCGGCCCGGAATCCGCTTGCGGCACAGGTTGTCGCGTCGGTCACCGACCTTGCCGATCCGGTGCGGGCCGACCGGGTGGCCCGCTATCTGCAGGCCGTACCCGGCGGCTACGGCGAGGGTGATGAGTTCCTCGGGGTGTCGGTTCCACAGTTGCGGACCCTCGCCCGACGATGGCGCGGCATCGACCGCGAACCGGTCAACGAGCTGCTGACCTCGCGATTCCACGAAATCCGATTCCTGGCGCTGCTGCTGATGGACGGCGAGTGCGCACGCGCCGACGACGCCGCGGCCGGTGACTGGGTCGCCGACTATCGAGTTGCCCTCGACCAAGGGCGAGTGAACAATTGGGATCTCGTCGACTGCTCGGCCGCACCGATCGTCGGACGGTGGTGCCTGCGCCGCGGTGACTTCGGGCTGCTGCTCGAGCTCGTGGCCGACGAGCGGCTGTGGCACCGACGGACCGGAATCGTCGGCACCCACGCCCACCTGCGGGCGGGTGACCCGTCGGCCACTCTGGCGGTCGCGCCGATCGTGATCGGTGACCGCCGCGACCTCATCCAAAAGGCGTTCGGGTGGATGCTGCGCGAAATGGGTAAGCGCGTCGAAACCCGCACGCTCACCGAATATCTCGACGTCAACGCAGCGCAGATGGGACGCACCGCGCTGCGCTATGCGATCGAGCACCTCGACGCGTCGGCACGCAGCGAGTACCGCGCGCTGCGGTGACATGTTCGGCGGCTTCCGCCACGTCGCGCCGGCCCGGCAGTCGTGGGCCCGGAAGTCGTGGGGCCGAGCCCTATGAAGTTCTCAACGAACGGTCGCGGTCCCGGAAGGCCGGGTGCGGGGTCAGAAAGTCATTGTGGGTAGGGCGGTTTCAAGCAGCTGAGTTCAGGCGGTCAGTGTCAGGCGGCCGATTTCAGGCAGCGCTGTCGAGGTGGAGGGTGCGCCGGTTGTAGGCCGGTAACGGTCGTCGTCGGGGATCGACCGTGGCGGGCGGGATCAGCCACGGATGTCGATCGAAGCCCATCACGACATTCCACCCACTATCGTGGACGTCGTGGTGGCAGCTGGTGCAGAGCAAGCAGCCGTTGTCGAGGTCGGTGGCCCCACCGTCAACCCACGACACGAGGTGGTGCGCCTGGGTGCGCGATGCGGGCGCACCACACTTGATGCAGCATTTGTCGCGCAGCAGCAACGCTTT
>NZ_JBNCNR010000029.1:0-44574 GCF_049847065.1 Gordonia sp. DT219 | reverse complement strand
AGCGGCTTTTGGGCGTCCAGTGCGTGCCATACCCAACCCTACAACATATTCAATGAATTAACGGCGCGGAACACTAGCAGTTCCAGTTCTTCTCGAACGCTGGTGATTGATTTGAACACCTCAGTGTCGACTGCCTGCGCCCACTGCGCGACGCCTTCGGCCAAGCCAAGGGTGTCAAAGCGTCGCGGCCGTTGCTCGCCCGACATAACGAAGTGATCGCTAATCGTTGCCGGCCCGTCACCTGATTGCGAAGCCTGCGGTGGCCAGCCCAGGAATGTGTTGTAAGCGATGAGCCTGCCCAGACGGGTGTCTTCGTAGCCGACGAACTGCAGCCACCGTCCGACGGGCGCCCGGACCAACCGCGTTGAGGCCCCTTTGCCTGCGAGCACCCAGTCCTCACCCAGGATCTCGGCGGCACCGACGGCCAATTCCCGCCAGCCTCTCGCTCCAACGCCCACTATGTCCTCGTTCCTGTCGTGTCCTGTATCGATGTCTCTTGTGAGCTTGTCGGCTGAGCCCGATCGAACTGCCTCATGGCGTTGCCGCCGGCGGAGTGGGCGGCGGCGCGGTCTTGGGAGGCCGCGGGATGTTCGTTTTGACCGACTGCATCACGTCTCGTGCGATACCGAGTGCCCTGCTCAGATCATTTCGCCAACTGTTGCTGACGTCGGCGTTTCCAGTCTTAAGGTCGATGATTTGGAAGACCTCCTCGAGGATTGCCATCGCTCACATGACGCCTCCCTCATACCCACCAGTACACCGCAGTGGATGTGCGATGTCAGATTCTGAACCGTTCCCAGATACCTAACCACGACTCACAGGATTCGGCAACCTAACTAAGACCGACACCGCGTTCATTGATTCCCATCCGTGCCGGTAGGGGCGGTAGGCGGAAATTCCGGACCGGGAAAGACCCCCCAAAACGGGAATCGCGGAAAACATTCCTTGAACGAACACCTAGCCTCGAGTGGCGAACGGGTGAGTAATTGGTCCCGCAACCAGTCGATCGGCGATCGGACCGGTCCGCTGGACGAGTTGGATTGCCGCACAACCGAGTACGAGCACCACCGGCACCACCACCGACAGCAGCCGACACGTGGCCACCGACCGCACGAACCCGACGACCTGCACGGTGACTGTAGTCGCCGCACCGCGCCCCCAGCACCCTCCGCGCGGACGATTCCCCCGTCATCCGCGCGGAGGAGTCCACAGGAGACAGAACCGTTCGCACCGCCGATGCGGTGGCACCAACCCCATGCGAAGGATGGTAGACGCCCCATCCTCCATCCGAAAGACACTCTCGCCCATGACTACTCACTTATCCAGCCGTCCCGGCCCTCGTCGGGTCATCGCCCTCGCCGGCACCACGGTCGCCCTGGGTGCGGCGACGATGCTCCTCCCGGCACCCCTGGCCGGGCTGGGCGGCGGCCGACCCGCCGACATGTCAGCAGCCACCGCCGACGCCGTCGTCGACTTCTGGACCCACGGCATCGCACAGCTCCCGGACGATCTGGCCGCACTCGTCGACTACTGGCAGCGTTTCCACATCGTGAAAGCAGTTCTGGCGGCGGCACTTCTGGTCGTCGCCGTGCGCCTGACGATCGACCTCTACCGCGGTGGCCGCCGCACCCCGACGGCGCCCGACGGTTCCGGCCGACACCTGGTACGCGCCACGCCCGCGGCGGTCGTCGCCGCCCTGGCGCTGACCATCGTGGCGGCCAACCTGCAGGGCGTCGTCGCCCCGCTCTCCACGCTGATACCGCTGGCCACCTACGCGGGCGATCCCCGGATCAGTGCCATCAGCGAGCAGGCGTACGCGCAACTGACGCCCCCGGGCGGTACCGTGCCGTCTGCGCCACTTTCGGTCCTCGTCGACGATTTCGCCCTGTACCACAAGGCTTTCGCTGTGATCTCCGCCGTCCTCGTCGTCGCCTTCGGCGGCTGGGCGGTTGGCATCGCAGCCGCGGCCCGCCGAACCCCGGCCGGACACCGGAGCCGTCGATACGCGTCCGCGGCCGCACTGACGGTGCTCGCGGTGGCAACCGGCGTGGTGTGTGCCGCGAACGTGTCGTCGGCGCTCGACTCGGCGCACGCGCTCGCGTTGTTCTTCGGCGGCTGAGCAGCCGGCGACTCGGCCAGCCGGCGACGTGAGCAGCCGGGGCCGCTACAGGAACGCCGCCCGCCCCGACCGGACGAGGGTCTCGACGGCGCTGCCGGTCACCTCTTCGACGGTCAGGGCGTAGAGGTAGTGATCGCGCCACCGTTTGTTGACGTCCATGTAGCGTTCCAGCAGCCCTTCCCGGCGGAAGCCGATCTTGCGCAGCACCGCTTGGGAGGCAACGTTTTCCGGTTGCACCGTCGCATCGAGGCGGTGCAGTCCGACCGGCCCGAAGCAGTGGTCGACGCCCAGCGCGACGGCCGCGGTGGTGATGCCCTGGCCGGCATGGCCTGCGTCGATCCAATATCCGATCCACGCCGTGCGCACCGCTCCGCGCTGGATGTTGCCGACGGTGAGCTGCCCGATGTAGCGGCCGTCGAGTTCGATCACGAACGGCAGCAACGTGCCCCGCTTGGCCTCGGATTTGAGGACCGCGAACAGCGGCGGCCACGAACTCACCTGATGCCGCGACGCCCAGGGGCCGATGCCCGTCGGTTCCCAGGGCAGCAGCGAGTTCTGGTTGCGGATGCGCAGCTCACTCCAGTCCTTGGCATCCCGCAATTTCACGGGCCGCACGGTGACCGCCCCCGCCGGGGTCCCCAGCGGTCCCAACGTTGCCGGCCATCCCGGACTGACCGGGTCGCCACTCAGCCACCTGAACACATCAGGGAGTCTATGCGGTGACCGGTCGGCGGCGCGGCGGTAACCGGCTCATGCGCGCAGCGCGGCCAGATGTCAGCCGCGTTGGGCGAGGAAGGCCACCTCGACCTCGTCGCCGATGCCGAGTTCTTCGACGTCGGATTCGACGATGATGAGGCAGTTCGCCTCGGCGAGTTCGGCCAGGAGGTGACTCGAGCCGGTCGGGGACGCGCCGAGGACCTGCACCAGGTACTCCCCCGACCGCTCGTCCCGCATGAGCTGACCGCGCAGATATCCCTTACGGCCCTTGACCGACGCGATGGGACCGATGGTGCGCGCCTTGATGACCCGTCGCATCGGCTGCCGTTTGCCCAGCGCGATGCGGATCAGCGGGCGCACCATCACCTCGAAGGAGACGAGTGCGCTGACCGGATTGGCAGGCAGCAAGAAGGTGGGCACATCGTCACGGCCGAGCCGGCCGAAACCCTGGACCGACCCGGGGTGCATCGCCACCCGCACGATCTCGAGGTCGCCGAGGTCGGCCAGCGCGTCGACCACCGCATGCCCCGCCAAGCCGCCGATGGCACCGCAGATCACCACGATCTCCGACCGGATCAGTTGAGCCTCAACAACTTCGCGCATGCGGGAGCTGTCCCGTTCGGCGATGCCGACGCGGTTGACGTCGGCGCCGGCGTCGCGCGCGGCCGCGGCCAGCGCGTAGCTGTTGACGTCGTAGATCTGGCCGGGGCCGGGTGTGCGGTCGATATCGACGAGTTCGGAGCCGATGGAGATCACCGACATCCGCGGCCGGGGATGTACCAGCACCCGGGCATGGCCGACGGCGGCGAGCAGGCCGACCTGCGCCGACCCGATGATCGATCCGGCGCGCACCGCGACGTCACCGGGCTGCACGTCGTCGCCGACGCGCCGCACATAGTCGCCGCTCTCCACCCCGTGGCCGACCTTGACCTTCGAGTCACCGCCGTCGGTCCAGCGCAGCGGGACCACCGCGTCGGCGAGAGTGGGCATGGGAGCACCGGTTTCGACCCGAACCGCTTGCCGCGGCTGGAGCCGGGTCGGGGTGCGTGCGCCGGGCGCGACTTCGCCGACGACCGGCAACGACACGATCATCGGTTCACCGGCCTCGAGGTCGATGAGTTCGGCGCCGTTGGCGTCGAACGCCTCGACGTCCTCGGGCGCGGGCACCCCGGCGAATGCCACGTCCACCGCGCGGACCGCATAGCCGTCGACGGCGGCCTGATCGAAGCCCGGCATCGGGTGTTCGGTGACGACTTCCTCGGCGCACATCAGGCCCTGCGCCTCGGAGATCGCCACACGTACCGGGCGTGGCGCGACCGCGGCGGCCGTCACCAACGACAGATGATCCTCAACCGAACGCATCTCACCTCACTCCGCCGCCGGCCGCGTGCAACGTCATCGGCCGGGATCCCTGCCCGGGCGACCTTCGCATAGAGGCTAGCCGCCGCCGCGGCGTGCACGCGGCAGGCGCGCGGAGACACCGCACCGTCGCACACCGCGTGCCCGGCCGTTCAGTCCCGCTCGAGGCGTTCGGTCAGCCACTCCCGCAGATCGGGGCCGTAGTCGTCGCGATCGAGGGCGAAGTCGACGGCCGCCTTCAGGTAGCCGCCGGGATTGCCGAGGTCGTGGCGGGTGCCGTGGTGGACCACCACGTGTACCGGCTCGCCCTCTTCGATGAGCAGGGCGATCGCGTCGGTCAACTGCAGTTCACCGCCGGCGCCGGGCTTGATGCGGCGCAACGCGTCAAAGATCTTGCGGTCGAGGATGTATCGTCCCGCAGCAGCCAGATTCGACGGCGCCTGCCCGGGCTCGGGCTTCTCGACCATGCCCTTGAGCCGCTTCACGTTCGGGTTGTGGGCGTCGGGCAGATCCTCGACGTCGAAGACCCCGTAGGCGCTGATCCGATCCTCGGGTACCTCGATGGCGCACAGCACCGAGCCGCCGCGGCGCTGACGCGTGCGGGCCATCACCTCGAGCACGCCGCCGGGCAGTACCAGGTCGTCGGGCAGCAGGACCGCGATGGCGTCCTCGTCGTCGTCGAGGTAGTCCTCGACACAGCCGACCGCGTGACCGAGACCGAGCGGCTTCTCCTGCACCACCGATGCCACCTCGAGCAGCGACGGCGCCTTGCGCACCTTGGCGAGCATGGCCTGCTTGCCGCGCTTGGCCAGGGTGCTCTCGAGGACGAAGTCGTCGACGAAGTGTGCGACCACCCCGTCCTTGCCGGGTGCGGTGACGATCAGCAGCCGCTCGGCACCGGCCGATTTCGCCTCCTCGGCCACCAGCTCGATACCGGGGGTGTCGACGACGGGCAGCAGTTCTTTGGGCACGGTTTTGGTGGCAGGCAAGAACCGGGTGCCCAGGCCCGCCGCCGGGACCACCGCGGTGCGCGGAATCGGCGGGGTGTCCGGGGTGTCGCTGTACTCCGGGAACTCGGTCGTCGAGCTACTCGCGCTGGTCATGTAGAACACCCTAGTGTCGGATGCCGGGAACGAGCCACAGGTACCGCGGTGCGACGCTGGGCGGACAGTACGGCCGAGACGAGCGTCACACCGGCTCGGCGGCGGGCTGCCGGTCCAGACGGGACGAGAGGAGGCGGCGGTGCCGACGAAGGCCGAATTGCGGGCGCGATTCGCGGCCCGGCGTGCGCAGATGCCTGCCACCGATCGCGCGCACGCGGCGTCGGCGCTGATCACCCATCTCGCGTCGAGTCCGTTCCGGCTGGGACCGAGCGTGACGATCGCGGCCTACGTGCCCATCGGCGCCGAACCGGGATCGGTGGAGTTCGTGGATGCGTTGCATGAGCGCGGGTGCGCGGTGCTGCTGCCCGCGGTGCCTGCAGGCGATCCGCGGCCACTCGAGTGGGTGCACTATCGGTTGGCAGACACGGGGCCGGCGGACGCCCTCGAGCGCGGGCGGTTCGGTCTGCTCGAGCCGCGTGGCCCGCGCCTGGGCGCCGATGCCGTCGACGACGCGGCGGTCATCTTTGTACCGGCGCTGGCCGTGGCGCACACCGGAATCCGCCTCGGCCGCGGTGCCGGCTACTACGACCGCACGATCGGCGGGTCGAGGGCCGAGCTGGTGGGAGTCGTCTACGACGACGAACTCGTCGACGACCTACCCGCCGACGCCTACGACGTGCCCATGGGATGGGCGCTCACGCCGGGCGGCGGGTTCGAAAAGCTGGGGTGATCGGGACCGACTCAGGCAGACGCGGGAGTCGCGGCCTTGGTGCTGCTCGACGACGAAGACGAGTCGCTCGACGACGAGCCGGAGCTGGCGGACGACGAGTCCGAGGACGACTTGGCATCCGACTTGGACTCGGACTTCGACTCCGACGACGACGCGCTCTCCGACGACGTGGAGCCGTTGCGTGAGTCGGTGCGGTAGAAGCCGCTGCCCTTGAAGACGATGCCGACGGAGTTGAAGAGCTTGCGCAATCGGCCCGCGCACTGCGGGCACTCGGTGAGCGAATCGTCGGAGAACGACTGGACGATATCGAACTTGTTGTCGCACTCCGTGCACGCGTACGAGTAGGTGGGCACCGCAAACCTCCACAGGAAACGTATGAAATCTTGCCTAGTTTAACTGAGACTGGCACTCCGACATTCCGAGTGCCAAAGAGGGTGCCAAGAACAGTGCCGGAGAGGGCGCCAAGACGGGTTCAGCCGCCGATGACCTCGGTGTCGTGGTCGGGAATGCCGTCGCAGTTCATGTCGGGGTCGCGGGCCTTGCGCGCGTCCCAGCGCAACAGCACCGCGGCGAGGGCGGCGGCCACCACCGAGCCGCACAGGACCGCAGCCTTGGCCGGCGCCGCATGCTCGCCCTCACCGAAGGACAGTTCAGCGATCAGCAGCGCGACGGTGAACCCGACACCGGTGAGCATGCCGATGGGCACGAGGTCACGCAGCCCGATCGAGTCGGGCAGGCGCAGCGGGGTGAACCGCGTCATGATCGCGGTCGCGCCGAGCACCCCGACGAACTTGCCGACGACCAGCGCCACGACGATGCCGATCGACACCGGTTGCACCAGCGAACCCCCGGCACCGACCACCGACACCCCGGCCGCGGCGAATGCGAACAGCGGCAACGCCACCGATGACGACCACGGCCGGACGGCGTCGTCAAAAACCTCTGCGCGGCTGGTCTTTTCACTACGGATCGGCTTGGCCGGCACCACGAACCCGAGGAGCACACCGGCGACGGTGGCGTGTACGCCCGACGCATGCATCAGTCCCCACGCCACGACGGCGAGCGGGAGCAGCACCCACCAGCGCGTCCGTGGCGCGCGGACCGCGATCGCGAACACGGCGACGACGAGCACCGCGGCCACCAGTGTCAGCAGGTCGATGGTGTCGGTGTAGACGGTGGCGATCACGATGATGCCGAGCAGATCGTCGACCACTGCCAGGGTGAGCAAGAAGGTGCGCAATGCCAGCGGCAGACCGCGCCCGCAGATCCCCAGCACCGCGAGAGCAAAGGCGATGTCGGTGGCCGTGGGCGTCGCCCAGCCGTGCAACGCCGAGGAGTCGCCGGACATGGCGGCCACGACGGCGAGATAGACGAGCGCCGGGCTGATCATCCCGCCGACGGCCGCGGCGATCGGCACCCCGGCCAACCGCAGGTCACGCAGGCTCCCGGCGATGAATTCGTGTTTGAGTTCCACCCCGACCACGAAGAAGAAGATGGCGAGCAGCCCGTCGGCGGCCCACTGTTCCAGCGACAGATGCAGATCCAGCGATCCCGGGCCGACCTCGATGGCCAGCAGGTCGTGATAGGCGTGCCGCCACGGCGTGTTGGCCCACACGACCGCGACAGCCGCGAAGGCCAGCAGCAGAATGCCGCTGGTGGTGTCGAGGGCGAGGATGCGGCGCAACCGGTCGCGGCGGGTCGAGGTGGGCGGGGTGAATTCGGGTTCTGCCATCGGCAGCTCCTGATTCGGTCGGGATCGCGATCGGTGCAGATCTGCGATCGGGTCGGCACGAATCCGCCCTGTTCGAGGACGGAGCCGACCAGACTTCCCGGCACACCGCCGTCCATTCTCCCGGTTCGACCCCGGTTGCGTCCAATCGGCACGCACATCTCTGTGGAAACACCGTGTGAAGCCCGGGGTCTGTCCACAGCCGGCCGTCACCCGTCCACTGTGGCGCCCGCACGCCAGTATCGTTCTGCCGCATGGACCTTCGGAGGCGGGGAACGGCACTCGGTCCGCGGCTGCGTGACCGCGTCGCGTACGCGGTGCGGCCGGGGTGGGCACGGTCGGTGATGATCCGGCGCGTCGCGTCCGGTGTGCTGGTGGCCGTCGCCGTGGTCGTCGAGGTGGGCGGCCAGCGTGCCACCACCGATGCCCCGGTCCTGGTCGCCGCACATGATCTGCTGCCCGGCCAGACCATCACCGGCACCGATCTGCGGGAACTCCGCTTTCCCGTCGAGCTCGTTCCCGACGGGGCGTTGCGACTGCGGGCCGACGGCGAGGCGCACACCGTGACCGGCCCGGTGCGTACCGGTGAGGTCGTCACCGAATCCCGGCTGCTCTCACCACGTCTGCCGATGCAACTGACCGGACGCGCCGACGCGCGGCTGGTCCCGATCCGGCTGGCCGACGACACCGTCGCCTCCTTGCTGCGCGCCGGCGACGTCGTCGACGTACTCAACGCGCAAGCGCAGATCCTGGCCGCCGGGGCCATCGTTGCGCTCGTCCCGACCGCCGCGGCGTCGACACCCACTCGCAACACCACGACGCCGCCGATCCTGCTCGCGATGACCGAGAGCGCCGCACACCGGGTGGCCGGCGCCGGGCTCGACGCGGCGCTCGCGGTGGTCCTGCACTGAGTTGGGCGGCGTGCGATAGGAAGAGTGCATGACCGACGCCGCCATGGCCAACAGCACAGGGACCGACGACACGGGGACCATCCACCACGCCGAGGCCGACACCGTCACCGGACGGGTGCGCGGTTGCTGGCGCGGCGAGCCGGGAGCCGGTGGGTCGGCGGCCTTCCTCGGCATCCCGTTCGCGCAGCCGCCGGTCGGTGATCTGCGGTTCGCCGCGCCGGTACCCGCCGAACCGTGGGCGGGCGTACGCGACGCGCTCGACTACGGGGCGACGGCACAGCGCGGCGATCCCGGCGTGACACTCATCCCCGAGCCGTCCGTCCCGGGCGAGGCCACGCTGAACGTCAACGTCTTCACCCCGGCCCCGGGCACCGATGCCGCGCTCCCGGTGCTCGTGTGGATTCACGGCGGCGGATACTTCGCCGGCTCACCGGCGAGCCCCTGGTACGACGGCCGCTCGTTCAACCGCGACGGCGTCGTCACCGTGACCATCTCCTACCGCCTGGGATTCGACGGGTTCGGCTGGATCGAGGACGCGCCGTCGAACCGCGGGGTGCGCGACTGGCTGCTGGCACTGCAGTGGGTGCACGACAATATCGCGTATTTCGGCGGCGACCCGTCGCAGGTCACGATCGCCGGCCAGTCCGCGGGCGGCGGGGCGGTGCTGACGCTGCTCGCGATGCCGGCAGCCCAGCACCTGTTCCACCGCGTGTGGGCGATGTCGGCGGCCACCACCGACATCGCGGTCGATCGGTCCGAAGCGCTCGGGCGCGCCATCGCCGGCGGCCTCGGCGTCGCCCCGACCCGGGCCGGCCTGTCGACCGTGACCGAGGAGCGGCTCCTCGAGGAACAGCAGGCCCTCACCGAAGTGAACAGTCTGGGCGCGGCCCGGGAGCTCCTGACCCACGGCTTGCATTTCGGTCCGTCGATCGACGGCGAGCTGATCACCCGGCCGACCATCGACGCGATCGCCGCCGGCGTCGGCGCCGACAAACCGCTGGTTGTCGGAGCCGCCGAAACGACGAATTCTCGGTGCTAGTCGCCCGTGCCGCCAAAAACCCCCGCGCCGCCACCATTCTCCGGTGGCTTCCGTTGACAGCTCTGCTCGGCGCGGCCGGACTCCCGCGAGCGCAGCGCTCCGGATACCTCGCCGCGAATCGCGAGGTCGCCGCGCGAGGGCGCGCCGCGCTGCTGGGCCGCTACCTCACCGACCGCGTGTTCCGTAGCACGGTCGTGCGCATCGCGCGGGCCCGCGGCACCGCCCCGACATGGGTGTACCGCTACGCATTCCGGTCCGCACCGCCGAGCCCCATGCGGGGGTGGGCGGTGCACTGTATCGACGTACCGTTCTGGTTCGACTGTCTCGACGCCGTCCGGGTCGAGGTGTTGACGGGCCGCCGTCCGCCGCAGTCACTTGCCGACCGGACCCACGCCGCGGCGATCGGCCTGACGATCGGCGGTGACCCCGGCTGGCCGGCGTGGTCGTCGGCACCGGGCACCGCGCGCGTGTTCACCGGGCCGGCGTGGTCCCCCGATCTCGACCCGGACGGCTACGCCTCCGTCGCACCCCTGCTCGCCAGGACCGGCGCGTCACATTGACTCGGCTGAACAATTTGGCCAGTCTCGTTTACGATCCCGGATAGAGTTTCGTGAAAGTCCTTGTCCATTCGGGGACTTTGACGGCATGGATACCTGGCACCAGAAACCGATCAGGAAGGACCGGAGAGTGCTCAAGGGCTTCAAGGACTTCATACTCAGAGGCAACGTCGTCGAATTGGCGACCGCGGTCATCGTCGGCGCCGCGTTCACCGGCATCGTCACCGCCTTCACCAAAGGGATCATCAATCCGCTGCTCGCGGCGATTCCGACCGGAAGCGGCGATTGCGCCCCTGCCACACCGGCCAGCGGCGACGCCGTCAACGCCCCGGTCTCCGTCTGTGGTCTCGGATTCAAGGTCACCGACAACAATGCGACATTTCTCGATTTCGGCGGGCTCATCGCTGCGATCATCAATTTCCTGATCGTCGCGGCCGTCGTCTACTTCATCATCATCGTTCCGTACAACAAGCTCGCCTCGCTGGGCCGCAAGCCCAACGAAGCCGAGGTCACCGAGATCTCGCTGCTGACCGAGATCCGGGACTTCCTTTCCCCCGACGACTCGGGCTCGGCGGCACGGGAACAGGCGGAGTCGGTGTTGCCGCCACACCTCAGCGATCCGTCGGGGCCTCCGACCGGTGGACCGGGCGACGGCCCGACCGGGCCGGACGACACCTCCACGAGGCAGTTCAGCACGCCGCCGCCCTCGCCTTCGGCCCCGCCCGCCCCCTCGTCACACTCGGCCCCGGGCTCGTACTCGGATCCCGGCCCCTACTCGGGACCGATCGCCTACTCCGATCCCGCGCCTTCGGGTCCGTTGGCGACTCCCGAGCATCCCGGTCAGGCACCGGAAACCGCGCCGTATCCCGGCCCGGGCGCTCCGACGCCGTCGCCCGCACCGGGCAACTACCCGCCGCCCCCGCCCGGCAACTATCCCCCGCCGCCCGGGGGCCAGCCCGGCAATTACCCGCCCCCGGGGAACCATCCGCCCGCCAACTACCCGAATCCACGGCCCGGGCAGCCGTACCCGGGTGAGCAGTATCCCGGCGACCAGTATCCGGGGGAGCAGTATCCCGGCGAGCATCCGCCGGAGGGCCCCGGTCGGCATTCGCGCTGACCGGGCCCGACCGGCCCAGACCCGAACGGCCCGCGTCCTGGTGGACGCGGGCCGTTCGCTGTCTTTCACCGCGCCGGCAGTTGAGCGCCTACCTCGACCGCGCCGAACGAGCGCCCCCGGAGGGACGGCAACCCCTACGGGCCTCCGCACGAAGCCGCTCGCGTCGAGCGCGGACCGCGTCCGTTGAGGGGATTGCGTTCCCGGTGGGCGCGCGGCGCCGGCGAGCGCAATGCGCGGCGAAACATCCAGCGACCCAACGACTCCTGAACGATCACCTGGCGCATGGAACGCCAAAGGGCGGGAAACCGATTCCGGTTTCCCGCCCTTTGTTTCTAGATGATGTGTTTCTAGATGATGCTGCGTTGCGTGGTGGACCTGACGGTCCGGACGCGATAGATCAGCCGATGCTGAACGGCTTGCCGTACAGGGTCACAACACCCTTGACCGCATCGGTGTCGACGGTCACGGTCACCTTGGCCTTGGCCTCGGCGAAGCCACCGCAGTTGCTGACCTTGAAGCGCTCCTGGCTGTAGGCGACGCCACCCTTGTTACCGGTGAACGTGTAGTCGCTGACGCCGTCACCGTCGCTGTCCTTCTCCTGGACGATCGGGACGTAGCCGGCCTGGCCGGGGCCGAGGCTCAGAGTCGTGCCAGCGGTGCCCTCACCGCTCGGCGAGGCGGACACCGGCGGATTGCTGCCGGGCTTCGGCGTTGCGGTAACCCCACCGTCGACGCCACTCTCTGCGCCGAGCCCGATGTCGACCTGGCAACCGACGATGTAACCGGCCGCGACGGTGCCACCGGTGGCCTTGCCGCCGACGGTGACGCGGACCTTGCCCGACACCCAGACCTCACGAACCAGGTTGAACGACTCGACGATCGAGTTCTGGTAGTTCACGTCCTGGCCGAACAGCTGGATGGTGACCGGGGTGCCGTCGACCAGGGTCTTGGTGAACGTGGTGTTCGCCACCGGCGACGCCGACGCATCGCCCGAACCGGCAGCGGTGATCGCCATCAACGCGGCACCGGCAACGCCGACGCCCGCCGCAACGCGACGTGTGATGATCTTCTTCATGATTCCCCTTCGTGGAATGTGCATCTGCCCGAAGCAGATAGAGCTTGAGAGTTGGTTATCTGCTTGGGTCAGCTGACGAAGAACGGCTGGCCGTAGAGAGTGGACTTGAGGAGCGTGCCCTCACCGGTGACGGTGTCGTCGTCGGCGTTGATGTCGTATCCCTTGGCGCCGGTGGCGACCACGATGGTGCGGGCCGAAGCGTAGCCACCGCAGTTGGGGAACTCGATCTCGAAGTTCGAGAGCTGAACGGCCGCACCCTTGCCCGACTTGAACTTCTTGGTGACCGACACGTCCTGGATGGTCGCCTCACCGGGCTTGATCGGCAAGCTGATGCCACCGGTGATGGTCGCCGACGGAGATGCCGACAGGGTCAGGGAGCCACCGGTGGTCGCCGAGAAACCGCTGACGTCGATCTGGCAGCCGGCCAGGATCTTGACGCTCAACTTGCCGTTGACGCCGTCGCTGCCCTGGGCGGCGTAGGTGCCCGAAAGCAGCGCGGTCCGGCCGAGGCCGTTGTTGGCGACGCGCGCGACCGAGAACTGCGACTCGGCGGTACGGGAGGTCTTGATGCTCTCGCCGTCGAGGCCGGTGACGACCTTCTGGCCGTTGGCGAGGGGAGCCGCCGCGGCGTTCCCCGACCCCATGCTTGCCAGCCCGATCGCCGCGACGGCGGTGATGGCGCATGCACCCGCAGCACGGCGCAGCCCAAGCTTGCTGAACTTGCTCATTCGTTCCCTCTCACAGGATTCTGCTGTATCTCCGGGCGGTGCAACCCACACCTCCGGTTGTGACCTTGGTGATCGAAGGAATCGTGTCCGACCCCGGTAACCCGTTCGCATCGATGGGGTTACGGGGACGTGAACAGACCTTGCCACCACTGCAGCCCCGCTCGCGCGAGTCCACAGGACCCTCTCCCGGTCCTCCACGCTGGGCACCGGTTGTTGTCCCGGCGAACGCTATCTGAGAAATCACAAAGAGGGCAACAGCTGGAATCAGCCGTGTCTCGGCGTCGGCCTTCACTATCGCGAATCGCTACTCGGCCTCTGCCGAAAGCGCGGAAGTTAACAAAAGGAAAACTTGCTGAATGCGGCGCTGCGAGCGTCATTCATAGTGCGGTGGCCGCTCGCGGTCATAACGCGAGCGACCCTCACTCTTGTGATGCTCATCACGATCATCGCGGGTAACGTCCGGAAGTGCATCGCCAAAGATCGCGTCGAGGTCACGGCGACGGCGGGCGGCCCGCCTGACCTGTGCCGACGATTCCCCGGAGGACGATGGCCCGCCTTCTGTCGGCGGCGTCGCGGCATTGTTTCCGTCATATGTTCCAGAAGCCATATAAAACCCTCCTGAACCGAAAATCACCCCGGCCGAGTTTCTTGCCCGGTGTGCGCTCAGAAATCCCGAATGCTGTCGATGACGTGTTTGGCCAACGGAGCAACGGTGGCCATGCCGTCACGGACGGCCGCGCGGGAATCGGCGATGTTGACCACAAGCGTCTGCCCGGAGATTCCGGCCAGCCCGCGCGAAAGTCCACCGTCGGTCGCACCGGCGGCCAGACCCGAGCTGCGCACGGCCTCTTCGATGCCATGCAGGCGCCGATCCAGCAGCGGGTCGGTAGCCTCCGGGGTGACGTCACGCGCGCCCACCCCGACGCCGCCGACCGACACCACGAGGTCCACGCCACCGATCACCGCGGTGTTCAGCGCGTTGCGGATCTCCACCTCGTCGCCGGGGACGAGGATCGTCGCATCGACGTGGAAGCCGGCCTCGTCGAGCAGTTCACCGACCAGTGGGCCCAGCGGGCTATCGACGTCGCCGTGCGCAACACGGTCACTGACGACGACGACGAGCGCGCGGCCCGCCTCGTCACCGGCACCGTCGCGGGCCGGCCCGCCATGGCGTGCCGCGAAGGCGCGGGCCGCGGCGTCGGCGGCAACGACGTCGGCCGGATCCACCTCGACCTTCTCGGTCGGCGCGTTCTCGGCCACCTGGAAATCGGAGTCGCTGGTCATCATGGCCACTGTCCTCTCTGCGAGTCGGCACGATTGCTGCGTGCTCGTGGTGATTGCGGTTCTCGGTCAGGCCGACGGCATCTGCGTGGCGGGCGTCAGTTCGACTGCAAGGTGGCCAGCGTGACCGTGGCCGTCTTGGTCTGGCCACCGGCGGTGTAGGTGACCTGGACTCGATCACCGGGCTTGTACGAGCGCACGGCGGCCACCAGTGCGTCTCCGGTCGTGATGTTACGGTCGTCGATCTTCGTGACGACCGCCCCCTTCGGGATTCCGGCCGCGGCGGCCGGCCCACCGGCCTGGACGTCGGCGATCAGTGCACCGGGGGCGTTCGGATCGGTGCTCGGCCGCACCGACACGCCGAGGCCGGCGTGGGTGGCCTTGCCGGTGTCACGCAGCTCGTTGGCCACGCGGATCGCCTGGTCGATCGGGATCGCGAAGCCGAGACCGATGCTGCCGCTCTGCTGTTCCTGACTACTGCCGCCCAGCGTCGCGATCGCGGTGTTCACGCCGATCAACGCACCCCGCGCATTCACCAGCGCACCACCGGAATTGCCCGGGTTGATCGCCGCGTCGGTCTGGATCGCGTCGATGACCGAGGTGGTGTCACCCTCGCGGGTGGTCGAGACCGGCCGGTTCAGCGCCGAGATGATGCCGGTGGTCACCGTTCCCTCGAGGCCGAGCGGTGCACCGATGGCGATCACGTCCTGCCCGACGGCGAGATTGTCGGAGGTGCCGACCTTGATCGGGCGCAGACCGGTCTTGTCGACCTTGATGACGGCGATGTCGGAGATCGGATCGGCGCCGAGAACCCGTGCCGAGGCCCGCGACCCGTCCTGGAAATTGACCACGACGTCGCCGGCCGGGCGGCCGTTGCTGCCGCTGACGACGTGATTGTTGGTCATGATGATGCCGTCGGCGCTGAGTACGACGCCCGATCCCTCACCTTGCTCGTTGCCTGCGGTGACGTCGATCGACACCACCGACGGCAAGGTGTCGGCGGCCACCTGCTGCACCGATCCGGCCGGGGCCGGAACCTCGCCGGAATCGCGCGAGCTGGGATCGCCGCCGAGCGGCTGATTGTTCGCGGTGTTGGTCGTCGAGTCGTCGTCGAGCTGGGCGCCGACGACCCCGCCGACGCCGCCGGCGACGAGCGCGAGAACCACGGCACCGGCGGCAAGGAGTGCGAACAATCCGCCACGCGACTTCTTGTGCGGACCCTGCGGGTCGCCGCCCGCCGGTGGCGGGCCGAACCCGGTACCCGGTGGGGGACCCGACGGGCCCAGCGGACCCGTTCCGGGGCCATACGCGGAGGTGGGAGTGCCGTGCGCACCCTGGGATTCGGTGCCGTAACCTGCGCCCGGCCCCGCCCCGAAGGACTGCGTCCGATCAGCACCTCCCGGGCCGAAACCCGGTGTCTGCGACTGGGGTTCGCTCGTGGACGCGCCGCTGGTGTCGCCGAATGCCGGTGACCGCTCCCACGGCGCCGCCCCCGGCGAACCGCCGTAGGGCGACCCTGGGTACGCGGGTACGGGCCCGGTCGACGGACCGGCCCCCGAGGGCGGGCCACCCGGATTGCCGGATTCCTGGCCGCCCGGACGGCCGTACGCACCGGACCACCCGGATTCGCCGGAGTCCTGCGAACCGTCATATGGCCCGCGGTGCGAACCTCCACCCGTCATCGTCGTCCCCACATCTGTCGTCCGAAAATCCTGTTCCGACACTGCTGCCGGTATCCGACAGGCATCCGCCCTGCCGACAACCGGCCACCACCGTTGCATCGTGGCGCAGATAACCCTAGGCGATCACCACCCTGGCCTGCGCGCGAACACCGCCCGGATGTCATCTGCACCGCGTACCTCTCTACTGACGAACCACCCGCGGCGATGGTTCCACCGGCGCGGGATGACCGGGCAAGGTCATCAGGATGACCGTCCCGCCGAGATGTGATTGTTCGGCGCGGACCGTCCCGCCCATCCGGTCGACAACCTGCCGCACGATGGCCAGCCCGAGTCCCGAACCCGGCATCGACCGCGACTGGGTGGCCCGGTAGAACCGCTCGAACACCATCTGCCGATCCTCTTCGGGGATGCCCGGGCCGGCGTCGGCGACGGCGAGTTCGGCCGTCGTCGGATTCAGTTGGCTGAGCACGACCTCCACGGTGCGCCCGCGCGGCGACCACTTGGCGGCGTTGTCGAGGACGTTGAGCACCGCACGCGCCAGGCCGTGCTGATCGCCGAAGACGTACCACGGCGTCAGGGTCATCGTGAACTCGATGTCGGTGCGCCGGCGCCGGACCCGCTCGAGCGCACCGGAGACCACCTCGCCGAGATCGAGCTCCTCGTGCACCACCTCCGGGGCGTCCTCGCGTGCGAGGTCGACGAGATCACCGACCAGGGTCGACAATTCGCCGATCTGCGCCATCACGTCCGAGCGCAGTTCCACCATGTCCGAGGCGGGCACCGCCGGCGCGCCCGGTTCGCTCGAGGCGATGAGCAATTCGAGGTTGGTGCGCAGCGAGGTGAGCGGGGTCCGCAGCTCGTGGCCGGCGTCGGCGACCAGACGTGCCTGCTGGTCCCGCGATTCGGCGAGCGCACGCAGCATGGTGTTGAAACTCTCGGTCAGACGCGCCAATTCGTCGTTACCGGTCACCGGGATCGGCGTCAGATCCTGGGTGCGGGCCACCCGTTCGGCGGCCCGCGTCAGTCTGGCGACGGGTCTCAACCCGGCCCGGGCCACGGTCATCCCGGCCAGGGCGGCCAGCGCCACCCCACCACAGCCCACGACGAACAGCACCCAGGCGAGCCGTTTGAGCGTGCGATCGGTGTGCAGCAACGACTGCGCCAGGATGAGGGTGTTGCCGTCGTCGAGTTTGCGGGCGAGCACCCGCTGGCGCGCGACGGTGTGCAGGCTCTGATTGTTGTTGCCGGGACTGTTCGTCGATTCGGCGATGTCGCGTTCGGCGTCACCGAACGGCACGTCACCGATCCGCAGAGCCAATCCGTCGGGGCGCACCAGCGCGATGGAGATGTTGGTGGAGAACACGGTTCCGGTGACCAGCGCACCGGGACGCTGATTGAGCGTGCCGGTCTTGGCCAGCGCCGTCATGCCGTCGGCGCGACTCTCCAGGCCGGTGTCGATCTCGTTGTACATGGCCCGGTAGACGACGAAGTACGCCGCGCCGGCCATCAGGGTCACCGCCAGCAACACCACCGTCATCGACAGCAAGGTGACCCGCACCCGCAGCGACACCGATCGGGTCAGCGCCGTCGGTGCCCGCATCTCCCGGTCGGTGTGGTGGCGGAAGCGGAACCAGCGCCGGGCCGCCTGCCGGTGCAGGCGGCGCGGTATCGACGCACCGGGGTCGGTGGCCGGGCCGTGCGGTGAACTCACCGACCACCGCCCGCCGGGGCGCCGACAGATCCGGGTCCGAAAGCGGCCACTACGGCGATGTCTCCCGCAGCACATAGCCGACGCCACGCACCGTGTGGATCAGACGTGTCTCCCCGTCGGCCTCGGTCTTGCGGCGCAGATAACCCACGTAGACCTCGAGTGCGTTACCCGAGGTCGGGAAGTCGTAACCCCACACCTCCTCGAGGATCCGGCTGCGCGAGAGCACCCGGCGCGGGTTGGCCATCAACATCTCCAGCAGCGCGAACTCGGTGCGCGTCAAGCTGATCTGCCGCTCACCGCGGTAGACGTCGCGGGTGACCGGGTCGAGCGACAGATCGGCGAAGGTGAGGGTCTCCGAGTCGGGGCCGTCCTCGGGGGCCGAACGCCGCAGCAGGGCCCGCAGACGCGCGAGCAGCTCTTCCATCGCGAACGGTTTGGGCAGATAGTCGTCGGCACCCGCGTCGAGACCGGAGACCCGCTCGGAGACCGAATCGCGCGCGGTCAGCACGAGAATGGGCAGGTCATCGCCGGTGGAACGCAGCCGACGGCACACCTCGAGGCCATCGAGGCGTGGCATCATCACGTCGAGGATCGCCACGTCGGGGCGTTCGGCGACGAGCTTTTCCAGCGCCTCGATGCCATCGCCGGCCGTATCCACGGTGTAGCCGTTGAAAGTGAGAGATCGGCGCAATGACTCGCGCACCGCCCGATCGTCGTCGACCACGAGTATCCGCATGGGTACTAGTCTTATCCACAACGACTGAGAGCTGTCTGAGCAACGCCGTAACTCGTTCACGCAGGTGACGCCACCCGCACATCGGCCGATCTGCGGTGTGAGGCCAAGTTGATAGCGGCGTAACCGCAGTATTCGGGTTGCGAAACACGCCCTGCCGAGGCTGGAGGAGTGACGACCTCCACCTCCACTGCCACGCTGTGCGCCTATTGCGGGGTCGGCTGCGGTCTCGACCTGGCGGTGTCCGACGCCACCGACGGGCCGGTACGCGCACTCAAGAGCACCGGGCGCAAAGACCATCCGACGAACTTCGGCCGACTCTGCACAAAAGGCTCGACGACCGCGGACATGCTGAATGCCGGCGGCCGCCTGGGCGCGCCGCTGCTGCGCGAGACCCGTGACGCCGACCCGCACCCCGCCGACCTCGACGCCGTCATCGACGGCACCGCCGCCCGCCTACGCAACATCGTCGACGAGCACGGGCCCGACGCCGTCGCGCTCTACGTCTCCGGACAGATGTCGATGGAGGCGCAATATCTGAGCAACAAACTCGCCAAGGGCTTCATCGGCACCAACCAGATCGAGTCGAATTCGCGGCTGTGCATGGCCAGCGCCGGCACCGGCTACAAACAATCCCTGGGAGCCGACGGGCCGCCCGGGTCGTATCAGGACTTCGATCACGCCGACGTCTTCTTCGTCATCGGCTCCAACATGGCCGACTGCCATCCGATCCTGTTCTTGCGGATGATGGACCGCGTCAAGGCCGGCGCCACGCTCATCGTCGCCGACCCGCGGCGGACCGCGACCGCCGAGGCCGCCGACCTCTACCTGCCGGTGCGTTCGGGTACCGACCTCGCACTGCTCAACGGGCTGCTGCATCTGCTCACCACCGGCGGACACCTCGACGAGGCGTTCATCGCCGAGTTCACCGACGGCTTCGAGCAGATGACCGACTTCGCCGCCGGGTACCCGCCGGAGAGCGTCGCCGAGGTCTGCGGCATCGACGAGGCCGACCTGCGCTCGGCGGCGGAGTTGATCGGCAACGCCGCCAACTGGATGAGCTGCTGGACGATGGGCCTCAACCAGTCCACGCACGGCACCTGGAACACCAACGCGCTCATCAATCTTCATCTGGCGACGGGCGCGATCTGCCGGCTCGGCAGCGGTCCGTTCTCGCTGACCGGGCAACCGAATGCCATGGGTGGCCGCGAGATGGGGTACATGGGGCCGGGGTTGCCGGGTCAGCGCGCCGTCGTCTCCGCGGCGGATCGTGCCTTCGTCGAGGACCAATGGCAGATCCCGGCGGGCACGCTGCGGACCGACGTCGGCGGCGGCACCATCGACATGTTCTCCCGGATGGCCGACGGCGAGATCAAGGCATGCTGGATCATCTGCACCAATCCGGTTGCCTCGGTGGCCAACCGCGCCACGGTCATCGATGGCCTACGGCGCGCCGAGCTCGTCGTCACGCAGGACGCGTTCACCGACACCGAGACCAACGCCTACGCCGACGTCGTGCTGCCCGCCGCGCTGTGGAGCGAGTCCACCGGCACCATGGTCAACTCCGAACGCAACATCACCCTGTTCGAGCCGGCGATGCCCGCACCCGGTCAAGCGATCCCCGACTGGCAGATCATCGCCCGGATCGCCTGCGCGATGGGCTATTCCGACGCCTTCACCTATGACAGCGCCGAGCAGATCTTCGACGAGATCCGGCGCTTTGCCAATCCCCGCACCGGATACGACCTGCGCGGGGTCACCTATGAGCGGTTGCGCCGCTCCCCCATCCAATGGCCGTGCCCACCCGAGGAGACGGGTCCGGCCGACGATTGCGGCCCGGCCGACGGCCGCCACCCGATCCGCTACCTCAACGACGGGCGCAGTCAGTCGGTCCACACCCTCGACGACGGCAGCAGCCCACGGCTGGCCTTCGCCACCCCGACGCGCCGCGCCCAGTTCTTCGCGCGCCCGCACGTCGATCCGGCCGAGATGCCCGACGACGACTACCCGATCCTGCTCAACACCGGCCGGCTCCCGCATCAATGGCACACCCTCACCAAGACCGGCCGCGTCGCCAAGCTGAACAAGCTGGCGCCCGGACCGTTCGTCGAGATACATCCCGATGATGCTGCGCCCCTCGGTATTTCCGACACCGACCGGGTCGAGGTCGCGTCCCGGCGCGGGCGGGCCGTGCTGCCGGCACGCCTCTCCGATCGGGTCCGCCCCGGCTCGGTCTTCGTGCCGTTCCACTGGAACGACCTGTGGGGCGAGCACCTCGCCATCAACGCCGTCACCTCCGATGCCATCGACCCGGATTCGCAGCAGCCGGAGTTCAAGGTGTGCGCGGTGGCATTGACCAGAGTCGGTGCCGCATTGCCGGTGCCCGAGCCGCCGGCTTCGGCGGCCGCACCGGTCGCGGCGGTGGCGGCACCCGATTCGGCGTCGGCCCCGGTGGACGCACTGGCCACCGCGCTCGGTGTCACGACCGTCGCCGCACCGTCCTTCACCGAGGGTGAACATCTCTATCTCGCCGGCCTCGTCGCCGGATTGCGCAGCGCACCAACGACCGACACCACTCCCACACTCCCCGCCGACGCCCAGCTGTCACCCACCTCCCACGCCTACGTCTCCGGCCTGCTGGCCGGATTGTTCTCGCGCACCGGCACTTCGGCGCCGCAGGCATTGCCCGACAAAACGCCACTGCCGCCGGTCACCGTGCTGTGGGCGTCACAGATGGGCAATGCCGAGGAGTTCGCCGAGGTCGTCACGCAGCGGGTGCGTGACACCGGCCGGACGGTCATCTCCGCGTCGATGGACGACGCCGACCCCGCCGCGTTGACCGGGACCGTCCTGTTCATCACCGCGACCACCGGCGACGGCGACCCACCCGACAACGGCACCTCCTTCTGGGACCGGCTCTCTTCCGAGCACACTCCCCGACTCACCGAACTCTCGTATGCCGTACTCGCCTTCGGGGATTCGAGCTACAACGACTTCTGCGCGCATGGCCGCAAACTCGACGAGCGCCTCACCGACCTCGGTGCACATCGCCTGACCGACCGGGTCGATTGCGAGCCCGACTTCGAGGAGGACGCGACCGTCTGGCTCAAACGAGTGCTCGCATACCTCGCCGAGGCCGCCGATGCCGACGCCGATGACTCGGCGCCGCGCGCGACACCGACGGTCACGGTCACCGAACCGGCGAAACCCGCCGAGCGGGCCGCCCCCCGCCACTCGCGCAAGAAGCCGCTGATGACCAGCCTCGTGCACAACGTGCGGCTCAATGCGGCCGGATCGGCAAAAGACGTACGTAACTTCGCCTTTCAACTCCCACCCGGCGCCCTCGAGTATCGCGTGGGTGATGCGTTGGGCGTCTATCCCCGCAACAGTGCGAACCTCGTCGACGAGTGGCTCGCCCACACCGGTCTCGATGCGGACGCTCCCGTCGACATGCCCACCGGGCCTCTCGGCCCGGGCGGAACCACGACCCTCGGTATCGCCCTGCGCGACCGACTCGAGATTGCGCGCCTCACCCCGGATCTGCTGCACTTTCTGGCCGAACGCACCGGTGATGGGGAGCTCACGGCGCTGACCGCTCCCGGCAACAAGGACGCATTCAACGCGTGGGCGTGGGGACGGCAGTCGGTCGACGTCCTCGGCGCGCATCGCATCGACGCCGCCCCGCAGGAGTGGGTCGATGTCATGAAACCACTTGCACCGCGGTCCTATTCGATCTCGTCGTCACCGCTGACCTCGCCCGACCAGGTGCATCTCACGGTGTCGGCGGTGCGCTACAACGTGCACGGGACGCCGCGGCACGGCGTGTGCTCGACCTTCCTCGCCGATCATGCCGAGGACGCGGAGGTGGGCATCTTCCTCACTCCCACCAACCATTTCCGGCCGCCCGCCGATCCCGACACCCCGATGATCATGATCGGACCGGGCACCGGAATCGCCCCGTTCCGCGCATTCCTGCACGAACGCCGAGCGCTCGGACACACCGGACGCAACTGGCTGTTCTTCGGCGAACAGCACAGCGCCACCGACTTCTACTACCGCGACGAGCTCACCGGCATGCTCTCCGACGGCCTGCTGACCCGCCTCGACGTCGCATTCTCCCGCGACCAGGACCGCAAGATCTATGTGCAGGACCGCATCGCCGAACACGGCGCCGAGTTGTACCAGTGGCTGCACGACGGCGCACACATCTACGTGTGCGGTGATGCCACCCGGATGGCCCGCGACGTCGACGACACGATCAAAGGTGTTGTCGCCCAGTACGGCAAGCTGTCGGAGAAGAGTGCCGAACAGTATGTGAAGGCACTCGCCGCCGACAAGCGGTACGTGCGCGACGTGTACTGAGCCGGCTGCCCGCCGGCCTAGACGTCGTCGTCGGGGACGTCGTCACCCGTGGCGTCGTCGGCTGTGTCGTCACCGTCACCGTCGATGTTCTCGCGCCGATATGCGGGGAGCCGGCCGGCCGGGACGATCGCCGTGGCACTGATCGCGGCGAGGACGAGGAAGCCGTACTTCAGCGCCTGCAGGCGGGTGTCCTCGTTGACGCCGACCGCTTCGGCGATCTGGGCGGGCGTGGCCGTCGTCTCGGCGAGCGCCTTGCGCAGGTCGTCGTTGCTGACGAAGTTGACGTTGTCGAGGTCGACCTGCGAGACCAACTCCTCGGGCAGCTTCGGATGGTCGGTGATCGACTGCACCACACCGAAACTCAGCAGGGCCACCAGCAAGGCGCCCATGGTGGCCGTGCCGACCGCCGACGCCAGGTTCTGCGTGGTGCCGCGGATGGACCCGACATCGCCCGCCAGTTGTTTCGGCACCGCGGTGACCAGCACGTTGAACACGAGGGTGACGAGTGCACCCTGACCGATACCGAACACGATCAACCCGAGGATCGTGGGCACCGTCTCCCAGTTGTTGGTCACGACGAAGCCCAGCCACACCAGCGCGGCGGTCGTGAGAACGAAGGAGAACACACCGATGGTCCGCGGCGGGAAACGCTTGTAGGTGCGCACCACGAGCGTGGCGGTGACGAACACGGTCAGGTTGAACGGGATCATCGCGACGGCGGTGTCGAAAGCTGTGCGGCCCTGCACGATCTGCGTGTAGAGGGGGATGGTGAAGTTCACCGCCGCCTCCATCGCCACGATGATGAACATGGCGTACACCGCGGCGCGTTCACGCGGGCTGCGCAGCACCGACAGGTCGACGAGGGGAACCTTCCCCGCGGCGGTGCGTCGGCGGGTCCAGAAGAAGAAGAGCTGACCGAGGATCACGCCCAGCACGACCATCAGCGGGGCGGGTGACACCCCGGCGATGTCGAACGGCGCGCCGGGATCGGCGAAGAAGATACCCCAGTTGTTGAGGTTGTTGAAGCCCAGCGTCAGCAGCACGATCCCGGCGCCGATGAGGATCGCGGCGACGATGTCGATGTCGATGGCCGGGTCGCCGGGCACCGCCCGGAGGCGGAAACTGAGCACGAACACCAGCGCGGCGATCACGAGGACGATCACGAACACCGGACGCCAGCCGACCAGGGTGCCGAGTGCACCGCCGATGAAGAATGCGCTGAACCCGGAGATAGCCCGGGCCGAGCCGAGGGAACCGATGGCCGTCGCCTGCTGCTCACCCTGGTAGTTCTCGGCGATCAGCGCGACGAGTGCGGGCACGATGATGGCCGCCGACGCACCCGCGAGCGCCTGGCCCGCGATGGCCCAGCCGACCGACGGCGACACGATCATCAACACCGACGAACACGCGAACAAGATGATGACGGCACGGAAGACCCGCAGCCAGCCCAGACGCTGACCGATCTTCGCGCCGACCATCACCAGCGCGGCGACTGCCAGGCCATACACCACGATGGTGGTGCTCGCCACGGTCGGTGCGACCCCGAAGTCCTCGACCATCCCACCGAGGGAGACCGGCAGCGCCGCGACATTGAACGACATCAGCACCTGCGCCAGAAACAGCCCGATCATCGGAATCCAGGATGCGCGCACCGCGGCATCGTCCCGGACAGATGCAGTCATCAGACCTCCACGATCATCGAGTCGAGCGAAGACCCGGCGACCGGCCCCCGCGTATCTGCGCCGACCCTACTCGCCAACGGTTCCGGCCACATCTCGGACCGTCGACACTCTTCTCCCGCAGCGTGGGCTCAGATCCACACGGCTCAGATCCACACCAGCATCCGGCCGTCACGGTCCTCGATGCGGTACGTCCATACCGAACCGATCCCGTCGGTCGTGCACCGGCCGTCGGTGAAGGCGAAGGCGTATTGGTGTAGCGGGCACACGATCTTGCCGAGGTCGAACTGCCCGTCGGCGAGCGGGCCGCCCTTGTGCGGGCAGACCGCCGACGTGGCGCGCAACGTGCCGTCGGTCATCCGGAAGACCGCGATCTGCTCGTCGCCCACCGCGTAGGCGCGGCCCTCGCCCACCGCCACCTCGGAGCCCTGGCCCACCTCGACCGGTTCGGTGGTGACGGCGCGCTCGAGCGCGGTCATCGTACCGGCACCTGCGGCAGCGGCAGCAACGGCAGCGCAGAGGTGAACTGCGCGTTGGTCTTCGGCTCCTCACGGTCGAGCCACGGGTCGACGTAGGCGCCCACGGCCGCGTCGATCCCCTCCTGCAGCCGGCCGGCGAGTCCGTCGCGGTCGTCGACGAGGATCGCCCGCAGCTCCTCGATCCCGACCCGCGGCACCCAGTCATAGGTGCGTTCGAGCCACTTGCCGTTCTCCCGGTAGTGCTGGATGAACAAGCCGCACAGCCGGATCACCTCGTCGGGTGAGTCGGCGGTGGCCAGCAGGTCACCCTTGCGCACATGCGCGCCGGCGGCGCCGCCGACATAGATCTCCCACAGCCCGTTGCCGATCGCCACCACGCCGAAGTCCTTACAGAGCGCCTCGGCGCAGTTGCGCGGGCAGCCGGTGACGGCCAGTTTGAGCTTGGCCGGAGTCTCCAGCCCCTGATAGCGCGTCTCGATGGCGATGCCCAGCGACGTCGAGTCACCCAGGCCGAATCGGCAATAGTCGGTGCCCACACAGGTTTTCACCGTGCGGAAGCTCTTGCCGTATGCGTACCCCGACGGCATGCCCAGATCCGCCCACACCTTCGGCAGGTCTTCCTTCTTGACCCCCAACAGATCCAGACGCTGCCCACCGGTCGCCTTGATCATCGGAATCCGGTACTTCTCGGCCACATCGGCGATCTTGCGGAGCTGCTCGGGCGAGGTGACCCCGCCCTTCATCTGCGGCACCACCGAGAAGGTGCCGTCGCGCTGGATGTTCGCGTGCACTCGGTCGTTGACGAACAATGCACCCGGTTCGCGTTCCCAGTCCGATTCCCACACCACCCGCAGCAGCGAGGCCAGCGGCATCTTCGCCGCCGCGTCCTCACCATCGGGTGCGAGCGCGGCGAACACCGCGCTCACCGACCGCAGGCCCTGACGCCGGATCGCCTCGATCAGTTCGGGTTTCGACAGCGGAATACATGGCACATACCAATCGGCGGAGGCGTCGGCGGTCAGCGACCCACCGGCCGCGTATTCGACGATGTCGGCGACCAGGCCCTTACAAGAACCGCACCCCTTGCCTGCGCGGGTGGCCGCACAGACCTCGGCGACGCTGGTGGCCCCGCCCGCCACACATGCGACCAGATCGCCCTTGGTGACGCCGTTGCAGTTGCACACCTGCACGTCGTCGGCCAGCTCGGCGGCACCGGTCTGTGCGCTCGGCGTCCCCATGTCGAAGAGCATCGAGATGCGTTCCTCGGGTAGCGGCACCTTCTCGTCGAAGGCCTGGGTGAGGAATCCGACCTTGGAAACATCGCCGAGCAGCATCGCGCCGATGAGTTTGTTGTCGCGAACCACCACCGACTTGTAGATGCCGTTACGCGGTTCGTAGAACTGGACGAACTCGTCGTCCTCGCGTTCGGGACCCTTGACGCCCATCGCCGCGACATCCACCCCGGCCACCTTCAGCTTGGTGGTGAGGCGCGAGCCATGATATTCGGCCCGTGGGTCGGCTCCGGTCAGCACGTCGGCGAGCACCACCGCCTGTTCCCATAGCGGGGCGACGAGGCCGTACACCTCGCTGCGATGCTGCGCGCATTCTCCCACCGAGTAGATGAATCCCTCGTCTTCGCAACGCATCTGGTCGTCGACGACGATCCCCCGCTCCACCACCAGACCGGCGCCGCGGGCCAGCTCCACATTGGGCCGGATACCGGCGGTCACCACGATCATGTCGGCGGGCAGCGAATCCCCGTCGGTGAACTGCACTCCCGCCACCTTTCCGGCGTCGGTGCGCTGGACCGCAGTGGTGCGTTTGCCGGTGTACACCCCGACCCCGAGCGATTCGATCTTGTTGCGCAACACCTTTCCGCCGTGCTCGTCGAGCTGCTGATTCATCAGATGCCCCGGCGAGTGCACCACGTCGACGTCGACGCCCTGCGTCCGCAGCCCGTAGGCGGCCTCGAGGCCGAGCAGCCCGCCACCGATGACGATGGCCCGCAGGTGATCCCGTGAGGTCGCCATCTGCAGCATCCCGTTGGTGTCGGCGATGGTGCGGAAACCGAACACCCCGCGTGCCAGGCGGCCGTCGGCCTCGCGGAGCCCGTCCATGTTCGGGAAGAAGGTGTGCGATCCGGTGGCGATGATCAGTACGTCGAAGCCGATGATCCGGCCGCTCTCGCAGGTGACCGTCTTCGCGAAGCGGTCGAGCTCCACCGCGCGATCGCCGGCATACAGGGTGACGCCGTTGTCGGTGTACCACGACATCGGGTTGAGCATCATGTCGTCGTCGTCGACCGCGTTCTCCCCGGCCAGGACGTGCGAGAGCATGATGCGGTTGTAGTTGCCGTACGGCTCGTCGCCGATCATGGTGATGAAGAACTGCTCGCCGCCGTCGCGGGCCAGGATCTCCTCGACCGTGCGGGCCCCGGCCATCCCGTTGCCGACGACGACCAGCCGCCGCTTGGGGGTCGCGTCACCGTCCCACATCAAATGAGCACCAGCCCGAAGTCGATGACCACCTCACCGGCGCACCCATCGGGTGCGGCGAGCACGAGTTCGAGCGTCGAATCCGGGTCGACGTCCTCGACCACCCGCAGCGGGACGTTGACCGCATCCTTGGCCCCGATCGGGAAGATCCGCATCGGGGCGCCGTCGCGGTTGAGCGACACATAGATCAGCTCGCCGGTGGGGTTGCCGCCACGAAAATACAGCGGCTGCGCCGTCAGTCCCGCGGGCACCACATAGGTCAGCGCCGGGTCGATCGGCGCGGGCTTGGTCAGCCCGGAGCCGGTGAACGCGAAGACGCCCTGAAGGAAGTGCGGGGTACTGGACATGCCGCCACTATCCCGACGGCGCATGAAATGCGACTTGCCCGCGTGTTACGGCGATGTTGTGAGACGCTCACCGCGCATACCCGGCGCGTTGCGAATACCGCATGCAGCTATGGCGACGGCCGAGACGATTATTGTCGTGGTCGTCGCCATAGCTGCACTTCATATGCGTGCGGGGCCTCTATCACCGCTTGCGGCGGCCCGCAGCCCCGACCATGTCGGGGATCCGCGTGAACTTCACGCGCGGACGACCCTGCTCCGCACCAAGCCGGCGCTCGATACGATCGATCGCGCGCATTCCGCGATATCCGATGACATGCCGGGTCCGCTTGCGCAGCAACGCGGTGAACTCGCCGGCCGCACGCGTGGTGCGGGGCAGCTCGCCGCCGACCGCATCCGAGATGAAGTCCTCGACGGTCCGCTGGGCGCATTTCTTGTTCGCCCCGATGCCACCGCTCGGACCGCGCTTGGCCCACCCGAGCACATACCTGCCCGCAAGCACCTGACCGTTCTCGTCGAGCATGCGGCCCGCGTCATTCGGGAAGATGCCGCGCGTCTCGTCGAACGGCAACCCCTGGATCGGCACCGAGCGGTAACCGATCGAACGGACCACGAGGTCGGCGGCGATACGGTGGCTCTGCTGCCCGGTCCGCACCGACACCTCTTCCACCTGCTGCTCGCCGAGGATCTCCGCGGGCGCGCTGTGGAACAAGAAGATGATGCGGCGACGGTTCGGGTCGGCCGGTGCGGTGAGGTCTGGCAGCTGCGCAGCGGGATCGTCGTGGACGACCACCTCGACGCCCGGAATGGTCGAGAGCGCACGGTATTCGGCCGACGTGTAGGCGGCACCGGCCTGATCGCGACGCCCGAGCACGACCACCTCGTGGACGTTCTGCTCCTCGAGGATGCGCAGCGCGCGATCGGCGATGTCGGTGGTGGCCAACAACTCCGGCGGCGAGACGAGAATCCGCGCGACGTCGAGGGCGACGTTGCCGGTGCCGACGATCACCGCACGGCCGGTGGCCGTGTCATCGGAGCGGATCGGCGGGGCGGCGTCCGCGCCGGGAACCGCGTTGTACCAGGCGACCAGCTCGGTTGCCGACGTCGACCCGGCCAGATCCTCACCCGGAATGCCCAGGCGCCGTGACTCACTCGCGCCCACCGCGTAGAAGACCGCGTCGAAGTGTTCGGCGAGTTCCGCCGGCGTGATCTGCCCGGCGTCGTGTCCGACCTCGACGTTGGTGGCCATGGTGACCCGCGGGTCCCGGTACATCAGGTCGAAGCCGCGCAAGACACCCTTGGTGCCCGGATGATCGGGCGCCACACCGGCACGCACCAGGCCGCCCGGCGTGGGCAGTTTGTCGATGACGGTGATCTGCGCCTCGGTCCGGTCGAGCAGGGTGCGCAGCGCGTACCCGCCCGACGGTCCGGTGCCGACGAGCGCAACCCGCAGTCCGGCAGGCAGTTTCGGGATCTCCGGGTACACCACGGGCAGTTGGTCGGCCGAGGCGTCCGGGTTGTTCTTGTAATAGTCGGCGTTGATCTCGATGAACACCTTGTCGCGTGTACCGAGCTTGTCGGCCGGGAAGATGGCGTCCACCGGGCACGCATCGGCGCACGCACCGCAGTCGATGCACACCTGCGGGTCGATGTGCAGGATGTCCGAGCTGCCGAAGCCGCGCTCTTCAGGCGTGGGATGAATACAGTTGACCGGGCAGACCGAGACACATGCTGCGTCGCTGCAACAGGATTGGGTGATGACGTACATCAGAGCATGTGCACTTTCCGGTAGTAATGCATCGCCGGCCGGGTCAGCAGACCGACCTCGTCGAGGAACTCCATCAGGTGCGCACAGCTCCCGCGGATCATCGACTGGAAATGCGAGTTGTGGTTCATCTCCTCGACCGCACGGTCGGCGTCGAGGCCGGCATCCTCGAAGGCCTTGCGCTGCACCAGACTCGACACGATGAAGTATGCGCCGAGCGAGACGTAGAGCGCGCTGAACTGGCGGCGGAACCAGCCGACACCTTCCATGGACTCGCGCACCTCCTCGCGCGCGAACCTCATGTGCCGCGACTCCTCGAGGACGTGGATCTCGTTGACGGTGCGGATGAACGGCAGGACGCGGTCATCACGCATGCAGCCGCGCTGGAAGACGTCGAGGACCTCTTCGGCGACGAGGATGCCGGCAAAGGCCACCTCGTTCTTGGCGGTGCGCTTGAACAGCTTGCCCAGCCGCCCGACCCACTTGGTGGGCTTGTAGGAGGTGCCGACCATCTTCTCACTGGCCTTGGCGAACATGATCGAGTGCCGGCATTCGTCGGCGATCTCGGTGAGCGCGAACTGGAACTCCGGGCTGTGGTAGGCGCCGAGGTACTGATCGCGGATGACCATCTCCTGCAGGATCATCTCGAACCAGATGCCGATGTTCATGATCGAGGCGAACTCGTGGCGGGTGACCGAGATGCGCTGCTCCTCGGTCAGCTCGTCCCAGTAGTCGGTGCCGTAGAGCGAGGACCACTCCGGGCTGCAGCCGTATTTGGTCGGGTCCATCGGCAGGTCCCAGTCGATCTCGGTCATCGCATTGCGCGAGAGCCGGGCCGCCGAGGCGAGTAGTCGCGCCGACACCTCCTCGGTGCCCTCGTCGTTCATGCTGATGACGACGCCCTCGTCGGTCGCCGTACGATCCATCGCGGCAGTCATGTCGTCTGGCCTCCAAGTCGCTCATGTCTTCTATGACAACGTCTGATGTCATATCAACGCTTATTGTCAAGATAGCAGCCCTGTGTGACGCGGTAAACAACTTCGCTACCATACTCACGAGTAAGTTCTGTGGAGTCACACGTTTATGCAGCTCAGAGCAAGGAGTGCACATGTCATCGATCTTCATCACCGGAGGCGCATCCGGCATTGGACTGGCCACCGCGCAACGCTTCGACCGTGCCGGCTGGACCGTCGGTGTGTACGACGTCAACCAGGATGCGCTCGACAAGGTGCACGCCGATCACCCGAACTTCCACACCGGTGTCCTCGACGTGCGCGAGCCGCAGCAGTGGGCCGAGCAGCTCGCGGCGTTCACCGAGCACACCGGCGGCACCCTCGACGTCCTCGACAACAACGCCGGCGTGCTGGTGGCCGGGCGTCTCGACGAGATCTCGCCGGCGGCCATCCGCGCCCAGATCGACATCGACGCGCTCGGCGTCACCTTCGGCGCGCAGGCCGCCTACCCCTACCTCAAGGCCACCCCCGGCGCGCACGTGGTGAACATCGCCTCGGCGTCGGCGATCTACGGCCAGCCGGGCATCGCCACCTATTCGGCCGCCAAGTTCTTCGTCGGCGGTCTCACCGAGGCCCTCGAACTCGAATGGGAGCACGACGACATCCGGGCCGTCAGCATCTGGCCGTTGTGGGCCAAGACCGCGCTGGCCGACAACGACGCCAAGTCCACCAAGACCCTCGGCGTGCGCATCACCCCCGAGCAGGTCGCCGAGAAGGTCTTCGAGTCGGTGCACCCGACCCGCGCCGACCGGCTGCTGCATCGCACGAGCTACTCCGTCGGCGCCCAGACCCTGGTGTTGGGCAATGCCGCCAAGTTCATCCCGAACTTCGTCAACCGCACCGTCAACAAGCTGATCGCGCAGTAACGAGCCGCAACCGCCGGGAATGCGGGGCTACCCGCCGTTCCCGGCGGGCACGTAATGCCGGCACGGCTGCCCGCGCACGCCCTCACAGGTGGTCGACCGGACCGCCGCCGATGCGCCCGGTACGACGGGCAGCACCAACGACGATGCACCCGGACCGAGTTCGACGGTGTCGACCACCCGGCCGCCGGTCGCGGGGGTGCCAAAACGCCACGAGGGCCGGTCGCCGCCGGGGGCGGTGATGGTCACCCGGATGCGTGAGCCCTTGTCGAAGGCATAGGCGATGGGGTTCAGCGCAATGCGCACCGTGTGGAACCCGGGTGAGAGCGGTTGTGGCGCAAGCCAATCCCGCGACGGGTTCAATGTGGTCGCGGCGGCGTTCGTCGCGCGCAGCGAGCTGCGCAGATAACCCGAGGTCACGTACTGTTCGGTCCCGTCGGGCCGTACCTCCGAGATGGTGGCCTGCAGGTCGGTGTCGGGTGCCGATGACGCCAGCTTCAGATCCAGCGACGCCGGACCCACTGCAACGGTGTCCGAGCCGGTTGGCGCACTTGTGAATCCGAGTCCGACGTCGCCGGTGACCGGCGCCCAGTTGTACGCCGGTTCGGCCTTCCACGGATCCTGCGACGCCCCGGATACGTCGAGTGTGCCGGCCGGCCGGCGTGCCGGATCGGGCCGGAATGACGCCTGCCCGGCCGGACCGTCGGCGCCGAGTCGCCCGCCGGTTCCCAGTGGCAGGCGGAGGCCGTCACCCACCGACGCCGGCGGCCACGACGAGTACCCTGCCGACCAGGCCGCGGCCGGGTTGCCGGGGGGACCGCCGCCGGTGCCGTTGCCGTAGAAGACCCGCACCCGGGGGTTCTGGACGAACCGGGCGCGCGCGGCGTTCACCGACGGCTGGCCGGAAAGCCGGTCGGTGACGATCGGAACGCCCGGCGCACCGGTCGTCGCCTCGTAGAGCACCGGTCCGAGCGCGGTCAGCGCCGGATCGGGTGGCGGAACCCGTTTGGCCACAAAGAGATTCAGGAACTCGTACCACGAGCTGAGGATCTGCGGATGTGCCGAGTCGAAGTGTGCGCCGTTGATCGCGGTGACCCACACGTTGGGGTTGTGCGCCAGCCGGGGAATGATCGAGGTCCATTGCGGGCCGGTCTGTTCGTCCTGGAGCGCCCCGGACAGGAACACCGGCACGTCGATCCGGGGTGCCCAGTAGGACGGCGACCGGTGGTCGAACAATGACGGTGTGCGCGTGGGGTTGTCGGCGACGAGCTGTTTGACGTCCTGGGTCTGCAGCCGCAGACGCTGATTGGCCTGGCACACCCGGTCGCCGTCGGCGATGGCCACCCGCGGATAGGGTTGGCCTCCTTGCGGTGCGGGCCGCGCGTCGTCCTGGCGTTCGGTGAGCCACGAGTTGGCGAAGCCGGTGTTGAAGATGCCGCCGGGAAAGCCGGTCGAGTACAGATCGTCGGTGATGCTCATCGGCGCGATGGCCGCCAGGCTGGGCGGGCGAGTTCCGGCGACCGCGATCTGGGAGATGCCGGAGAACGAGATGCCGATCATCCCGACCTTGTGCCCGGCGACAAAGGATTGCCGCGCAACGGTCTCGATGACGTCATAGCCGTCGTAGGTGGTCGGGTAGTCGAAGAGATCGAATGCCCCTCCCGAACAGCCACTTCCGCGCATCTGCACATTGACCGTGGCGAAACCTGCTGCGGGTCCGGCGATGCCGCCCAGCATAGTGGCGATCGCGGGTGCGCGCGGATCGGACACATGCGCGATCGAGCCCAGGGCGCCGAGGACAAAGTCGCCGGGTGCGGCCGTCTGATAGCCGGAGTATTCGATGACCGTCGGAAACGGGCCGTCGGCGAGGGTCTTTCCGACCGGCAACCGCACCATCACCGCGAGGCTGATCCCGTCGCGCACCCGGATGTAGTTGTATCCGGGTTTGAGATGCTGCCGATAGAGATCGGTCGGCGGCGGCGAGGTGTCGAGCACACCGAATACGTTGCCGGGCTTCCCGTCGACGGCGAACCGGTAGCCGCCGCCCGGCGCGAGATCGCGCACCACAAAGGACCCGAGCTGATCGACCCGGCCCGACCCCACCTGCGCGCCCGAGGCGTCGCGGAGGCTCACCGATGCCCCCGGCGTCGCGCCGGTCAGGTAGGCCTGTGTGACGCTGCCCGCGCCGACGCCCGCCTGCACGGCGGCAGCGGCCGGGCCGACCGAGAGCGGCACGATGACGGCGAGTACGCCCGCCACGACAACTGCGACGAACCCGCGCACACCGAACAGACGACGACGATCAGATTTTTCCCCCGGCATGGTCTGACGATACGACGATCGGCCCATCCGGGGATGTGGATCGATCGATACAGTCAGATCGATCCGAATCGCCTGCCCGCCGACAGCAACGACCGCCCCGCGGAGATCGCGGGGCGGTCGGTACGTGTATGACCCGGTGGGCCGGTCGGTCAGCGGCGGTCGAGATCGATGATGCCGGCCTGAGCGGCCTTGACGAGGCGGCGCGGAATGCGCTGCGCAACGCCGTTCACCTTGACCTCTTGCAGTACGGGGTTGTCCGCCTTCCACTGCGAACGACGGCTGCGGGTGTTCGCCCGCGACATCCGGCGCTTCGGTACAGCCATGATCGTGCCCTTCTCTACGTGTTCTCGCCGTCCATCCGCACCGACGGGCGGGGAATGGTTGGTCCTGGTCAGCGCCTCCGCAACCCGGCGGGCGCGATACGCAACCCCACCAGACTACCCGGCCGGTGGTCGGGGATCCAAAACGAGCCCTGTCAGTTGTAGGACGACGAGGACGAGGAGGCGAACAGAGCTACGCCCGCGATCAGGTAGATCAGGACGTAGACGATGACGATGACAAGAGAGATCGCGCCGATGATGATGCCCGCGAGCGCCATCCCCTCCCCCTCCTCGGTGCCGTGCGAGTTCTTGATCTGATTGCGCCCGATCACTCCGAAGACGATGCCGAGCCAGCTGAAGCACCCACATCCGACCAGCGACACGACGAGTGCGGCGATCGCCATGGGATTCGTCCGGCGTGCCGGTACTCCGAGGTACGGCTGCCCGTACCCGGGCTGGCCGTACGCCGGTTGGCCATACGCGGGCTGGCCATAGCCGGGCTGGCCGTACGCCGGTTGGCCGTACCCCGGCGGCGCATACCCAGGCTGTCCGTATTCGGGCTGCGCATATCCGGGCTGTACATATCCCGGCTGCGCATATCCCGGCTGCTCGTAGCCGGGTGGCGGCACCGCGGGCTGGGGTGCCGACGCCTGGTTGAGCTGGGTGGCCTGCCATTCGGACAGGTCATCAGGTGTCGACGCCGACTTGTTGAAGTTGATCTTGGGTTGATGGACTGTCGTCTCGTCGCCCGGCGACGCCCCTGATCCGGCCCACTGTCCGTGGTCATCGTGCGGTGAAGACATCTGTCGGCCCTTCGTGTTCGGTCGCCCCCCGGGGAGCGTGATGCGGCCCAAGCGTAACGAACCCCGGCGGCCATCACCCATCCCGATTGCCCCGACTCATCCGTTCGAACGGCAAATCGATACGGCAATACACTTGTCCGAGTGTCAGGCGTCTTCTCAGGGTTCACAGCGATTTTCATCATGGTCGGCGTCGGCTTTCTTCTCGGTCGCACCGGAGTTCTCGGGGAACACGCGGGCGAGGTGCTCTCACGCCTCGTGTTCTTCGTCGCGACCCCCGCGCTGTTGTTCCACTCGCTGGTGACCACCGATCTGTCGGCGGTGTTCTCCACGACACTCGTCATCGCCGGCGGCAGCGCGCTGGCGATCGCCCTCGTCTACCTGATCGTCGCCAGGGCGTTCCTCCGGCGACCGGTTCCCGAACTCGTCATCGGCGCGCTGTCGTCGTCGTATGTCAACAGCGTGAACCTTGGTGTGCCGATTGCGATCTTCGTGCTCGACGACGCGTCGTTCATCGCTCCGCTGCTGCTGTTCCAGATCCTCATCTTCTCGCCGATCGCGCTCACCGCACTCGATCTGACCGCCCTCGAGCGCGGTACCGGCCGCCCGTTTCGCGACGCGGTGGTCCTGCCACTGACCAACCCGATCGTCATCGGCGGGCTGATCGGCGTGGCCATCTCTGCCATCGGATGGACGCCACCACAGGCGATCCTGGAACCACTGAACATGCTCGGCAATGCCTCGGTGCCCGGCGCCCTGCTGGCGTTCGGCTTGTCGCTCACCGGCGTCACGATCTTCAAGAAGGGCGAGAGCCCGCGCCGCGACATCGTGCTCGCCACGGTCCTCAAGACGGTCGCGATGCCGCTGCTGGTGTATGTGATCGCCCGGTGGGGCTTCGGCGAACAAGGGCACAAACTGTTCGCGCAGACCGTGATCGCCGCGCTTCCGACGGCACAGAACGTTCTGGTGTATGCCACTCGGTATCGGCGGGGGCAGGTACTCGCGCGCGACGCCGCGCTGATCACCACCATCGCGTCCATCCCCGCCATCGCGATCATCGCGTGGCTGCTGGCCTGAGTTGCGCTACCAGAGTTTGCGCGGCTTCTCGCCCCGCTCTTTGCGTTTCACCTCGACGCCACCCATCAGCGCAAACCCGGTGACGTGGACGGTGGGGGCACCGGGCGCGCCCGGGCCCGATGCCCGGCCGCTGAAACCGCCCATGATCGCGGCGCCGCCGATCTCGACGGTCACGTCCGGCGGCACGGTGATGTCGACGCCACCCATGACGGCCACACACTGGATCGTCAGCACCGGCGCGGTGAATTCGACCTCCCGCAGATCGATGTCGACGCCGCCGAGAATGGCGGTGGCCGACAGGTGCTCGCCCACCGCGGCCTGCCCGTTGAGCTCGGAACCCGACAGGATCGCGAGCCGATTGTGAACGGGCTCGCGGCCGCTGCCGGAGGTGATCGTGGACGGGTACGGCGCGTCCGGCGCAGGTAGCGCCACCCCGAGCTGGGTGACCGGCAGATCATCGGTGAGGGCATCGAGCTCACCAAAGGTCTTGGCCATCACCGCCTTCCCCGCACGCTCCTCATACTCGACCGGCGACAAGCTGCCCTGCGCCATCGCCGCGGACAAGATCTCGTGCACCAATTCACGATCGGCGTCGGCGGCGCGCAACCGCGATCGGCGGTCGTCGTCGTGGGTGGGATCCTCTGCAGTGCTCACCGTGTCAGGTTAAACCCGCACCGCGAGCTCGGACATGAGTGAACACCCTGAGATACGACCCTGAGTCGGGCCGCGCCGGCCGGGTCAACCGCGCCGCGAGCCCCGCCGCGAGCGTAGATAGTCGCCGACGACGGCGGCACCGAGTCCGTCGACGTCGGGGGCGACGACCCGCCCGCCGATCCGGCGCGCGATCTGATCCATGAAGTGCGCCAATCCCGGATCCTCACCGAGCCGGAAGAACGTCACCTGCGCGCCGAGGCGGGCGACGTGGTCGAGCTCCCGGACGGTCAGTGCGATCGTCTGCGGATGCGGCGGATAGAAGAAGAACGGCTCGCCGCTGGGATCGAGATGGGCGGTCGGTTCGCCGTCGGTGACGACGAGTACCACCGGTTGCGCGTTGGGGAAGCGACGCAGATGTCGCTGAGCCAGCAGCAGCGCGTGATGCAGGTTGGTGCCCTGCTCCATCCGTGGCTGCAACCCGGTCAGCTCCGCGATGTCGATCGAACGCGCATAGCGGCCGAAGGCGATCACATGCAGCTCGTCGCTGCGGAAGCGGGTGGAGATCAGGTGATTCAGCGCGATCGCCGTACGCTTCATCGGCGTCCAGCGACCCTCCATCTCCATCGAGAACGAGGTGTCGACGAGCAATACCACCGCGGCCTGCGTGCGGGCCTCGGTCTCGGCGACCTCCACGTCCCGGACGTCGATGTGCACACCCGGATGCGCCTCGGTGGTTGCCGCGCCCTCGGCTGCGCTGCGCAGCACGGCGTTGGAGATGGTGCGCGAGACGTCCCACGGATCGGTGTCGCCGTAGGCCCATTCCCGGGTGCCGCCCGACGGCTCCCCCAGCAATCCGCTGCTGCGTGTCTGCCGATCGCCACGGCCGCGCATCTGCTCGGCGATGTCACGGAAGATCGACTGCCCGAGCTGCCGCATCGCCTTGGGACTCAACCGGAGTTGGCCGTCGGCAGTGCGGTCGAAGAATCCTTCTTCGCGCAGCGCCTTCTCCAGCTCCGCCAGGGTGCGCGCGTCGATCCCGGCCTGCTCACCGAGCTGCCGCTCGAGGGCGTCGATGTCGATGTCGTCCATCTGTGCGCCGGCGTACTGCTGCGACAACTGCTCGGAGAGCGCCTCGAGCTCGGAGATGTCACGCAACGCCGCGGCACCCTCCCCCAGCCCCATCTGCTGATCGCCGGAGAACTCCTGGGCGTTGTCCCAGTCGAGCCCCGGGCGCGCCTGCCGCAACGCCGAATCCATCTGGGCGAGTTGGCCCATCAGATCCGGCGAACCGAACGCCTGTTGCGCCAGCTGGTCGAGCTCGGCACGCTGCTCGGGGGTCAGCGAGTTGTAGAACTGCTGCGCCGCCGCCGCCCGCTGTGCGAGTGAATCGATCAATTCCTCGGTGTTGCGCGGGTTCTCTGGGAACCGATCGCCGTGCTTGGCCATGAACTCGTCGAAGGCCTGCGAAGTATCTTCGCCCCGGTTGTGGGCGTCGAGTAACTCGTTGAGGTCTGAGAGCATCTCCGAGATCTGTTGGCGATCTTGGTCATTCGCGCCCTCGAGGGCCTCCTTCATACCGGCGAAACGCTGATCGAGCAGTTCGCGGCCGAGCAGGTCCTTGATCTTGTCGTAGTCCTGACGCGCCTGCGGACTCCGCCACTGATATTCGGACAGTTCTTCGACGGCCTGTGCGGTCGACGGTGGCAACGATCCGATCTGCATCTCGGCGAAACGCGCTTCGTCATCGAGGTCGCGCGCGAGTTGCTTACGCTCCTCGAGGACCGCATTGTCGAGCAGCTCGCGGATCTCGGCGAACGTACCGTCGAGATTGCGGTTCTTCAGCAGCTCCTGCCTGCGCCGGTTGACCTGCTCTCGCAGTTTGTCGAGGCCCGCCATGTCTTGCGACCCGCGCCGCAGGAACTCCCGCAGCGCACGCTGCGGACTGACGCCGCTCATCACGTCGTCGCCGATCTCGTCGAGCGCCTCGCGCAAATCCACCGGGGGCGCAAGCGGATCGGGCCCGCCGGTGTAACGCTGGTATCGGGACCGGTGAAACTTGTTGTGCACCATAGGGTTCTCCCGCCTGTGCCACTCAGCCGTAGATCGTCTGACCCGACTCGTCGGCTTCTTTGCCGATCCGCCGCGCCAAGAAAAGTCCTTCCAGGGCCAATTCGACCGCACTGGCTCGTTCTCCGTCGGAGTCGGCCTCGAGTCGCTCGGCGATCTCGGTGAGCACCCCCGATGTGGTCTCCGGCGACGGCAGCGACGCCAGGAAGTCGGCGGCGGTGACCCTATCGCCGGTGACGACCAGCTCGCCCGATTCCAGCGCCGACACCAGCGGCGCCATGTCGATGCCGCCGAGGTGTGCGCGCACCGTGTCGGCGACCGAACGGCGCATCAGATGCTCCAGGATCTCCAGTTCGCGTCCCTCTTCGCCGGACTCGAATTCGATCTTGCCGCGCAACACCTCGATCACCGACTCGAGGTCGACGACGCGCGCCACCGGCACCTGCTCGCCGGCGACGGCCGAACGGTGCAGGGCCGCCGCGGCGACCGTCTCGGCGCCGGCGATCGAAAAGCGCGCCGACACACCGGATCGCTGGTCGATCGACGGATGGTCACGGGCGTAGCGGGTGAACCGCGCAAGGATCTCGGTGATGAACGTGGGCACCGTCGCCGTGAGGTCGGCCTCCTGCTCGATCACCGCGATCTCGTCGTCGAGTTCGAGCGGATAGTGCGTGTGGATCTCCGCGCCGAACCGGTCTTTGAGCGGGGTGATGATGCGACCGCGGTTGGTGTAGTCCTCCGGGTTGGCACTTGCCATCACCAACACGTCCAGCGGCAACCGCAGCGTGTATCCGCGGACCTGGATGTCGCGCTCCTCCATCACATTGAGCATCGAGACCTGGATGCGTTCGGCCAGATCGGGCAGCTCGTTGATGGCCACGATGCCGCGATGGGCACGCGGGATGAGACCGAAATGGATGGTCTCGGGGTCGCCGAGGCTGCGGCCCTCGGCCACCTTCATCGGATCGATGTCGCCGACGAGATCGGCGACCGACGTGTCCGGGGTCGCCAGCTTCTCGCTGTAGCGCTCACTGCGATGGCGCCATTCGATCGGCAGGTCGTCGAGAAGGTTGGCGGCCTTGCGAATCGAGGCGGGTGTGATCGGCTCGTACGGATGCTCGCCGAGCTCCGAACCGGCGATCACCGGGGTCCACTCGTCGAGCAGACCGGTGAGGGTGCGCAGGATGCGGGTCTTGCCCTGGCCGCGCTCACCGAGCATCACGACGTCGTGTCCGGCCAGCAGAGCGCGCTCGAGCTGCGGAATCACCGTCGCCTCGAAGCCGACGATGCCCGGCCACGGGTCGGTGCCCGCGCGCAGCGCGGTGAGCAGGTTGTTGCGTATTTCGTCGCGCACGCTGCGCTGAGCATGATCGCTTGCGCGTAGTTCACCGAGGGTGCGGGGAGAGGGATGTCGGGTTTCGGTGGTCGTAGAACCGCCGTTCGGGGCTTCGGTGTGGATGCCCCCGGTCGTGAAGTCTTCTGCCACCTCGTCCACGGTACGCCGCAGGTGATTGCGCGCGCCGGGTTCACCTCAGCCGGCGACGACGGGGCGGGGGTTGTCCGTCGAGCCGGGAGTGATGTGGTGGCGGCCGGAGCGGCCGCCGGGCCTGCCCGTGGGCGTGGTACCACGGTTGGTCGACCGGCCGCTGGTGTGCGCGGCCGGGGCCGGCTGGGTGGTCGTCGGCTGGGTGGTCGTCGGCTGGGTGGTCGTCGGCTGGGTGGTCGTCGGCTGGGGCGATGGTGCCACGCCGAGGTCGTAGACGGTGTAGTCGCCGATCGTGGTGCCGTGGAAGTTCGCCTGCACCCATTGCTGGATCTGGGTGGTCACCGAACTGCGGCCACCCCCGAATCCGTGTGCTGCGAACATCTCGGCAACGGCGGCGTCGGCACCCGCACCGCCGGATGCACCACGGCCGCCGCCTGCGCCGTCGGATGCCAGGTAGTAGCCGACGTCCTTGTCGGCGACGTACTTCTGGAACTGCGCGAGGCTGGGCGCGGGATCGCCCGAGAAACCGCCGATACCCATCACCGGAACCCGCGCGGCGAGTTCGACGCCCGATGCGGTGGCGGTACGCGAGACCGCCGCCGCCCAGCGGGCGTGGCTGCCCTGCAGCATCGACTCGAGTTGTGCGGGCACTCTGGTGGCCCCACCGCCGAACCCGCTGCCGCCCATTCCGCCGGCCCCGACGCCGCCCGCGCGGCTTGCGCCGGCGGTGCTCGCGATGTGACCGGTCGGCGATCCCCGGTCGGGCAGGACCGAAGGGCTGCCGCCGGTGTGTGCGACGGTGTCGCCGGTGATCGCGTACGCCGCGGGCGCGGCGAAGACACCGATGAAGCCCAGGATTCCCGCCGCAACTGCCACCCGGCGCCCGAACCTGCCCGGCACGAGGACGAGCACGGCGGCCACGACGGCGGTGCCGAGCACCACCCAGCGCAGCCACGGCTGCCAGCCCGGCTGGCGATCGAGCAACACAAAGGACCAGATGCCCGCCGCGGCGATCATCGCGGCCAATCCGCCGCGCGCCGTGTACCGCCGCCACGACACCAGATCCTCACGTGCACACCAGGATTGATAGACCCCCAGGCCGACGAGCCCGGCGATCGGCGGCGCGATCGCGAGCGAATAGTACGGATGTGCCGTTCCACCCATGTAGGACAGCAGCAATCCGTCGACGAGCAGCCAGAGACCGAACAGGACCGCCCCCGCACGTACGAGGTCGGTGCGCGGACGCCGGCCACGCAAGGCGAGGAGGACGATGAGTGCGACCAGTGCGGTCGGCAGCAGAAACGAGATCTCGCCGCCGAATTCGCCGGTGAACAACCGCGTGATGCCCGGCCCCGATCCGAACATCCCGCCGAAGCCACGTCCGCCACCACCATGGCCGCCGAATCGGTCTGCGACGGACGGGTTTTCGCGCATGAAGTCCGTCATCGCGCTCGAACCGCCGTGCGCGCCGGCACCGCCGCTGCGGCCCTGCACCCGGTCGAGCCCGTTGTAGCCGATCACCAGATTCATGAAGTTGTTGTCGGTCGACCCGGCGAGGTACGGCCGCGACGACGCGGGCCACAGCAGCGTCAGGACGACATACCATCCGGCCGAGACGGCAAGGGCGACTGCGGCGACGAGCAGATGGCCGACGCGACGCCAGAACGGCACGGGTGCGGCGAGGAGGTAGACGACGCCGAGCGCCGGGAGCACCATCAGGCCTTCGAGCATCTTCGCCAGGAACGCGAATCCGAGTGCCACCCCGGCCAGCGCCAGCCACCGCATCGAACCGCGGGCGGTGGCGCGCATGGTGCAGTACGCGGCGGCAGTCATCAGCAGGACCATCGCCGCGTCGGGGTTGTTGAACCGGAACATCATGGCGGCAACCGGCGTCACCGCGAGCGCGAACCCGGCGAGCAGCCCGGCCGGACGCCCACCGATACGGGCGACCATCGCATACATCAGTGCCACCGCGGCGACGCCCATCAGGGCTTCGGGGATCAGCATGGCAGCCGAGGAGTATCCGAAGATCTGGCCGGACAGGCCCATCACCCACTGCGACACCGGTGGCTTGTCGACGGTGATGAAGTTGGCCGGGTCCACCGAACCGAAGAGCAGCGCCTCCCAGTTGCGTGAACCCGCCCACGCTGCGCCGGCGTAGAAGGTGTTTCCGTCGCCGTTGATGGTGATGTTCCACAGGTAGAGCACCGCGGTGGTGACGAGCAGGGCGGCGAGCAGCGCCCGGTCCCGGCCGGTTGCGGGCGGCAGGGCCGCATCGCTCGGGATCGTCTCGTCGACGCGGCGGGGTGAGTGGGCAGCGGTCTCGGCGGTGTCGAACGTTGCGACGTCGGGTCGGGTTGCGGTCACGGTGACGATGGTCCGCCGGGTCCACTGGCTTTCCGGTGTGCGCCACCTGCGAGCTTGCTGTGAGGACCGGGGAATGGGCCACACAGAATCGGTCACACGGAATCGGTCACACGGAATCGCTCAGATGGTGGCGGTCGGCGCCCACGCCGGGTCGCGGCCGATGAAGCCGATCAGTGCGGTGACGGGGTCGGCGTCCGCGGGCACCGGCACCGCGGGGCCGTACTGTCCGGAGCTACGGAGTACCTCCTCCATCCCCCGCATACCGGCATGGAGTTGCGCGGCGAATTCGGGGTCGAGGTGTGCGTCGCGGCCGGCCGCGGCAGAGAGATCCCAGGTGTGCATGAACACATCGGCGGTGTAGAACATGTCGATTGCGTCGGCCAGGCGGAATTCGCCGATCATGGGATGGGTGAACGCCTCGCCCGCTGCGGGCCCGTCGAGCAGCGTCGCGATGTCGCGTCGGCGGGCATCCCATGCGGCCGCCGGATCGTCGGCGACATCGGGTACGCCCGGCAGGTGTACGCCGCCGGCGGAGAGAAATCCCGGGAACCAGTCGATGAGATGGGAGACCACGTCGCGGGCCACCCATCCGGCCACCGGCGTCGGAGCGTCCCAATCATCGACTGCGGCAATCTGTTCGGCGAATCCCTCAGCGATCACGGCATGTCGCTGCGCCGGGGGCATCTCGGCGAGGGGCGCGCTCACAGCTCTCCCGCGGCGAGCATGCGGTCGAGTGCGGCATAGCCTTCGGCGACACCGGCTTCCATGCCCGATGCGAGCCAGCCATCGCGCGCCTGGAAGCTGTCACACAGCGATTGGGCGCGCAGCCGCGTGGTGCCGTCGCCGAGGTCGTCGAACCACAGTGTCTCCAGCGACACCTCGTCGGGCATGCCCTCGAAGGTGAAGGTCTGCACGATCTTGTCGTCGGCGACGGTGTGGAAGCAGCCGCGGAAGCCGTACTCCTGCCCATCGTGTTCGGAGACGTAGCGCCAGCTGCCGCCGTTACGGACGTCCCACTCGATGATGCGGCTGGTGATGGCGTCCGGCCCGACCCAGCGCACGAACAGTTCGGGGTCGGTGTGGGCGCGCATCAGCTGGGACACACTGCCACGGAAGTCGCGGGTGATGCGGATGATCGGCACCTTTGCGTCGGCTTCGATCGTGGCCTCTGGATAACGGGGCTGGGTGGTGGTCATGATGCCTGTCCTCTTCTCTCGGGTCGGTCGGTCTCGGCCGGGTTGTCGTTCATCTCCACCAGCAGTGCGTCGAGGCGCCGGTAACGCTCCTCGGCCCGTCGGCGGTATCGCTCGATCCATGCGGTCATGAGGTCGAACACCTCCGCTTCCAGATGGACCGGACGCGTCTGCGCCTCCCGTGTTTTCGTCACCAATCCGGCGTCCTCGAGGACCTTGAGGTGTTTGGACACCGCCTGGACGCTCACGTCGTACGGTTCGGCGAGCGCAGTGACCGTCGCATCGGAAACGGCCAGTCGCGCAACAAGGTCGCGTCGAGTCGGATCTGCCAGTGCGGCAAAGACCTTCGACAACTCGTCGTCGGCCATCGGTTCCTCACTCCATGTCTTCGGCTTGTGGTCTGTCTTCAACCGATTGGTTTAATACGAGGGTGAGCGCCGACCGCACCTTTGTCAACCCCTCGGTTGAATGCGACGTAGTTGAACGACGTAGTTGAATACGGTGCGCGGTGCAGCTGACGACGTCAGCGTGGGTGGGTGGTGATGGCCTGCCCGGTATCCCGATGCCGCCAGGTGACCGTGCGGTCGATGTTCAACGTGGGCCGCCAGATTCCCAAATGTTTGCGTTGATGATCGGGGCGGCACAACGGGATCAGATCAGCGGGCAGCGTCCAACCCCCGGCCCGCGGATCGGCATG
>NZ_JBNCNR010000028.1:0-45608 GCF_049847065.1 Gordonia sp. DT219 | reverse complement strand
AGGTCGTCGATGTTGGTCAACCCGCCCTTCGCATAATCCAGGGTGGCGTGGTGGATCTCCGAATGCGCGGCCGGTTGCGAACACCCGGGGTGCGAGCACACTTGTCCGTCGGGTTTGGCGAACAACGCCATGCGTTGCCCGCGGCTCGCCAGCCGGGCGCGACCCAAATACAGCGGCACGGTGGTGTGCTCACCGAACACCGCCAACCAGGGTTGCGCGTCGGCGGCCAACCGGATGACGTCTTTGATGGGCAGCAGGCTGTTGGTGGCGGTGACGCCGTGGCCGGTTTCGTTGATCAGGTCGGTGAGGTCGGCTTTGATGATCAGCTGCACCGGTAGCCCGCGATGCGATTCGCCGAGTTCCCCCGACGTCAGGGCCAGCTTGTACACGGCCTGCATCGCATCATGGTTGCGTTGGGCTTGGCTGCGGGTGTCACGGTCGGCGGCGGCCGCCAATTTTTCGGGGTCGGCGTCTTCGACGGAACCCGACGGTGAGTCGGGGTCGTCGGGGTTGTTCATGCCGGGGGCTGCCCACACCGCCCAGACGGCTTCTTGGTCGGCGCGGCATTCCGGGGTCATTTTGCCGGTCATCTTCGACATCTGCTGGGTGTCTTGGCGGCCGAGGAACACTTGGCGTTTCTGCTGCCGGTCGGTGTCGTCGGTCAACTCGCCGTCGGGGTCGAGGTGTGCCATGAGGCGGGCACCGATCGCGGTCAACTCCGCGGGGGTGTGCACGCGCGCGTAGTCGGCCATCTGCTTTTCGGCGTTGACCTTGATGTCGTGGTCGACCTGGTGCGGGATGTCGTCGAGGACGTCGATCACCACCCGCGCATGTGCGGGCCCGACCGCCCCCTCGGCGAACGCCTGCGCCAACGTGGGGTACTTCGGGGCGAGGGGTTCACCGGTCAACCCGTGATAGGTCGCGGTGGCGGTCATCTGCTTGCGACGGCGCATCGGCTCCGACACCCGCAACCCGACGACCATCATGTCGGTCACCGACCGAAACCCGAACCGGCGCTCCGCATTCCGATCCGACAACTCGACGATCTGCCGGTCACCCTGAAACGTCAACCGGTTGATCGCCCGTTCATTGGCTGCCGCGACCTCCAACAACGACTCATCCGAACACTGCGACAGATCCGTCGCGGCCAGGTCATCGATGAGGGCGTGCAATTGCGCAAGCTTGTCTTCGACGCTGGTTCCCGGACCACCACTCGAATCGCTTGCGCTCATTGTCACCCCCCAGTGAATGCGATCAAACATCAGTTCGTCGCTTGTGCATTCGAGTCTACGCCCGATCTATCCGCATGGCAACACCTGATCGAAAATACTTTTGACAAGTTTCGCGGGTATGGACGGGCTGTCGCGTTTCTCCAAGACACCCCCGCCCGCCACGGGCAGGCTGGGTTCATGAATGCCACTCCCGACATCCAAACCCACACCGTCGCAGCGACTTTCCAGGTCGCCTCCTGGGAAGAGGAAACGATCTACCTCGCCGACGACCACACCGTCGAGATCAGCGGAAAGGATTACCCGACGCACGGCTTCGCTCGCGCCGACGTCACCTACAGCTATGACGGCGACGTCTCCGGTACCGGCCGCCTGTCCTACCTGCTCGCCTATAGCGCCGAAGGCGATGCACCCACCTTCGGATTCGAGGCATTCGAGGGCTCCATCGACGGCCACGAGGGCACGCTGGTGCTGCGCCACAACGGCTTCCACAATGCGACCGGGGTCTACGAGCGGCTCGACATCGTCGAGAACCTGGGCACCGGCGGGCTGGCGGCCATGCGCGGATACGCGCAGATCGAGATCGCCGGACACAGCGACGCCGGCTACCCCATCACCTTCCATTACACGATGGGCTGACCAGGCAACTCGCCATACACCGCAACAGCCGCGACCGATCGGTCGCGGCTGTTGCGGCTCGATGACCGCTCTGCGCGGTGTTTCGTTACTCACAGTTCGGCCCTGGACTGGGGATCGAGTTTGTCAAAACGGCCCGACAGGCGAATTCTGGATGGTGAACAGGTTTGGGGATCGCGAGGACTGTGATGGACGATCGGACGGCGTATCGGCGCCGGGACGCGTACCTGCCGTGGTCGCACAATGCGTTGATGCGGCGCGGCGATCGAATGTTCGCCACCGCGGCGGTGATTTCGGTGGCCCTGGTGTTGCTGGCCATTCCGCTATGCGTGTGGGCGGGCAACGCCACCTACCGGGCCGTCACCGCCCGGGCGGACGACGCGATCCCGATCAGCGCCACGGTCGTCCACGTCACCGACCCTGGAGCCACCGCCGTGGGAACCACTGCGACCCTCGCCTGGCGCACCTCCTCGGGTCGCCATACCGACACCATGTCGGTGGCCGACGGCACCAAGACCGGCGCCGTCCTCGACGCCTGGACCACTGCGGACGGCACCCGCCTGCACAACCATCCCGGCGTCACCGAACGTGTGCTGGGCGCGGTCTGGGTCGGTGGACTGACGTGGCTGGCGGTACTCACCCTTGTCATCATCGCGACCGGCCTCGTGCGACGTCGCGTCACCCGCACCCATGACGCGCTCTGGGACCGCGAGTGGGCGCTCGCCGGCAAAGCCAACGGCTGGGCCGCCCGCTGAACTCTCCGCCAGGGCCCGTCAGCGGCCGGGCAGATACTTCAGGGCACGCATCGCGTACGGGCTCGCCGCGCGGTAGAGGCCCCGCGGGATGCCGGGGGCGCGATCGATACCGATGAACCGCTGCTCGGCGATGGTCTGCGACTCGGTGTATTTGAGCAGCCCCTCCTCGCCGTGCCTGCGACCGACACCCGAGATGCCCATGCCGCCCATCGGGGCCGCCGTCGACGCCCATGCCGCGGCGTAGCCCTCGTTGATGTTGACGGTGCCGGCGCGCAGCTTCTCCGCGATGCGCTGCGCCTCTTCGCTGCTGCCGGCCCAAACGCTCGCGTTCAGCCCGTATGCGGTGTCGTTGGCGAGTTTGATCGCCTCGTCGACGGAGTCGACGGGATACACCGACACCACCGGCCCGAAGGTCTCGTCGGCGAAGCACTCCATCGCGTCGGTGACGCCGGTGAGCACGGTCGGCTCGAAGAAGAACGGCCCGAGATCTGCACGGCGCTTACCGCCGGCGACCACCGTGGCACCCTTGGCCACCGCGTCGTCGACGTGCGCCTGCGCCGCGTCGACCTGGGCCGCCGATGCCAGCGAGCCCATGTCGGCGTTGAAGTCGTAGGAGGCGCTCAGGCGCATCTTGCGGACAAACGCGCCGAATTTCTCGATGAACTCGTCGGCGATGGCGGCATCGACGTAAAGCCGTTCGATCGAGATGCACAACTGGCCCGAGTTCGAGTAACAGGCGCGGGCAGCGCCCTCGACGGTCCGGTCGATGTCGGCGCCGGCGGTCACGATCATCGGGTTCTTGCCGCCGAGTTCGGCCGAGAATCCGATCAGCCGTCGGCCGGCCTGCTCGGCCAGGGTGGCGCCGGTCGCCGACGATCCGGTGAACATCACATAGTCGGTGGTCGCGACGATCGCCTGCCCGACGACGCTGCCCGGTCCGGGCACCACCGCGTACAGCTCCGGCGGCAGGCCCGCCTCGTAGAGGAGTTCGGCGAGGGCCAGTGCACAATACGGCGTCTGGCTGTCCGGCTTGATGACGACGCCGTTGCCCGCGAGCAGCGCCGCGACCGCGTCGGAGACCGCGAGCGTCAGCGGGTAGTTCCACGGACTGATGACGCCGATGACACCCTTGGGCTGATACCGCACCCGCACCTTGGTGGCACCCGGGAGGATGCCCTTCACCTTGCGATCGGCGAGCAGCTTGGGGCCGTTGGCGGCGTAGTACCGCGCGGACAGCGCGACGTCGATGACCTCTTCTTGGGCGTACGCGCGGGCCTTACCCGTCTCGGCCTGTGCGATGTCCATGAGCGACACCGCATTTCGGTGTACCAACTCAGAGAACCGGTCGATCACCTTGGCACGGTCCTGCGGGCTGCGGGCAGCCCAGCCCTCCTGTGCGGCGCGCGCACGTGCCACCGCGGTCTCGAGGTCGTCGGCGGTGCCGACCGGGATGGTGGCCATCTCGACGCCACTGAACGCCTCGAGCACCGGACGGGTCGGGCGGTCCGCCGCGTTGTCGATCGCGGCGAGCGCGCCGAGCCGGGCGAAGTATTCGGGTGTGGGTCGGGCCATGATCAATCTCCTCGCGCGATCGGACAGAACGGGTGGTCGGGTCAGACGGCGGCGACGAGCACGATGCCGTCGTCGTCGGAATAGAGGGTGTCGCCGGGGGCGAAGGTGATGCCGCCGAGTTCGAGCGGGATGTCGCGCTCCCCGGCGCCGGTCTTGGTGGACTTGCGCGGATTGGTGCCCAGCGCCTTCACCCCGATCTGCATCCCGCCGATCGCCTTCGCGTCGCGGATCGCGCCGTTGACGATGACGCCGGCCCAGCCGTGGGACCGGCCGAGCTCGGCGATCAGGTCGCCGACCAGTGCGGTATGCACCGATGCGTCCCCGTCGACGACGAGCACGCCACCCGGATTCGATTCGCCCAGGATCGACTTGAGCAGCGCATTGTCCTGAAAGCAGCGGACCGTGGTGACGTGGCCGACGAACTCGCGCACCCCGCCGTACTGGGTAAACTGGGTATCGCAGCTCCGCACATCGGCACCGATCTCGTCGACCAGGTCGGCGGTCGGGGTAAAGGTGAGCTCACTCATACCGAACAGCATAGGTGTTACCGAAACCAACAGGTAATGCCGCTCACGCGACGGCGCAGTGGCGGGTGGTGACGAAGTGATCGTGGACGCCGAGGTGAGCGGCTCGACGGTCACCGCGAGCCGCGAACGTCCTCGAGGATCGCGGTGAGGTTGTGACGGCTGCGGATCGGGCTGACTGCGGTGAGCATCCCGGGGCGGCGGGCGGGAACGAGGACCCCGGCGTCGATCAATGCCGATCGGGAGCCTTCGCTTTCGGCGGCCGGCACCAGATGCGCGACGAGGCGTCCATTGTTCGCCACATCCAACGTCTCGCCGGCCTCGACTCGCGCGAGGTATCGCGATGCGTTCTCACCGCAGCTCACGCACTCCGATGGTCTCCATACCGAAAGCCTATGCCCGATCGTGCTACCGCGGCTCGAGCCGAGCCGTCAGCCACTCGGCGATCGCCGTCGCAGTACGCGGGTCGGTGGGTACCGGCGTGTGGCCGGCCGGGTGGACCGCGAAATCCACGGGCGTGCCGGCGCGCCGATACTTCCCGACCAGCTCCGCGACCACCGGCAGCGGGGCCACCGCGTCGTAGGCTCCCGCGTCGACACGAATCGGCAACCCGGCCGGAAACCTCAGGTGGGCAACATCATTGCGGTCGACGATGGCCGCCAGCTGTGCGCGTGCCGACACCCCGCGCGGCCCGAGGAGCTGGGTCGGGGCCATGCCGCCGAACGAGTCCGATGCCGACAACCCGGTGTAACAACGACTTTCGAGGTGCGGGAGCAGTCGCCTCGCGGCGGGGCTGAGGCCCCCACGCTCGACCAGGCCGGCGAAGCCCGGGTCGGCGGCCGCGGCGCCGTGGATCAGCAGGGCGGCGAGTCCGACGAGGTCGGCGGTCGGCGCGCCGCCGAACGGTAGCTGTCCGACACCGGAGACGATGTCGCCCATGTGCGTCGGCGGGGTCACCGCGGCCACCGCGCGTAGCCGCAGGCCGCCCCACTCGACCGCGGGCGACGCGGCCGCGAACAGTGCCGCCACCGCCCCCTCGGAGTGGCCGGCCAGCACGACGTCGCGGCCGATCCGCGAGTCTGTGTGCCGCACCGCCAACGCCGCGTCGATCGTCGACCGCGCCAGCGACCGGCCGATCAGATACGGATGCGGCCCCGGCGCCCCGATCCCTTCGAAATCTGGTCGTACAACCGCAATTCCGGCGTCGAGCAGCCTGCCGACAATCCGATTCCCGGAGGTCATGTGCGCCAGCTCGGGATCACCGGCCCGCGCCGATGACGGGGCACAGACGTCGGCTGCACCGACCGTCATGTGATTCCACACGGCCAATGGCCAGCCACCGGGAGGCGGCGCGGACCGTGGCAGCAGCAGCGTCCCGGTCATCTGGGTCGGCTGCCCCCGCACCGACGTCGACGAATAACGGATCAGCGTGGTCGAGACCGCCTGTGGCAGTGCGACGACGGGATCGGTCACCGGCGTGGCCGCGAGAACGGTCGGGACCACCACCGGCGCACCACGCGCCCCGCCCGCGCCCGCCAACGCCGCAACCGCGGTCATCGCCAGGATCACAACGCCTGCGCTGCACCGCTTCCCACGTGCCGCCGGCATTAGGGTCACCGGGGTACCAGGCCGATCGATCGGCTCGGCTGCGCGTCGAGACGATCAAGGGTGTCGGCAAAGAACGCGGCCACCGGGGCGAGTTGGCTGCGGTCGACCTTGTCGAGGGTGTCGGCGTCGTCATACATGTACAGCGGTCCGGCGATGAAGCTCACGACGGGTATCCCGGCGACCAGGGCGAACGACGCGTCGGTCGGCACGCCGCCGCCGGTGTATTGGAAGGGCGCGGCATTGAGCATCGTGGCGGCCCGAACATCGTTGCGGCTCAACGAACGTGCCATGTCGGCCTTGAGAGCGAGATTCACGTTCTCGAAGATGCCCTTGGGCTCGGGCTGATCGGTGGTGATCAGACGGCCGTTCGCGGCGCGCTTGGCATGGCGCCCCACATGTTCGATCGTGGTGTTGGCCACGATGTTCCACGGCGTGGCCCGGCGCACGAGATATTTGTCGACGAATGCCTGATGGGACTGATATCCGGTGAAGTGGGAGTCGAAGGTGACGAACATCAGGCTCTTGTCGCGCGGACGGTATCCCGGCCGCCGGGCCGCCGCACCGTAGTGGTCGGCGAGCGCGATCACCTCGGCGGTGCCGGTGCCGTCCTCGACGGCGCCGGTGGTCACCGAATCATGATGCGACTGCACCATGACCGTGTCGCGGGTACGCCCTGCCAGCATGCCGACCACGGTGCGAGCGGTCACCGCCCGCCGGTCCACGGTGAGATCGATTCGTGCTCGATTCCCCTGCCGGGCAAGCATTTCGCGCATCCGAGCCCCGTCAGCGCGGGTCACCCACATTCCGGGGATCGTCATCGCGAGTCGCCGGTAGTACTCGTTGTGATAGCGATTGGAGTCGAAGTAGTCGTCGAGCACACCGACGAAGCCGACGGCGCCGGCCTGTTGCGCCTCGCGGACAGTCGATTCCAGTGACGTCAGGTAGGGATTGGCGGCGAGCATCGTCTCCGGATCGAATCGCGAGTTCCCCGGATCGTTGATGTACTCGGCCAATGGCAGCATGCCTGCGGTGGGTAGCAAGAAGTCCAGGTCGAACAGGACGATCTTGCCGCGCACATCGTGACCGGCGACCTTGCCGTTCCCGATGTCGGCGACCGGCGCGGTGAGCCCGGTCATCCCGGTGCTGCGGTGCCCGGCGCCGGCATCGGCCGGGATGAACGAGTGCGATACCGGGAAGGCGTCGATCGGGGTGTCACCGACACGCAGCCCGTAGTTCGACGGCGTCCAATCGTAGGAGGTGACCTCCTCGAAGTGGACGTCGGACAGCCCGGCGGCCTGGAAGCGCTGGGCCACATAGTCGGCGGCGCGGCGGCCACCCGGTGACCCGGTTGCCCGCGGACCCGACGACGTCAGGTCGCCCACGGTGGAATAGATCGACTCGCTGCTCATCGGGCTCGCCGGGCTCGCGTGCGCCGGCGCCACATGCGGCCCGACGCACGCTGCCGCGACGGCCACGACGGCCCCGATGACTCGCCGCACCACTATTCTCGAACGCACTGCACTCCCTCGATCCGTCCGCACACCAACTCGATCCGTCCGCACGCCAAGTAACGTACGGTTCGGTACTTTACTACAGGAGGTATTACGTCCACGTCCGATTCGGCCGAATCGCCCATTCCCAGGATCACCGAGGGCGTCTTCTTCAGCACACCTGAGCGCCTGCCGCGCGGTCCGCACGGCCTGAGTCGCGAGAAGGTCCGCGCCATCCAGTCCGAGCGCGTGATGATCGCCTACACCGAACTGGTGGCCGCGTACGGCTACCAGGCGGTCGGCGTCAAGGAGGTGGTGGCACGCTCCGGGATGTCACGCTCGGCGCTCTACGACTGCTTCGAGCACATCGACGCCTGCGCCGACGCCGCCTACGACCGATTCATCTCGGTACTGGTCACCGAGATGACGGCGCGGCTGACCCACACCGCCGTCAGCCGCGACATTCCCCTGGTGCTGCGCGCCTACCTCGAGACATTGCAGCGCGACCTCGTCGTCGCCCGTGCATTCCAGCTCGAGTTCGACGCAGCCGGGCCGTCCGCGCGCCGACGCCGCCGGGCGGCAATGGAATTCATCGCGACATTTCTCCGTGACGAGCATCGCAAATTGGCCGTCGACGACGCCGATCTCGACCCCGATCTCCCGTTCGAGGTCTTCCTCGCGGCCGTCTACGCCGTCCGCCAACTCTCCTCCGACGCCCTCGATACGCACGCCGAACCGGCACTACCGGACCTCGAACCCCTGCTGTCGGGTTGGCTCGCACGCAGCCTGCTCCGGCCCGGGAGTCGACGAGCGCCGGGCACGTCGACAACCTGAGCTCGTCGGAACCACCTATGTCCGCCCGCCGACCTCGCCCACCAACTCGGCCACCTCGTCGGGTCGATCGAGCACCACGAAGTGGCGGGCGGCCACGGTACGGAACTGCGCACCGAGATCCGCGGCGTAGCGCCGCTGCTTCCAGCACCAATAGCGCTGCCACACAGCCGGTCCCGACACCGCAGCCAGCACGATGGTCGGCACCTCGGGCATCGGGCGTGTATGTCGCATCCGCCGGAGCGCTGCGTTGATCGCGGGGAAGGCGGCGTTCTCCGTCAGCGTCGCCAGCAGCATCGACGGTCCGCCGAACAGCCTGCCGGCCCAGCGCCGTTGGGACTCGTCGAACCCCTCGGGAGGCCGCGGCAGCACCCGCTCACGCACTGCGGCACCATCCGCCGGGCGAATTCCGCTGCACCGGCCGATCGTCCGCAGCAGGCCGATCGCCCGGTGCGCGTTGCCCACCCGGACACCGGTGGGCAGAATGCGCCACGGGACCAGCACATACGACCCGTCGAGGATCAGCACACCGGCGGTCCGGTCAGGGCGGGTTCGCGCGAATCCCTCGACGTACAACGACGCCAGCGAATGCCCGACGAGGATCACCGATCCGGCGACACCCACCGCGTCGAGAACGGCCAGCATCCGGTCGATCTCACCATCCAGCGACGGAACATGATGGGCCCGAGGCGCTTCGGACATCCCGTAGCCGGGCCGGTCGTAACGGACCACGCGATGGCCGCGGGCCACCAGCCGCGCGGCCAGCGGATCGAGATCGAACCAGTTGCTGCCCAATGCGGCCATCAGCAGCACCGGCGGCCCCGCACCCTCGTCGACGACGTGGATGCGTCGGCCGTCGACCTCGACGAACCGACCCGGCACCGACGTTCCGGATCGGGGCCCGGCCGGCTCGGTCATCACCCCTCGTCGGGCTTGACCAGCGGGAAGGCCAGCGACTCGCGGATCGACTGCCCGGTGATCAGCATGACGACGCGGTCGACGCCGATACCGAGACCGCCGGTCGGTGGCATCGCATACTCGAGCGCCTCGAGGAAGTCCTCGTCGAGCTCCATCGCCTCCGCGTCGCCGTCGGCGGCCAGGATCGATTGCGCCGTCAGCCGTCTGCGCTGTTCGACCGGGTCGGTGAGCTCGGTGTAGGCGGTGCCGAGCTCCACCCCCCACGCCACGAGATCCCACCGTTCGGCGACGCCCGCGCGGCTGCGGTGCGCGCGGGTCAGCGGCGACGTCGACGTCGGGAAGTCGATGTAGAACGTCGGGAACGTCGTGCGGTCCTCGCCGAGATGCTCATACAGCTCCAGCACGAGGGCGCCGGCATCCCAATCCGGCCGGTGCGCGATCTCCAGGCGATCGCAGATCCGTCGCAGGTCTTCGGCGCTCGTCTCGGGCGTGATCTCCTCCCCCGCGCCCTCGGAGACGACCTCGTGCACCGTCTTCACCGGCCACGCCCCGGAGATGTCGATTCGCTCCGGGTTGCCGTCGGCGCCGGTCCGGTAGATCACCGGCTCACCGTGCGCGGCAGTCGCGGCAAACTGGATCATCTCCCGGGTCAGGTCCAGCATCTTCAGGTAATCGCTGTGTGCCTCATATGCTTCCAGGCTGGTGAACTCCGGGTTGTGGCTGAAGTCGACGCCCTCGTTGCGGAAGTTGCGGCCGATCTCGTAGACCTTCTCCACCCCGCCGACGCACAGCCGCTTGAGGTAGAGCTCGGGGGCGATCCGTAGATACAGGTCCAGGTTGTAGGCATTGATGTGGGTATGGAACGGAGTTGCGTTGGCGCCGCCATGTACCTGCTGCAGTATCGGCGTCTCCACCTCCAAGAAGTCACGCGCCGAGAGGAAGTCGCGCAATGCCTTGACCACCACGCTGCGTGTCCGCAGCAGCTCACGACTGCGCGCGTTGGTGGCGAGATCCAGATAGCGTTGCCGCACACGGGCTTCCGGATCGGCGAGGCCGGCCCACTTGTCGGGCAGTGGACGCAGGCACTTGCCGTTGATCCGCCACGCATCGATCAGCACCGACAGTTCGCCCGAGCGGCTCTCCCCCAGGATGCCGCGCGCCTCGATCAGGTCGCCGAGATCCACGTCATCACCGAAATCCGGGGTTCCCGGGATGATCCGGCAGTTCTCGACGAGCAGCTGGACCTCGCCGGACCAATCGTGGAGGTCGGCGAAGATCACCTTGCCGAAGTCGCGCAGCCGGGTGACCCGGCCGGCGATGGTCACCTGCGTGCCCGCCGGCTCCTCCCGCGCCTGCGCGACGGTGTGGGTCGGGGCGTCTGCGGGCGGATACGGATCGAATCCTTCGGCGACCAGGCGATCGAGCTTCGCCATGCGCACCCGCACCTGCTCGGGCCGATGCACCGTGACGGCTTCCCGATCGGCTTCGGCCGCAAGTTCGGCGATGAGTTCGTCGACGTCGATGCCGGCCGGCACCGACGACCCGCCGTCGGCATTGCGTTCCTTGCGACGCAGCCGCGGCAGCTGCACAAAGCCCTCGGTGACGACGCTGGCCAGCCCGGCGCGCGGCAGCATGCGGGCATCCTCGAAGCACAAGAAGCGTGGCTGCCAATCGGGCAGGTATTTCGCGTTGGACTTGTAGAGCGACTCCATCTGCAGAAACCTGGAGCCGAACATGAGCAGCGAGTAGGTCGCCCGCGTCACCGGTCCGGCCCCGATCTGACTGCCCTGTTCGAAGAACGCGCGGAACGTCGCGAAGTTCAACGAGATCTCACTGATGCCGACCAGCGCGGATTGCCGGCACAGCTCGGCGACCATCGTCTCGACGACGCCGTTGACGCCGTTGCGGTCGCGGCGCATGACGTCCAGCGAGATCCCGCGTCGACCCCACGGGACGAACGAGAGCATGCCGACAACCTTCTCGTCGCCGGCCTCCGCGTCCCCGGCCGTGCCGTGGGCACCGTGCTGGATCGCCTCGACCAGCAGGCAATCGCCGTCGGCCGGATCGCCGAGTCGCGACAGCGCCATTGCGAAGCCGCGTTCCTCGTCGGTGTCACGCCACGCGTCGGCGCGCGCGATCACCTGCGCCATCTCTTCGTCCGACAGTTCACGGTGGCGGCGCACCCGCACGGTCACGCCGGCGCGGCGGTTACGGGTGACGGCCTGCCGCACACTTTTCATCGTCGATCCCGAGAGACTGAACTCGGCCGTGTGGATGATCGCCTCGTCACCGATGGTGAGCGTGCCGAATCCGGCGGCGTCATAGGCGGCGGCGCCGCGCTGACCGGCGCCCATGGCCGCCGGATGCCAGCCGTAGCGCTCGCAGAGGGTCAGGAACTCCGCGATCGCCCCCGGCCACGACGCCGGGTCGCCGATCGGGTCGCCACCGGCCAGGCCGACACCGAGTTCCACGCGATAGGTGATCGCGGCACGTCCGTCGAGGGAGAACACGACCGCCTTGTCGCGCCGTGTCGAGAAGTAGGCCAGCGAGTCGTCGGCGCCGAACCGGTCGATCAGCGCCCGGATCAGCCGTTCGTCCTCTGCGGTCATCAGCGACTGCAGTCGCTGTGACCGGAACAGGACGAGTGCCGCGACGATCAGCGCCAGCGCTCCGAGAAGCCCGAGCAATCCGTTGATCCACGGGTGGGTGTGGCCGTCGAAGGTGCGCTGGTCGATTGTCGCGAAGGCGACGACGCGGTTGAACGCGTACGCCAGTCGTTCGCCATGTTGCAGACTGCCCGGGGCCAGCTCCACCAGACCCCAGCCGATCAGCGTGGCGACGGCCAGACCGCCGATCAACACGCCGTTCGCGCGCAGCAATGCGCCACGACGAACCCGCGTATAGAACTGCCGGTAGGTCAGGAGCAGAAAGATCAGGATTGCCGCATCGATGGCCAGACCGATGCCGATGTTGATGCGCTCGGTCCGTGAGATATTCAGATCGGCGCCGATCGCCGGGACGAACAGCAATGCGTTGGAGATCAGGAACAATGGCACCAGGATGACGCAGATCCACCACGCGATCCGTTTGCGGGCCGCGAGTGCGATCGCCAGGATCGCGAGCACATAGGCCCACGCGAAACTCGTATCCGGCAACGCGACGATGTAGTTGTCCACGTAGTCACGCGGTACATGGATCCAATGCCGGAAGAACGGAAAAACGCTGGACGCCAAGGCGATCGCGGCCAGCACGCCGACGACGGTGCCGGCGATCCGCGGTGCGCCGCGGCCGAATCCCCGCGGACTCCGGATCTGATCGAGCAGCTCGGCCGATCGACGTTCGGCCGCCTTCGGGTCCGGTCTCGCCGGTAGGTGCCGCCTCGCCTCGGCGGTCTGCTCAGCACGCGTCTCGACCACCATGAATCACAACCTTAGACTGCGGTTCGGTTCGCCGGAAACGCTTGCATTCGGGCAGGATGGCCGGTGTGTGGGACGTGGTGATCAACGATCAGGCAATCCGGCTCGGCCAGTTCTTGAAACTGGCCGGCCTCATCGACTCCGGCGCGGAGGCCAAGGAAGTCATCTCCGACGGACTCGTGTCGGTCAACGGCGAGGTGGAGACCCGCCGCGGGCGTCAGTTACACGTCGCCGACGTCGTCGAATTCGCGGGGCGGTCCGCGCGTGTCGCCGCCGAATGAGGCGGCAATCGATCAGCCGTTGAGGCGGCGAAGCTCCGCGGCCGTGATCAACCGTTCGGCCTCGGCCGGGAACGTACGAGCCTGGCGCCGAGTGCGACGAATGGAGAGCGCACCGAGCCTGGCGGGACGACGGGGTCCATGGAATGTATCAGCCAACTTCATGACCTGACGCTTCCCTGATCAATACAACGGATACCGACTTCGTTTTACTGTAGCGGTAATCATGACGACCACCACCACACCCGTGTACGTCGATATTGGCATGCAAATCGTTACCTGACCGGCAGCGACTCGCACCCCGTTGAACTGGGTCGAATCAGAACGTGGCGAAGATCACTCGGCTGCGAGAACCCGGACCAGACGAGATCCTCAGCGCTGGGCGACCTGCGTGGGAACGATCGGCGCGGGCAGATCCGACCGGCCGGCCAGATAGTTGTCGGCGGCGGCAGCGGCCGAACGACCCTCGGCAATGGCCCACACGATCAGCGACTGTCCGCGGCCGGCGTCCCCGGCGACGAAGACGTTCTCCTGGCCGGAAGCACGGAACTCGTCGTCACGCTTGATGTTTCCGCGTTGGTCGTACTCGACGCCGAGCTTGTCGAGCAGATCGCCGCGCTCGGGTCCGACGAAGCCCATCGCCAGCAGGACGAGGTCGCATTCGAGCTCGAAATCGCTGCCCTCGACCTTCTCGAAACGGCCTTCGCGCATCACGACCTCGTGTGCCTTGAGTGCGGTGACCTTGCCGTTCTCGCCGACGAACTGTTCGGTGTTGACCGAGAACATCCGCTCGCCACCCTCTTCGTGAGCCGATGACACGCGGTACATCAACGGATACGTCGGCCACGGGGTCGACTCGGCGCGCTCATGCGGTGGCATCGGCATGATCTCGAACTGGTGCACGATCTCGGCGCCCTGACGCAGCGACGTGCCCAGGCAGTCGGCGCCGGTGTCGCCGCCACCGATGATGACGACCTTCTTGCCCTTCGCGGTGATCTGTCCCTCGACGGTGTCACCGAGCTGCACCCGATTGGCCTGGGGCAGGAACTCCATCGCCTGGTGGATGCCGTCGAGATCCCGGCCACCGATCGGCAGGTCACGGCCGATCGTCGAACCCATCGCCAGGATCACCGCGTCGAAGTCCTCACGCAACTGCGCGACGGTGACGTCGACCCCGACGTTCACGCCCGGACGGAACACCGTCCCCTCGGCCTTCATCTGCTCGAGACGGCGATCGATGTGGCGCTTCTCCATCTTGAACTCGGGGATGCCGTACCGCAGCAGCCCACCGATCCGGTCGGCGCGCTCGTAGACGTAGACGGTGTGTCCGGCGCGGGTGAGCTGCTGCGCCGCAGCCAGTCCCGCGGGTCCCGAACCGACGACGGCAATACTCTTGCCGGTGTGCTCGGACGGCACCACCGGCGTCACCAGACCGGTTTCCCAGGCGTTGTCGATCAGCTCGACCTCGACCTGCTTGATGGTGACCGCCGGCTGGTTGATGCCGAGCACACACGACGCCTCGCACGGCGCCGGACACAACCGCCCGGTGAACTCCGGGAAGTTGTTGGTGGCGTGCAACCGTTCGATGCCGTCGTCCCAACGACCCTTGTGGACCAGGTCGTTCCACTCCGGGATCAGGTTCCCCAACGGGCAACCGTTGTGGCAGAACGGGATACCGCAGTCCATGCATCGGCTGGCCTGGGTCTCGAGGGCACCGTGATCGAAGTCGGTGTAGACCTCTTTCCAGTCCATCAGGCGCAGGTCGACCGGCCGGCGCTCGGGCAGTTCACGCTCGGTGTGCTTGAGGAATCCTCTGGGATCAGCCACGTGCGGCCTCCATGATCGCTTCGTTCACGTCTCGTCCATCTCGCTCGGCGGCGGTCGCCGCCGCGAGCACCCGCTTGTAGTCACGCGGCATCACCTTGGCGAACTGGGTCTGTGCGGTCTCCCAGTCGGCGAGCAGCGCTGCCGCGACCGGCGACTCGGTCTCGTCGCGGTGCTCGGTGATGATCCCGGCAAGAAACTCGATGTCGTCGGCGTCGAGCGGCTCGAGTTCGACGAGTTCGCCGTTCAGGTTGTCGGCGAAGTTCTGCGCCGGGTCGTGCACGAAGGCAAGCCCGCCGGACATACCCGCGGCAAAGTTGCGCCCGGTCGTCCCGAGCACCACCACGCGGCCACCGGTCATGTACTCGCAGCCGTGATCGCCGACGCCCTCGACAACGGCGGTGGCTCCGGAGTTGCGCACACAGAAGCGCTCGCCCACCACGCCGCGCAAAAAGATCTTGCCCGCGGTCGCGCCGAAGCCGATGACGTTGCCGGCGATGATGTTGCGCTCGGCGACAAAGCCTTCGGGGGCGTTGCGCGCCGGACGCACCACGATGCGGCCGCCGGAGAGGCCCTTGCCGACGAAGTCGTTGGCGTCGCCCTCGAGCCGCAAAGTGATGCCCTTGGGCACGAACGCACCAAAGCTGTTGCCTGCCGATCCGGTGAAGTCGATCATGATCGTGCCGTCCGGAAGACCGTGTGCGCCATAGGCCTTGGTGACCTCGTGGCCGAGCATGGTGCCGACGGTGCGGTTCACGTTGGTGATCTTCGACGAGAAGCTCACCCGGGTACCGTGATCGATCGCCTCGCGACTCTGCGCGATGAGCTGCTGATCGAGCGCCTTGTCGAGTCCATGATCCTGCACGCCGGAGCAGTACAGGTCCTGATTCATGAACGGCGATTCGGGCTGTGCGAGCACCGAAGACAGGTCGAGCCTGCCGGCCTTGTCCGAACTCCAGTGCGACAGCGCCTTTCCGGTGTCGAGGGCCTCGACGCGGCCGACCGCCTCCCGCAGGGTGCGGAAGCCCAGGCGCGCGAGGAGTTCGCGCACCTCCTCGGCGATGAACATGAAGAAGTTCTCGACGAACTCCGGTTTGCCGGTGAAACGCTCACGCAGCAGCGGATTCTGGGTGGCCACACCCACCGGGCAGGTGTCGAGGTGACACACGCGCATCATGATGCAGCCCGACACCACCAATGGTGCGGTGGCGAAACCGAATTCCTCGGCGCCGAGCAGAGCGGCGACCACCACGTCGCGGCCCGTCTTGAGCTGACCGTCGACCTGCACCGAGATGCGGTCGCGAAGACCGTTGAGCAGCAACGTCTGCTGGGTCTCGGCCAGACCGATCTCCCATGGCGCGCCCGCATGTTTGAGCGAGGTGAGCGGCGAGGCACCGGTGCCACCGTCGTGACCGGAGATCAGCACCACGTCGGCGTGGGCCTTGGACACACCCGCGGCGACGGTGCCCACACCGATCTCGCTGACGAGTTTCACGTGAATCCGAGCCTGCGGATTCGCGTTCTTCAGGTCGTGGATCAGCTGTGCGAGGTCCTCGATCGAATAGATGTCGTGGTGCGGCGGCGGCGAGATCAGCCCGACGCCCGGCGTGGAGCCGCGCACCTCGGCGATCCACGGGTACACCTTGTGCGGCGGCAGCTGACCGCCTTCGCCGGGCTTGGCGCCCTGGGCCATCTTGATCTGGATGTCGGTGCAGTTGCTCAGGTAGTGCGAGGTGACACCGAACCGGCCGGATGCGACCTGCTTGATCGCGCTGCGCCGCCAGTCGCCGTTCTCGTCCGGATCGAACCGGCGCGTGTCCTCGCCGCCCTCACCGGAATTCGAGCGTCCGCCGAGGCGGTTCATCGCGATCGCGAGGGTTTCGTGGGCCTCGGCGGAAATCGAGCCGAAGCTCATCGCGCCGGTCGAGAACCGTTTGACGATCTTCGACGCCGGTTCGACCTTGTCGATCGGGATCGGGTCGCGGTCACCGAAATTGAAGTCGAACAGCCCACGCAGCGTCGCCAGTTTGCGCGCCTGATCGTCGACCAGCTTGGTGTACTCCTTGAACACCTGGTACTGCCCGGTGCGGGTGGAGTGCTGGAGCTTGAACACCGTGTCCGGGTTGAACAGGTGGTACTCGCCCTCCCGGCGCCACTGGTATTCGCCGCCCACCGTGAGTTCGCGGTGCGCCCGCTCGCTGGGACGGTCGGTGAAGGCCAGCGCATGTCGCGCGGCGACGTCGGCGGCGATCTCGTCGAGTCCGATACCGCCGAGCTGACTGCGCAGGCCGGTGAAGAATTCGTCGACGGTGTCCTGGTCGATACCGATCACCTGGAACAGTTGCGCACCGGTGTAGGAGGCGAGGGTGGAGATACCCATCTTGCTCATCACCTTGAGCACGCCCTTGCTCCCGGCCTTGATGTAGTTGGCGCGGGCGGTCTCGAAGTCGATGTCGCCCAACGCCCCCCGCTCGACCATGTCCTCGATGGACTCGAAGGCCATGTACGGGTTGACCGCGGCCGCTCCGAAGCCGATCAGGGCGGCGAGGTGGTGGACCTCGCGGCAGTCGCCCGACTCGACGACCAGGCCGACGCGGGTGCGATTGCGCTCGCGCACCAGGTGATGGTGCACCGCGGCGGTCAGCAACAACGACGGGATCGGGGCGAGGTTCTCGTCGGATTCCCGGTCACTCAGGATGATCAGGTTCACGCCGTCGGCGATCGCGGCGGTGACCTGCGCGCGCACGTCGTCGAGTGCCTGGCGCAGTCCGGCGCCGCCCTGCGCCACCGGGTAGAGGCCGTGGATGTGGGCGCTGCGGAAATCCGGCAGGTTCGGGTCGTCATCGACGCGGACCAGTTTGGCGAGGTGATCGTTGTCGAGAACCGGTGTGGGCAGCACGATCTGGCGGCAGGCCGCCGCGCTCGGGTGCAGCAGGTCGGCCTCCGAGCCGATGGTGCCGCCGATCGCGGTGACGATCTCCTCGCGGATGGCGTCCAGTGGCGGATTGGTGACCTGCGCGAACAACTGCTGGAAGTAGTCGAAGAGCATGCGCGGCCGCGCGGAGAGCACCGCGATCGGGGTGTCGGTGCCCATCGACCCGATGGCCTCCGCCCCGGTGCGGGCCATCGGCGCGACGAGCAGATCGAGTTCCTCGGTGGTGTAGCCGAAGGTCAACTGCCGCAGCGTGACCCGCGGATGAGACATGTGCTCGTGGGGCAGCGACTTCACATTGTCGATGTGCACCAGGCCCGCGTCGAGCCACTCCTGGTACGGATACTCGGCGGCGAGCTGATCCTTGATCTCCTCGTCGTCGACGATCCGGCCGGCGGCGGTGTCGACGAGGAACATGCGTCCGGGCTGCAGGCGCAGCTTCTGCACCACCTCGGAGTGGTCGATGTCGAGGACGCCGACCTCCGACGCCATCACCACCAGACCGTCCCTGGTGACCCAGACCCGGCTGGGGCGCAACCCATTGCGGTCGAGCACCGCACCCACCACGGTGCCGTCGGTGAAGCAGACCGACGCCGGTCCGTCCCACGGCTCCATCAGGGTGGCGTGGTACTCGTAGAACGCCCGGTGCTCGGGCTTCATCGACTCGTGCCGCTCCCAGGCCTCCGGGATCATCATCAGCACCGCGTGCGGCAGGCTGCGCCCGCCGAGGTGCAGCATCTCGAGCACCTCGTCGAAGCGCGCGGTGTCGGAGGCACCCGGGGTGCACACCGGGAAGATCTTCTCGGAAACACTCCCGGTATCGGCCCCACTCTCGCCGAACAACTCCGTATCGATGAGCGCCTCACGGGCCCGCATCCAGTTCTCGTTACCGGTGACGGTGTTGATCTCGCCGTTGTGGGCGACCCGCCGGAACGGATGGGCCAGCGGCCACGACGGGAAGGTGTTGGTGGAGAAACGCGAATGCACCAGTCCCAGCGCGCTCTCGACCCGTGAGTCCTGCAGGTCGAGGTAGAACTCGCGCAGCTGCGGGGTCGTCAGCATGCCCTTGTAGACGAACGTCTTGCCCGACAGGCTCGGGAAGTACACGGTCTCGCGGCCCGGGCCGTCCGCACCGGCGCCCTTGGTGCCGAGCTCGTTCTGCACGCGCTTGCGCACCACGAACGCCCGGCGCTCGAGGACCATGCCGTCCGGATCGTCGGCATCCTCGGGCAGCGCGATGAACAGCTGACGGAACGTCGGCATCGCGTCGCGGGCGAGTGCACCGAGCCCGTTCTCGTTGACCGGCACCGCACGCCAGCCGAGAATGCGCAGACCCTCGGCCTCGACGATCTTCTCGACGCCCGCGCACGCCTCGGCAGCGTCCTTGGAACCCTGCGGCAGGAACGCGATGCCGGTGGCGTAGGCACCTTCGGCCGGCAGCTCGAAGTCGACGACCTCACGCAAGAAGCGGTCGGGAACCTGGATCATGATCCCGGCACCGTCGCCGGTGTTCGGCTCGGCGCCCGCGGCACCACGATGCTCCAGATTGATCAGCGCGGTGATCGCCTTGTCCACGATGTCCCGGCTGCGTCGTCCGTGCATGTCGACGACGAACGCGACTCCACAGGAGTCGTGCTCGTGGATGGGGTCATATAGGCCCGTGGGACCGGGAGCATGCTTCATATCTGCCTCACTTTGCGCGCGACCTTGCGCACCGATTCACCCGTATACGTCTGTTCGGACACCGCACCGCCGACCGTGTCCCGAAAGGCCCGTCCATGGGCTGACCTGGCACTTTTCGGAGATCAGGCGGTGGCGTCCCCGAGGTCAGCGCCGTTGCTGACACCTGGTCCCGGCAGTCGTTGCCAGGCAGGAAACACCCTGCTCGCTAAGCATTGTCAGATATTTTCTCACGCAGGGTGCCCAGTACCGAAATCCGGCTACCACATCGACGCCGACGTCGCAGCGTATGACCGCTATCGGCGCCGCCGACCGGAGCGGCGTCGCCGAACGGGCCGGCTTCGGTATTCGGACTATTCGGACCTATCCCGCGAATCCCGCTGCATGCCCCGCTCGGTGCCCCGCTCCGACCCATAGCCCTGGCGGTCTGGTGCGGACGCCAGCCGCCGGTCTAGCGGCACCCGCCATTCGTGCGCTATCTGGGTGTCCAACGCAGCAAGGCGCTCCCGGAACGGCATCTGCTGATCGGCCGAACAGCGACTCATCAGCGTCTCGTAGAGGACGCGCAGCCGTCGCTGCACCTGCGCCTGCCCGCGACTGTGCCTGCGGATCTCGTCGGTCCCGACGGCCACGTAGTCGGCCCAGCTCCGCCGATAGCCGTCGACCAGGGTCGCGCGCTCCGAGCGCAGCGCGGCACGCACCCGCGGGGCCAGCATCGTCAGCAGGTCCTCGGTGTGATCGAGCGCCAGCACGACGGTGCTCGGATCGTTGCCGGCACTCGATATCGCCTTGAGTGCGATATCGGAGATCGACTGCAGCGCGGCGGCGGGGCTCACCGACGGCTGGTGGGTGTCGCCGAAGAGCAGACACCGCAACACCTTGTGGTCGGCGATCTCGTCGCGGCGATCCCCGACCACCGCGATCACGCCGATGTCATGCGGCACATGATCACCGACGGCGACGAGCAATTCGAACCGCACCCCGGCGCCAACCGCCTGACGCTGTAGCCGCGCCACGTTGACCGCCAGCAGGACCCGGCCACGCGTTGCGGTCTCCTTGAGGTGAATGATCTTGCGCGGTATCGCGTTCGGCTCCACGGTGATCGGCGGGTCCGCTTCCGGCGCCAGGCCGTCGGGCAGGCCGTCGGGCAGATCGTCTGGCCGGTCGTCGGGGTCGGCGGGATACTGTCTGCGGATGGCGGCGCGGCCGTCGGCGGCGATCCAGCGCATCAGCTGCGCCGAGTTGAGGATTGCACCCACCTTCGCCACCAGGGCGATGAACAGGAACGCGGACACCACCGTCAGCAGTGCCGCGATCGCGGTCGACACCCCCGGTGTGGTGTCGTCGGGTTCGGCGAGGGCCAGGTCCATCGCCACCATCACACTGAACACGAAGGTGGCCAAGAAGAATCCGATCGACCATCGCATCACCGGCTCGCGCTGCAGACGCGGGATCACCCGCACCGAGATCTGCGACGCCCCGAACTGCATGGCCAGGGTGACAGCGGTGAACACCAGACCGGTCAGGGTCGCCATCGCACCGGCGATCACACCGAGCACGGTGGCCAGCGTTCCCGAATCCACTTGCAGGCCGAGGGATTCGTCGAGGGTGATGCACAGGATCGCCGCGATGACCGCGAGTACCACCAGGATCACCGGCAGCCGCCACGTCGGCACCACCCGCAGTTCGCGGCACGTCCGGCGCCACCGGATGGCGGTGGCGATCGCGTTCGGTGCGGCGGCCTTCGGCGCAAGCGGAGTCGGCGTCATCGGGAGCGCGGGCGGCAGGTCGGGCACCCCGAACCGCCCGGCGAGCGCCTCCTGCACGACGATCTTCCAGCGGATGAGCGGTTCCCGGTAGCGAATCTCCCGTCGGATCGCCTTGTCCAGCTTGCCCTCTGCACGCCGATAGAACCAGCGCGCCCACGGCGATCGCGGGCGCGCGACGCGAAAGGCGCCGAACAGCAGGAGGATCGGGACGAACATGCCGATGAGTCCGGTCCACAGTTTGCCCTTGATCAGGGTGATCAGCGCGAGCGCGACGTTGATTGCGACGATCACCCCGGCCGCAATCCGGGTCTGCAGGTCGGAGCCTTGCGTGATCTCGGAGGTCGCGTCGGACAAACCCAGCGGCCGCAGGCCCAGCAGGAACAGCACGCCGATCGCGATGGCGACGAAGACCGCGTCGACCGACGCACGACCTTCCTTCTCCCAGTAGACATCTCGCAGATGCAAGATGAGCGCGAACTCGTCGAGCACCAGCGCGCAACCGATGCCGAAGACGGCGGCGAGGACGCAGTCGGCGATCGGGGTGTCGAACCGGGAGAGCGACACCAGACCGAAGCCGGACAGCAGCATCATGATCACCCCGAAGAACTCGTGATGCAGATGCATTCCGCCCGGCGCGACGTTTCCCGGCCACCAGCTGACCTCGGCCCGGATCAGGCGCACGCTGAGCCGGATGAACAGGAAAGTCAGGATGAATGCGACCAGGAACAGAAACAGCGGCAATCGGCCCGGATCGACGACGGTACGCGTGAACCATTGGCTCACGACGACGAGCCCGGGAGGCGGCACTGCCGAGACATGGACGAAAGTCTATGTCGAGGCCGGTGGTGCCACGTCACCATTGGCCACCGATCACCGATCCGGTGTCATCAGCCCGGTGAGGATCATCGAACCCAGAGCCGACGCACCCGAGGCGAAGGGTTCCTCCCCACCCTCGGTGAGGGTGTCGTGAATCGCCTTCACTCCGTCGAACGCACCCACCAGTGCGACCGCCGCACCGACCGGATCGATGTCCCCGCGCACCTCGCGTAGTTCCTGCGCCCGCCGGATGACGTCGGCGACCATCTCGACCCACGTCTGACTCAATCGGGCGATGTGCCTGCGCATCGGATTGTCCGATTCCAGATCTGCCAGGCTACGGCTCAGCTTCGACACCGCCCACACCGAACGATCGTCGTCGTGAATCGCGAGCATCGTCGGCAGGAGTCCCTCCAGACGACGTCGCCCCTCGGGTAGGCCGGCCAGCCGCGCGTTGACGTCGGCGAGCCATTCCGCATGCTTGGTCTCCAGAACCGCAAGCGCCAGAGCCTCTTTGCTGTCGAAGTGGAAGTAGACCGCACCTTTGGTGAGGCCGGTGGCGTCGACGAGCGTGGTCATCCGTGCCTTGTCGTACCCCATCTGAGCGAAGACCGTCGCCGCCGACTCGATGATGCGTTTGCGGGTGCCGGCCCCCTTGGCCGTCGGTCCGAGCGGACGTCCCACCGCACGCCCTGAACGGTCACTCATTCTCGATCCCTCCTTGCGCTTCGGTGTCTCATCGATCAAGATACCAGTAACATACCGTCTGGTCGGTTTAAATAACTTAGGGAGCATCATGAGCGTGTACGCCACCGAACTCTTCACAGGCAAGACGGTGCTGATCACCGGGGCGTCATCGGGCATCGGACGAGCCTTCGCGCAGCGGGCGGCCGCCCACGGCGCGCGGTTGGTCCTCGTCGCCCGCCGGGCGGCCGTCCTCGCCGAACTGGCCACCGAACTCCAGACGCGCCATGACTCGCAGGTGCACGTGATCCCCTGCGACCTCGCGATCCCCGGCGCCGGCACGCAGCTCCACGACGAGGTCGTCGCAGCCGGGCTCGAAGTCGACATCCTGGTCAACAATGCGGGAGTCGGCGCTCACGGCGATCTCGTCGCCGCGCGTGCCGCCGACGTCGTCGCGCAGATCCAGCTCAATGTGACGGCGTTGGCCGAGCTCACGACGCTGTTCCTGCCCGCAATGACCGCCCGGCGCCAGGGCACCGTGATCAACATCGCGAGTACCGCCGCGTTTCAAGCGATCCCGCACATGGCGGTCTACGGCGCGACCAAGGCATTCGTTCTGTCGTTCACCCGCGCACTGTGGGCGGAGACCAAGGCGACCGGGGTGCGCGTCATCGCGGTGTGTCCGGGCGCCACCGACACGGAGTTCTTCGACATTGCGGGCGAGGCGGCGTCGGTGGGCCGACGCCGCAGTCCCGGCGACGTCGTCGACACCGCACTGCGCGCCCTACATCGCCATCGCCCCAGCGTCGTCGACGGAATCTCCAACGCCGCTGTCGCCATGATCAGCCCCCGACTACCCGCACGCGTCGCCATCGGCGCCGCCGAGCGGTCCGTGCGCCCGACGGCCGGGTAGCCGCCGGTCCGCGCAGCCGATCCGCATGCCAGGTTTCACCCTCGAGAAAGCAGGAGACACCATGTACATCCACGATTTCGCCGCCGCTGCGACCGCCGCGGTCAACGAGCACAACCCCACCGCCGTGGTCGCACTGTGGGCCGAGCCCGCCGACTACCTCTCACCGTTGACCGGTCCGCAGAATGGGCTGGAGGCACTCCGGCGACGAGAAGAGTCGCTCTTCGGTGCATTCAGCGATCTACGCACGACCATCACCCCACTCGGCCAGGACGGGCACACCGGCGCCATGCTGGTTCGATTCGACGGCACCCACGACGGCCCCTATGCGGGGATGCCGGCCACCGGCAACACCATCGCCCTCGAGATGGTCGCGATCGTCGACTTCGACGACGACGGCAAGGTGATCGGTGAACGCGTGATGCTCGACACCGCCGACGTCGCCGCTGCGCTGGGGTGAAAGATCCCGAGTCGTGGGCCGGCGCGCTATGAAGTTCTCAAACAACAATTGCGGTCCCGGCAAGCCGGGTGCAGGGTCAGAAAGTCGTTGCGGGCACGCCTGTTCAGGCGGCCGGTTCTAGGTAGCCGGTTTCAGGCAGCGTCGTCGAGACGTAGGGTGCGTCGGTTGTAGGCCGGTAGTGGTCGTCGTCGGGGATCGACGGCGGCGGGCGGGATCAGCCACGGATGTCGATCGAATCCCATCACCACATCCCAGTGATCATTCGGCCCGCTCGCTGCGCTCCCGGCGCCGGCCCGGTCATGGACATCGTGGTGACAGGCCGTGCACAGCAAGCAACCGTTGTCGAGGTCGGTAGCCCCACCATCAGCCCACGACACGAGGTGGTGCGCCTGGGTGCGTGACGCGGGCGCACCACACTTCACGCAGCACTTATCCCTGAGCAGCAACGCTTTCCGCTGCGACGGCGTGAACAGCCGCTTCTCCCGTCCGACGTTCAGCGGCACCTGTTCGCCGTCGACGATGACGACGGTGACCGCGGCATCGCAACCCAACGTCTTCGCCGTCGCAGGTGTCACCGAGCCCATGAACTCGAGCGCGGACAGTTTCGGGGCATCGGCAGGAATCGTCAACAGGACCCCGCCGGTCGGTTTGCACGACACCGTCTCGTCGATGAGACCCTTCTGAGCGAGTTCCAAGATGGATTCGAAGGCATCGGCGCGCCTGTGTTGTGCCGACCGCGGATCGTGGGAGCCGTCGGGCTGAGGTTTCGGGGCCGACAGTGTTTCGACCAGGCTGTGCAGTTTCTCCCCGGCGACAGCATCCAGGTTGGCGCGCACATCGAGACGGCCATCATCGGTTTTGTGGTGGCCGAGTTCGTTGATCGACTTGTCTTCGGCCGCCGGTTTACCGTCGTCGGTGTCGGCGGCGAGTTCGTTGGCGATCGTTCGGGCGTGATCGGCGATCTGGGCCGGCGTCATCCCTGCCGACGACCACGACATCAGTGACATCAGTTGCGCCGACCGCATGTCGGGGGCCACGGGCTCAGCAGATCGGGAGTCGATGTGCGACAGGCCGCGCACGATCGCGTCGGCGTGTTCGGACGAGATGGAACCGTCGGCGGCGTGGCGTAGCAGTGGGTCGATGTCGGTGGCGGTGCCGATCCGCACGAACCGGGCGGCGACGGCGGGTGCGCACCCCATCACGGTCAGTAGTTCCCGCAACCGGCGGCCGTGGCCGTCGGCGACGTTGAGGCGGTCGAGTTCACCGGTGAACGTGGTTGCGTGATGGTCGGCGAGGTTGCGGATCAGCAGGATCTGTTGCAGTGCGGCGTGTGCTTGCGGCCCGCTCATGTCCGGGTTGGTGCGGAGTTCGGTGAGCTGGTCGACAATGCCGGCCAGAATTGCTGCGGTATCGGTGCTTTCGATGGTGTCGTCGGCGATCATGGTGCCCCCCTTGGCGATCGATGCGATGTCTCCATCTTACCCGCATGCGCCGGCAATGGCACCCAGATCTGTGGCATCTTTGTATCGAATACTACTTGTGGACAACATGTTTCGCGGCTTCGGCGGGTGCACGTTTCTGTCGGTGCGATGTGGTAGCGCGGGCCCGAAGTCGGCAACCCTCACCGCCGGGCGGCGTACTCGACCACGAACGCCCGGAATCGTTGCGCCGCATCGGAAAGCGGTCGCGACCGGAACCACGTCAGTCCGATCTCCCGACTCTCGCCGGCCAGCGGGACGAAGGAGACGTCGGTACGCCGGGTGGCGTCGTCGAGGGGAACGACGCCGACGCCCAGGCCCGCGCCCACCAGTCCGGTGATGGTCGCCAATTCCGTCGACTCGAACGTGACGGTCGGGGTGATCTCGGCGGCCGCACAGAGTTCATCGAAGATGCGGCGCATACCGAATCCCCGTTGCATCACGATGAATTCCTCGTCGGCGGCCTCGGCCAGCCCGATGCTGGGCCGCCCGGCGAACCGGTGACCGCGGCCGACGACGAGCGCGAGATCCTGCTGTGTGATCGGCTGCCACGCCATGTCGGTCCGCATCGGCCGGGGTGCGACGAGCGCGAGATCGGCGGCGCCCTTCTCGACATGATCGAGGACGGTGGCGACCGAATCCTGGGCGAGCGTGAAACCTGCACCGGGATTCTCCTCCCGGAACCCCCGGATCAGATCCGGTACGAGCGCGAGCCCGAACGAATGCAGAAATGCCAGCCGCACAACGCCGCGGGCCGGGCGGCGCATTTCGTCGATCTGGTGGCGGGCGGCGTCGAGTTGTGCCCGGGCTCGCCGCGCCCGCTCGAGGTACACCTGCCCGAAGGGATTGAGCACCAATCGCCGACCGTGGCGGTCGAAGAGCGCAACACCGAGATCGCGTTCGAGGCGAGCCACGAACCGAGACAGCGTCGGCTGCGAGACGTGCAGCCGCGCCGCGGCCTCGGTGAGGCTCGCCGTCTCCGCGACCGTGACAAACCACTCAATCTCTTCCTGCACGCTGCAACCCTAACTGCACTTATTCATTTCTGAATCGCCTCGCACACAATCATTCATTTTGCCTTCGCCGGACGGAGCAGGAACCTGGACGAGTGACCTCCGCCGATCCCACCGCCCTGCCTGCGCCCGCCCCGGCGCGCTACGCCCTGGGCTCGGCCGGGTATCGGAGGACCACGCTCGCCCTCTTTGCGGCGGGCATGACGACGTTCATGGCGCTCTACTACGTGCAGGCGCTGCTCCCGCAGATCTCGCAGCATTTCGGCACGTCACCGACCACCTCGGCGCTCGCGGTATCGCTGACCACCGGGTTGCTCGCGGTCGCGATCATCCCGGCCAGCGTCCTCTCCGAACGCTTCGGGCGGGTGCGGATCATGGTCATCTCGGCGACGGCGGCATCGGCCATCGGCATCGCGCTGCCGTGGTCGCCGACGATCGAGATCCTGCTTGCCGGCCGCGCACTGCAGGGTGTGCTGTGCGCCGGGGTGCCCGCCGTCGCGATGGCCTACCTGGCCGAGGAGGTCGAGGGCCGTTCGCTCGGCACCGCGATGGGACGGTATGTGGCGGGCACGACGATCGGCGGACTCGTCGGCCGGCTGATCCCCGGATTCGCCGTCGATGTCATGTCGTGGCAGTGGGCCCTGGAGATAGCCTGCCTGGTGTCGCTGGGCTTCGCGCTCGTCTTCTGGCGGACGGTCCCGGCATCGCGGTTCCATGTCCCCCGACGCGTCTCGCCGGCCATCACCACCCGAAACCTGTTGGCGCACCTGCGTGATCGGCGCCTGCTGCCGCTGTTCCTCACCGGCTTCGTGCTGATGGGCGGGTTCGTCACCGTCTACAACTACATCACGTACCGATTGCTGCGCGATCCGTTCGATCTCAGCGAGGCCGTGGTCGCCTCGGTCTTCTTCATGTACCTCGCGGGTACCGCATCGTCGGCGCTCGCCGGCCGGCTCTCCGACCGTGTCGGCCGTCCCGTGGTGCTGAGCACCTCGGTCGTGATCATGCTCGCGGGCCTGGGAATGACCGTGCCCGACCAACTCTGGTCGATTCTGGTGGGTATGTTCGCCTTCACCGCCGGCTTCTTCGGGGCACACTCGGTGGCCAGCGGCTGGGTGTCGGCGCGGGCCACCGAGCATCGCGCCGAGGCGTCGTCGCTGTACCTGTTCCACTACTACCTGGGCAGCTCGGTGGTGGGAGCCCTTGGCGGCCTGGTGTTCTCGGCGTACGGCTGGGTCGGTGTCGCGGTGTATGTCGCAGTGCTCGTCCTGATCGGCCTGGGATGCACCCTCGCGTCCGGTCCCGATCGGCCGCGGACAGCACAGGTGACATGATCTACCCGTGAGCACCATCGTCTTCGTCCATGCCCATCCCGACGACGAGGGCACCGCGACCGCAGGCACCATGATCCGCGCCGCCCGCGAGGGCCACCGGGTGGTCGTCGTCTACTGCACCGACGGGGATCCGGGGGACGTGCCGGACGATCTGGCACCCGGCGAGACCGTGGCGAGCCGACGACGCGGCGAGGCCGAGGCATCGGCGGCCATCACCGGCACGGCTCGGGTCGCGTGGCTCGGATACGCCGACTCCGGGATGACCGGCTGGGCGCAGAACGACACCGACGGCGTCTTCTCACGCGCGGACGTCGGCGAGGCCGCACGCCGCCTGGCCGACCTGCTCGACGAGGAGGACGCCGATGCCGTCATCGGCTACGACTGGCACGGTGGTTACGGGCATCCCGACCACGTCATGCTGCACCGCACCACGCTGGCCGCGGTGGACCTCGCCGCCCGACGACCTCGATACCTCGAGGTGTCGATGAACCGCGATCTGATGCGGCAGCTGTTCGTCCTCGCCACCGAGATGGGCATGGATGGGTACGACCCGGACGCACACGGAGACGACGGGAATCCGATCGGCACACCCGAGTCCGAACTGCACTGGGCCGTCGATCTCGGCGACGATGTGGTGGCCAAACGGCAGGCGCTGGCGTGTCACGGCAGCCAGAGCGACGTCCGGCAGCTGATGTCGCTGCCGGTGCAGGCCTTCGGCTTCGCATTCGGCACCGAGCACTACCTCGAGCCCGGGCGCCCACCCGGCATGGTGCGCGGCTGGTGGGTCGACGAACCACCCGTCGGGTAGTCGGGCGCCCGGCCGTCGATCAGATCCCCGCGCTCGCACCGGTCAGTGGCGGGTTCTGCGCGAGTAGCGCATTTTCCTCGTCGTCGAAAGCCCTTGCCCGCGAGATGAATCGGACACCTTCGGGAGCTTCGAGACTGAATCCGGCGCCACGTCCGGCCACCACATCAAGGATCAGCTGGGTGTGTTTCCAGAGCTCGAACTGGTCTCCGTTGATCCAAACCCGCACCGCCGGAAGCGGTTCGGGAAGAACGACGCCGCCGACCAGGACGTCGCGCTGGCCCACCCGGAACTCACCGACGGCGTAGCACATGGGGGCCGAGCCGTCACAGCAGCCACCGGACTGGTGGATCATGAGACCGCCGTGCAGCTCCGACAACGTGGTCAGGAGCTGCACGGCGGCGTCTGTGGCGACCACCCGATCAGGAACGTCGTGTTGTTCTGACACGGGTTTCACCTGCTCTCTTTCGGGGTGGACTCAGAAGAAGCCTTTCGCATTCTGCGCGTAACCGACCAGCAGGTTCTTGGTCTGCTGGTAGTGCTCGAGCATCATCAGATGGTTCTCGCGACCGATACCCGACTGCTTGTAACCACCGAAGGCCGCGTGGGCCGGGTAGTCGTGATAGGTGTTGGTCCACACCCGGCCGGCCTGGATCTCGCGGCCGGCGCGGTAGGCGGTGGCCCCGTCCCGGCTCCAGACTCCGGCGCCGAGTCCGTACAAGGTGTCGTTGGCAATGTGGATGGCGTCGGCGTAGTCCTTGAACGTGGTCACGGCCAGCACCGGGCCGAAGATCTCTTCCTGGAAGATGCGCATCTTGTTGTTCCCGTAGAACACCGTCGGCTTGATGTAGTAGCCGCCCTCGAGATCGCCACCGAGGTCGGCGGGCTCTCCGCCGATCAGGATTTTCGCGCCCTCTTCCTTGCCGATGGACAGGTACGAGGAGATCTTCTCGAACTGGTCGTTGGACGCCTGCGCGCCCATCATCGTGTCGGTGTCGAGCGGGTTGCCCTGCTTGATCTTGGCGACACGGTCGACGGCCTTCTCGAGGAAGTTGTCGTAGATGTCCTCCTGGATGAGCGCGCGGCTCGGGCAGGTGCACACCTCACCCTGGTTGAGCGCGAACATGGCGAAGCCCTCGAGGGCGCGGTCGAGGAATCCGTCGTCGGCGCTCATCACATCGTTGAAGAAGATGTTCGGGCTCTTGCCACCGAGCTCGAGACTGACCGGGATGAGGTTCTCCGACGCGTACTGCATGATCAAGCGGCCGGTCGTGGTCTCACCGGTGAATGCGATCTTGCGGATCCGGTTGCTCGAGGCCAGCGGCTTGCCTGCCTCCACGCCGAATCCGTTGACGATGTTGACGACGCCGGCCGGCAGCAGGTCGGCGATCAAGCTCATCACGTACAGGATCGACGCGGGGGTCTGCTCCGCCGGCTTCAGTACGACGGCGTTGCCCGCCGCGAGCGCCGGGGCGAGCTTCCACACGGCCATCAGGATCGGGAAGTTCCACGGGATGATCTGGCCGACCACACCGAGCGGCTCGTGGAAGTGGTAGGCGACGGTGTCCTCGTCGACCTCGGAGATCGAGCCCTCCTGGGCGCGCAGCGCGCCGGCGAAGTAGCGGAAGTGGTCGACGGCCAGTGGGATGTCGGCGGCCAGGGTCTCGCGGACGGCCTTACCGTTGTCCCAGGTCTCGGCCACGGCGATCTTCTCGAGGTTCTCCTCGATCCGGTCGGCGATACGCAGCAGCACCAGTGAGCGTTCGGCCACCGAGGTCTTGCCCCACTGCGGCGCGGCCTTGTGCGCCGCATCCAGTGCCAGATCGATGTCCTCGGCCGTCGACCGCGCGATGTCGCAGAACGTCTTGCCGTCGACCGGCGACGGGTTCTCGAAGTACTGACCCTTGACCGGCGGCACCCATTGTCCACCGATCCAGTTGTCGTAACGCGACTCAAAGCTCATCACCGAGCCGTCGGTGCCCGGCTTCGCGTAAACAGTCATGTGTTCCCAGCTCCCTCAATGCCATCGCGGGATCGGTCCCCGCTCGGGTGTGCCACACCGCCGCATCATCGTTCGGTGTGATCTGACACACAGAGTACGAGCGGCCTGGTTGCACTGACGTTGCAAGTGGGTACTCGATATTGGGTGACGACAGAACCGCTGATCAGGGCGTCGCCCGGCGCCGTCGGCCGCCACGAGGCCGAAGTTGCCTGCGTCGGTCGAAAGGGTGAAATGACGGAAAAGTACTGGACCGGGCGAACCCTTTCGCGGTACTAAGGACTCACACCGATTTGACACCGTGCAATGCAGTTTCGAGAATCTGATTCACTGTAGTCAACACCCCAGGAGGGGTCACGATGGTTCTGGCTCACCACGGCGCCGCCCCGAGCCGTTCCGCACGCAGTTCCACGGAGTCGCGAGGTGCGTCGCTCGGCTCCCTGGGCGTCGGCGCGTTACTGGTGCTGGCGTGCATCGTCGGCGGGACCGCCCTCGTTCTCCTGCTGATCGGCTCGTACTGACCGGGTCGGCCGGTCAGACACCGTAGCGCTTGTCGAGCAATCTGATCCGGCCGCCGACCACGGGCCGGTCCGGATGGCCCACGGGGAGTCGATTCTCGAGTCGGCGCCACGCCACCAGATCGTCGCGGCCATGGACCGACGAAGTCCACGCACGCAGCGCGCCGACGTCGCCCTCGGCGATCACCCGCGACCGCACATCCTCGCGCACCACCTCGAAGATCTCGCTCACGCCGGGCGCCGTCGACGCCGCCAACAGGCCACCGCGGCCGAGCTCGTCGATCACCGACGACAGCGCTGCACCCTCGGCGATGCGTGCACGCAGGTCGCCGACATCCGAGGACATGTCGACGGTCAGCCGGTACGGGCGCGAGGAGAGGACGTCGGTGCCCAGGTCGCGGCGCAACCGCGAGATCTCGGCGCGAACGGTCACCGGGTCGATGCCGTCACCGGCGAGATGAATGGCGAGTTGTTCGGTGTTGAGCCCCTCGGGATACTCCTGCAACAGCAACAAGATCTCGGCGTGCCGTCGCGACAACGTCCGCTCCCCCATCGGGTCACCCTCACGGCGCCACCGAAAACCGTTGCCGTGCAAACCGTTGCCGTGCAAGACCGAGAGCCGGGCATCGCCCCGATCCGCGCGGGCTCCAAAGGTTGCCGGATCCGCCAGATCGACCGCATGCGAGCGCAATTCCCGCTCGGCGGCAGCCACGACGGACCGCACCGCGGCCAGCGCGAACGGTGCGGCGACCTCACGACCGCCCGTCACGTCGACGACGCCGATGACATGACCTGTCACCGGATCGTGGACGGGCGCAGCGGCACAACTGAATTCCTGTACCGACCCCGCGAAGTGTTCGGGGCCGATCACCTGCACACCCTTGCCGACCGCGAGCGCCAGCCCCGGGGCGTTGGTCCCGACGACGTCCTCGCTCCACACCGAACCCTCGACGAAGTTGATGTGGCCGGCCCGGTCGACGGCCTCGGTACTGCCCTCGACCCACAACAATCGGCCGGCCTGATCGGTCAGGGCGACAACCACCCCCGAGTCGGCGATGTCGTCGAGCATCAACGACTGCACCAGCGGCCGCACCGAGGTGATCGGATGGGCCTGCCGATAGCGGTTGAACTCGGCCATCGTCATGGTTGCGCTGCCGTCGTCCTCGGGCAGCGCCTCGGTCGGGTCCACTCCGCGCTTGAGCGACCTCGTCCACGAATCACGCACGACAGAGCGCACCGCGTCGGACGGCGGCGTGATGCCCGAGAGGAAATCCTCATAGGCGCGCCGGACGCGTGACGAGCCGAGTTCGGTCATAGATCGTCCCTTGATTGCCTCTGTAGACGTCGATTATGCCAACCGGCGTGTGATCTGGGCTACAGCGCCCGGGTGAGCCACGCTCAGCTCACGGAAGCCAGCTGTTACGGCGCGGATACCGGGCCCGCAGGTAGCTGTAGAGATAGGTGCTGATCAGCAACGCGACCCCGCTGCCGACCGCCGGCCACAGGAAGCCGTTCATCATCGAATCCCGGATGGCCGCCACCGCCCAGCCGATCACCAGCAAGATCGTCGCGATCGTGGCGAGCAGACGGATCACCAGCACCAATGTGGTGATGACCCACCACAGGGTGACGCGTGCGTGCTCGGCTTCGGGGGCCATGGCCACAGGTTAGCGAGCGCACGCGGACCAACGTTGGGGATTGTCTGCTCCAACCGGGCCCCGGCAACGGACAATGGGCATATGCGCACACTTCTCAACATCATCTGGCTGGTGCTCTGCGGATTCTGGATGGCCATCGGGTACGTCCTCGCCGGCATCGTCTGCTGCATCCTGATCATCACGATCCCGTTCGGCATCGCCTCGTTCCGTATCGCCAACTACGCACTCTGGCCGTTCGGGCGCACCGTCGTCCGCAAGCCGCAGGCCGGCGCCGCGTCGACCATCGGCAACATCGTGTGGCTCATCGTCGCCGGCATCTGGCTGGCACTCGGGCACATCACCGCCGGGATCGCGATGTGCCTGACCATCATCGGCATCCCGCTGGGCATCGCGAGCTTCAAGATGGTGCCGGTGTCATTGCTGCCGCTCGGCGCGCAGATCGTCGACGCCGATCAGCAGCGGTCGGGCTACATCGCCACGCCGCCACCGCCGCAGCGGTACTGACCCCCCGTGCGCGAGAACCCGAGAATCGTTGTGGCCGTTATTGCCATGGGTCGATGGTCGGCACGTCGGCGGCTTCGAACGGCGAACGGTCGCGGGTGGCGACGGCGAAGCCTGCGGCGGCCGCCGTGGCGGCGATCATGCCGTCGGCAACGGCGACGGCACGCCCGGCGGAGCGGGCCTGCGACATCAGGCGCGCGTATTCCGCAGTCGCATCCAGGCCATAGGCCAGGACTCGGCCGGCGAAGGCGGGCACGGTGTAGTTCTCCAGCCAATCGGTGAACTCGTCGCGGCGGCGGCCGACGGGCATCGTCGCGATGCCGTACCGGAGTTCGCCGACAGTGACAGCTGACAAGTACAGGGTCTCGCCGGCTTGGGCGTCCAGCCACGCCATGACCCGCTGGTCCGGGGTCTTGGTGGTGGGCTCGCTGATGACGTTGGTGTCCAGGATGATCACTGGCCGAACACCGTCGGCTCGTGCGGGGTCTTGTCGCGACCGAAGTAGGCTGCCCGTTCGTCGTCGGTGAGCCGCTCCTTTTCGCTGATAACGCCCGCAAGCAGCGTGCCGAGCTTGACTCGCTCGGCCGGCTTCACCGCCTCGGTGAGAATGGCACGCATCTCAGCCTCGACGCTTCGTTCGTTCCCGGCCGCGCGCCGGCGGATGGCGCGGTGTACTTCGTCGCTCAGATTTCGGATCGTCACGTTCTTCATGAGCTGCCATACCTCTTCCGGTGCTATCAATGCATTCGCATTGCTATCAATGATGGCAGCTTGAGCCTACCTGATATCACACGCCTCGGTGAGCTCTGATCAGACCTGCGCGGCCGTCGTGCTGATGATCGAGCGATCGGCGGCACTGAGCCGGTCCGACGCCAGATCGGCCTGGTGCCAGAAGGGGTAACGCACCGGCGGCGGACTGACCTGCGCGATGCGGTCGATCTCGTCGTCGGTGAGTTCGAGCTTGAGCGCACCCAGCGAGTCGCTCAACTGGTCCGTGTTGCGAGCGCCGACCACGAGGTTGGTGACCCCGGGACGCGCGAGCAGCCACGCCAGCACCACCTGCGGGATGGTGGCGCCGCGTTCGCCGGCGATCTCGTCGAGGCGGTCGACCATGTCGTACAGATTCTCGCGGTCGGGGATCTGCACGTCCGAGCCGTCGCCGTCGACCATCCGGGCACCCGCTTTCGGCCGGCTGTTGCGCCGGTATTTGCCGGTGAGCAGCCCCATCGCCATCGGGCTCCACACCTGGGTGCCGATCCCCTGGTCGATGCCGGCGGGGATCATCTCGTACTCGGCGTCGCGGGCCTGCGGCGTGTAGTAGATCTGCTGGCTCACCGGCTTGATGAGGTTGTGCCGCTCGCACGTCATCAACACCTTCATCAGCTGCCACGATGTGTAGTTGGAGACCCCGTAGTAGCGGATCTTGCCAACTCGCACAAGATGATCCAGCGTCTGCAGCGTCTCCTCGAGCGGGGTCTGCCCGTCCCACTCGTGAAGGTAGTACAGATCGAGATGGTCGCGGCCGAGGCGGCCCAGCGTCTTGTCGATCTGGTCCAGGATGTGCCAGCGCGATTGCCCACCGTCGTTCGGTCCGTCGCCGACGACCATGCGCACCTTCGAGGTCACGAGCAGGTCGGCGAAGTCCGCGGATTTCGTCAGTGCCTGGCCCAGCACCTCTTCGGCGACACCGGTCGAGTAGTAGTTGGCGACGTCCACCATGTTGACGCCCGCATCCTGTGCGGTGGACAACAGCTTTGCCGCGCCATCGGGGTCGACGTGTCCGAAATACTCCATGCCGTGCGCGCCACCGAAGGTGATCGCACCCAAGCTGATCGGGCTGACGCGCAGGCCACAGGTGGGCGACAGTTGCCGGTAGAAGTCCTGAGTCATGTATCTCTCCTTGGCGAACCGTGGTCGGGGCGAAACAGTGGTCGGAGCCGTCAATCCTGCACCCCGACGCCGGAATTCGTCGGTGCCGAGCCGATGCCGGTCGGCGACCATAGGATTGACCGGCCGCATACATCGGCGTACCCATCGAGACCATCACGAAACCCGTATCGGAGACCACGCACGTGACCCCACTGCTCGACGGCAAGACCGCACTCATCACCGGCGGCGGGACCGGCATCGGCCGCGCCATCGCCCTCGAGTTCGCCAAGGCCGGCGCCAGGGTCGCGGTGACATATCGCACGCACGCACCCGACGACGGATTCCGCGCACAGATCGAGGAGTTCTCGGGATCGCCGTTGGTCGCGCTCGCCCTCGACGCCACCTCCGAGGACGAGGTCGTGGCGACCCTGCAGGCCGTGCACCGTGCGGTCGGTGAGCTCGACGTGCTGGTCAACAACGTCGGCGGTCTGGTGCAACGATCCCCGGTCGCCGACATGGACTTCGGCCTGTGGCGTCAGGTGATGGCACTCAACGTCGACAGCACCTTCCTGATGATCCACCACGCCCTGCCGATACTCAACGACGGTGGGCGGATCATCAACATCGCCTCCCTGGCCGGCCGGACCGGCGGGCACCCCGGTGCGACCGCATACGCGACGGCCAAGGCCGCCATCTTCGGCTTCACCCGTGGGCTGGCAAAAGAGTTGGCCCCCAGCGGTATCACGGTCAATGCGCTGGCCCCCGGCTTCATCGAGGACACGCCCTTCCACGACACCTTCACCACCGCCGCATCCAAAGCGGCGACCGTGCAGTCGATTCCGGCCGGCCGGGCCGGAAAGCCGGCCGACGTGGCCGGTGCCGCACTGTGGCTGGCCGGTGGCCTCTCCGAGTTCGTCACCGGCACGGTCATCGACATCAACGGCGGTCAGTACTTCGGCTGAACATCGTTCCGCCCTCGGCCAAGAACTCGGCGGCCGCGGTGGCAAGATGATTGTCATGGCTCTTCAACCCGCACAGGACCGTTACGAATCCATGCCCTACCGCCGCGTCGGCAGCAGCGGCCTGCAGTTACCCGCCGTGTCGCTCGGGTTGTGGCACAACTTCGGCGACGACAAGGCATTCGACACCCAGCGGGCCACCCTGCGCCGCGCCTTCGACCTGGGCGTCACCCACTTCGACCTCGCCAACAACTACGGGCCACCCTACGGTTCCGCGGAGACCAACTTCGGCCGCCACCTGGCCCAGGACTTCCGGCCGTTCCGAGACGAATTGATCATCTCGTCCAAAGCCGGCTACGACATGTGGCCGGGCCCGTACGGCAACTGGGGTTCCCGAAAGTACCTGTTGGCCAGCCTCGATCAGTCCCTGAACCGGATGGGTCTGGACTACGTCGACATCTTCTACAGCCACCGCCCCGACCCCGACACCCCGCTCGAGGAGACGATGGGCGCATTGGACACCGCGGTCCGGTCCGGCCGCGCCCTGTATGCCGGGATCTCGTCGTATTCACCGGAGAAGACGGTCGAGGCGGTCACGATCCTGAAGGAATTGGGTACTCCGCTGCTGATCCATCAGCCGTCGTATTCGATGCTCAACCGCTGGGTGGAGAACGGGCACCCGAGCCTGCTGGAGGTGCTCGAGCGCGAGGGTGTCGGCTCCATCGCCTTCTCACCGTTGGCCCAGGGCATGCTCACCGACAAATACCTCAACGGGGTGCCCGCGAATTCTCGTGCCGCAGAGGGCAAGTCACTGTCGAAGGACTTCCTGTCCGACGAGAACATGCGCCGGGTGCGTGGCCTCAACGACATCGCCGGCTCGCGCGGCCAGACGCTGGCACAGATGGCGATCGCCTGGGTGCTCCGCAAGCAGTCGAAGGGGTCGGCGATCACCTCCGCCCTGATCGGCGCCTCCAGCGTCAAGCAACTCGAGGACAGCCTGGCCGCGGTGAAAAACCTCGACTTCACCGACGACGAGCTGCACTCGATCGACGAATTCGCCGTGGACTCCGACATCAACCTGTGGGCGGCCGCGCTCAAGAGCTGAAGAACTGGTTCACAGGGCTATTCCACAGGGCTATTCCACAGCGTCGAACCGGTCGATGACATGGCGGAGATGCTCGGACGCGAGGTGCCGGGCGCCGTCCGCGTCTCCGCCGGCGATGGCATCGAGGATCTCCCGGTGCCCGTCGACGAAGGATCGTGCCTCGTCGGCGGGCGCCGCCTGATGGATCGACTGCAGCACCGAGTTCTGGATGCCGGTGTAGAGCGAGATCAGCGGCGCGTTGTGGCTCGCCGCCACCACGGTGCGATGGAAATCGATCGACGCCTCGCTGGATTTGAGCAGATCCCCGGCGGCCGCGGCGTGCTCACCACGTTCGATGGCTGCACCCATCTGCGCCAGTTGCGCCGGAATCGCTCGCCCGGCGGCGAGTGCCGCCGCCTGCGACTCCAGCGCCTGGCGCACCTCGAGAACCGACCGCAGGTCCTTGGTCGAGAGGAACCGACTGACCACGGCCTCGACCTCGGATGCGGCGCGCACGAATGTGCCACTGCCCTGGATGGTTTCGAGCTGTCCGACGTGCACGAGTGCTTGCACGGCTTGTCGCAGGGTGATGCGGCTGACACCGAACTCGCGCGCGAGCTCGTCCTCCACCGGTAGCCGTGTGCCCACCGGCCAGTGGTCGGCGCCGAGCCGGGCCTGGAGGAGCTCGATGACCTGTTCTACGAGCCCTATTCGGCGCGCCCTGCCGTTCGTAGCCGTCATGACCCTCTTCGTACCCGGTCGAGTTGCATGCCCTTCATTGTGCGGCAACCTCGATCCGGCGCAAAAGGGCTGCTGTTAGTCTCTATTTCCGATGTCCACGAAGATCCAGCACGCGGTGCCGCCGGTCGTGTACGCGCGCCGTGCGAGTGCCGGATGTTGTCTGGCCATGGCCTGCATCGGCGCCCTGATGGCGTCCTATGGACCGTTGATCCCGGAATTCGGGGAGCGCTTCGGGGCGGCCGGCGCCCAGGCCGGCTTCCCACTTGCGATCCAATCGGCCGGATCGGTCGTCGGCGCGGTCGTCACCCAGCGCATCGTCTTCGCATACGGATATCGTCGCGGCCTGGCGGGTTCGTTCGTCCTGATCGCCGCCGGCGCGCTTCTCGTGGGTTCGGTGGCATCCTGGCCGGCCTTGCTCGCCGGGGCGCTGATCGCCGGACTCGGGCTCGGCGTCTGCGACACGTCGGTCAGCCAGTCGTTCATCGTCGCGCATGGTCGGCGGGGTCCGGCGATGGTCAACCTGGCGCACGGCTGCTTCGGCATCGGCACGGTGGCCGGCCCTGCTCTCGTCGCCGTCGTCGGCAGCGACCGGTATCAGCTCGTCTTCTGCACGATCGCGGTCCTGGTGCTCTGCGCCGGCGCCGGACTCGGCGGGATACCGCGCAGATTCGGTATGGGCGGCTCCGGCGCCGGCGGTGCGACGCCCGCACCGAACGGCTCGCGGCTCGACCGGCGTGGTCTCTACATCGTGGCGGCTTTCCTGGTGCTCTACATCGCCCACTTCGGCGTCCAGTCGGGCATCGGCAGCTGGGAGCCGACCCGGCTGGCCGATCAGGGCGTCGACGCCACCGTCGCCACCCTCGCGACATCGGGCTACTGGCTGGCCATGGTCGTCGGACGCTTCATCGCCATCCCGCTGAGCTCCCGACTGCGGCCGTCGGTGATCGTGATCGGCAGCTGCTCGGGAATGACCGCTGCGCTGCTGATCGCCGTCGCCGTGCCGTCGTCGGCCTTGTGGGCCTATCCACTGGCCGGACTGTTCATCGGACCCATCTTCCCCAACGGCCTCACATGGCTGTTGACCAGCGGGTACGCCCGCGGATCGGTCTTCGGCTACGTCGTCGCCGGGGCACTGGCCGGCTCGATCGTGCTGCCGCCGCTGCTCGGCCAGATCATCGCGAACCACGGCACGTCGAGTCTGGCACCGACGCTGCTCGTGGTTGCGTGCCTTTCGGTCGTCGCCGCCCTGTCCGTGGCCGGCCTGACCGCGTCGCGGCCGGCCACGAAGCGATGAGTGAGGTGGCGTAACCAGCCACATTTTGCTTAGCTGAGCCTTACCTGCATAATGGACCGGGTGGAATTGAGCAGCCCTTTCATGCAGGCGCAGGGAGTGTCGGTCGAGTTCAGCGGCCACGAGGTGGTCCACGGGGCCGACTTCACCCTTCGCGGCGGCGAGGTCACCGCCCTCGTCGGCCCCAACGGCTCCGGCAAGTCGACACTGTTGCGCGCGCTCTCGCGACTGGTTCGCCGATCGTCGGGGGCGATCACCCTGGGCGACGACACCGATGCGAGTGCCCTCTCGGCACGCGAATTCGCACGCCGGGTGACGCTGCTGTCCCAACAGCGACCCACTCCGGTGGGCATCACCGTGCGCGATATCGTCGAATTCGGAAGGCACCCATATCGTTCCGGCTGGCGCGGGCGCGACGAGGACGGTGCAGCGGCGATCGCCCGGGCGATCGCGGCGACCGGTTTGGCGCACATGACCGACATGCCCCTCGAGACGCTCTCCGGAGGTCAGCTCCAGCGAGCGTGGTTCGCCAGCGCACTGGCCCAGCAGACCGAAGTCCTCCTGCTCGACGAACCGACCAATCATCTGGACCTCCGATATCAGATCGAGGTACTCGAACTGATCCGGTCACTGGCCGACGACCACGGCGCGGCGGTCGGCGTCGTACTGCACGACCTGAACCATGCCGCCGACATCGCCGACCAGATCGTCGTTCTCGATTCCGGCCGGGTCGTCGCCGAAGGTACGCCCGAACAGGCACTGGCACCCGACCTGCTGACCCAGGTCTGGGGTCTGCCGATCTCTGTCACCGAGGACCCGACCACGGGTCTTCTCGAAGTGCGGGCACGCCGTGCCCGCACCACCCGCGTCGGATCCCGCCAGCCGGTCATGGCTGCTCCGGGCCACTGACGCGCGTCACGAAAGGGATGAGAATTCACATGACAATACGGCGTACTGCCGTCGTCTCGGCCTTGCTGGCGGTCTTCGTACTGTTGGTCGGCTGCGGAACGACGGACGATTCCACCACGAGCGACGCGAGCTCCTCCGGAGCTCCGGTCACCCTCGACAACAGTGCCGGTGGAACGGTGACCCTGCCGCACGGCCAGGCACACCGGATCGTCTCCCTGGAGTGGGAGTACGCCGAGATCCTCAACAGCATCGGCGCAGGCAACACCGTCGTCGGATTGTCCGATGTCAAGGGCTACAACCAATATGACGGCCCGACGGTCCCACTGACATCGACGCCGACCGATGTCGGGCAGCGACTCGAGCCCAGCCTCGAGACGATCGCCGACCTGCAACCCGACCTGATCATCGCCTCGACGCGCTCGATCCCCGATTCGGTGCGCGACCGGCTCGGCAAGATCGCGCCCATCGTGGTCCTCTCGACCTCCGACCCCACTGATCCCATCGGCCGCCTGCAGCAGACCACACGCACTCTGGGAACCGCCGTGGGCAAGCAAACGCAGGCCGACGACCTCAACAAGCGCCTCGACGCGGCCCTGACCAAGAATGCCGAGACCCTCAAGAAGAACGGTCACGCCGGTCAGCACGCGGTGTTCGCCTCGGTCTCGGCGGAGGGCAGCACCGTCTCGATCCGCATGCACGCGCGTGGTTCGACCCCGGAGGCGGTCCTGGAGCGGATGGGCCTGCAACCCGCATGGCCGAACGGCGACGGCAAGACCGGGCTCAGCTATGTGGATGTCGAAGGGCTGACCAGACTTCCGGCCGACACGTGGTTCCTGTACTGGAACGAAGATACCGATCCGGTCGAGAAGAACCTGGCGAGCAACCCCGTCTGGCAGTCGTTGCCGTTCGTCAAGGACGGCCGGGTGCGCGGCGTCAGCAAGGGTGTGTGGATGTACGGCGGCCCGCAGTCACTGATCGCCTTCAGCGACCAGGTCACCTCGGCACTGTCGTAACCAGGGAACGACCGCGATCATGAAGACACAGACAGCTTCTCGGGCCGACGCTCCGTCACCGGCGCGCACACCCCAGCGCAACCGTGTGATGATACTCACCGTGCTGCTGCTCGTCTGGGTCGGCGTGATCGCGGTCGTTCACCTCACCCAGGGCAGCGCCGATCTGTCGGTCGCCACGCTGTGGAAAGCGTTGTGGGGGAACGGCATCTCCCAGACCTCCGATATCGTCCTCAGCTCACGGCTACCGCGATTGCTGGCGGCGACGCTGGTCGGCGCCGCGTTGGGGATGGCCGGTGCAGCCCTGCAGTCGGTGACCCGAAATCCATTGGCCTCACCGGAGACGACCGGCGTCGGCGCCGGCGCCTACCTCGTCTTGACGATCGCCGCGGCATGCGGCCTGTCGTCCAGCACCGGTGTCGGCTTCCTCTTCGCCTTCGGCGGCGGATTATGCGCGGCCGCAGTCATTCTCGGCATCACCGGCCAGAAGGCCGATGTGCTGCGTCTCGTCCTCGCCGGGTCCGCGCTGACCATGGCTCTCAGTTCCATCACCTCGGTCATCCTGTTGCTCAACACCTGGCAGACCCAGGGCATGTTCGTCTGGGGCTCAGGCAGTCTCGCGCAGAACGGCATCGGCGGCGTCGCCACCATGATCCCGGTCGCGGCGGTGGCAGCCTGCGGACTCCTCGTCTACGGACGCCGACTGGACCTACTGCAACTCGGCGACGACGCCGCGGCGTCCTACGGCGTTCCGGTCACCTCGACCAGATACAGCGTCCTGGTGTTGTCGGTACTCCTCACCGCCGCCGCCATCACGGTCACCGGCCCGATCGGCTTCGTCGGTCTGTGCGCGCCCGCTCTCATGCGGCTACTGACCCACCGCATCCCGGGACTCCGGCGTCAACGCGTCTTCCTCTCGACTGCCGCGCTGACCGGTGCCGCGCTCGTACTCACCTCAGATGTCGCACTCCGGGGCGTCTTCGGTGCCGTCAAGGGCATCGGCATCCCCACCGGCGTGCTCACCAGCGTCATCGGCGCCGTCTTTCTCATCGTCCTCGCGCGTCGGCTGCCGCGCGGCGGCGGCCGGGGCGAGTCGATCGCCTCGCTGCGTGCGGGCATCGTCTCACCCGAGCACGGCGCCCGGACGCTGGTGATCGTCGCCGCTGCAGTCGTTCTCGTCGTCGCGCTGGTGGCGGCGCTACTCCTCGGCGACCGAATACTGCTCCTGGGCGACCTGTGGAATTGGTGCCGCGGCGTCGCCTCGCCGCGCGTCGACCTGATCATCGAGACCCGGCTGCCACGGGTCGCCGGCGCCCTGCTGGCCGGCACCGCACTCGGCATGGCCGGGCTCTTCGTCCAGACCGTCACCCGAAACCCGTTGGCAGACCCGGGAATTCTCGGCGTGAGCTCATCGGCGGGCGTCGGGGCAGTCGCGGTCATCACGCTGTCGTCGGCGCCCAGCGACCTCGTCATCTACCTCGCCGCCACCATCGGGGCACTGGTGGCGCTGGTCTTGCTCGTCCTCCTCGGGCGCAAGGACCAGTTCCAGCTCGTGCTCGTCGGCGTGGCGCTCGGGGCGGGTGCAGGCGCGGTCACCACCCTGTTGCTCATCCGCAGCGATCCGTGGAATCAATCGCGAGCGATGACGTGGCTCGGCGGCTCGACGTACAGCACCACCGGCGCACAACTGGTCCCACTGCTCGTCCTCATCGCGATCGGCGTCGTCGTCACGATACGGACCCGACGGGATCTCGATGTCCTCCAATTCGATGACACCACACCACATGTGCTGGGCGTCTCGGTTCAGCGCTCCCGACTGATCCACATCGGGCTGGCGGCCCTGCTCACCGCTGCCGCCACCGCCGCCGTCGGGGTGTTCGCGTTCGTCGGGTTGATCGCACCGCACGCCGCCCGCCTGCTCGTCGGCAAACGTCATGCGCTGGTCATCCCGCTGACCATGGTGCTCGGCGCGATCATCGTGGTGGTCGCCGACATCCTCGGCCGCGCACTGTTCGCGCCGACCCAGTTGCCTGCCGGCCTGGTCGTCGCCATCGTCGGCGCACCGTACTTCCTGTTCCTGTTGAAGAGCGCGAAGAGCGAGGGCTGAGTTCACCACGGCTGGGGCCCTAGCGGAGCAGCGCGCGCACCGCATCGATGGTGTCGGCGAGGTCGGCGGTCTTGTCGGGGCGGTAGCGCAGGACGCGCGCGAAGCGCAACGCCACGCCGCCGGGATACCGTGAACTCCGTTGGACGCCATCGAGTTCGATCTCGACGACGATCTCCGGCCGTAGATACACGGTGTGGGCGTCGCGATGGTCCTCATGCTTCGGGAACTCGTCGGTCTGCCACTGCAACAGTTTGTCGGTGAGGCCCTTGAAGGTCTTGCCGACCATCACCGGTGGTCCGCCGTCGGGATCGCGCGCACCCAGATGCAGATTCGACAGGAAGCCGGTGCGCCGGCCCGATCCCCATTCGGCGCCGAGGACGACGAGGTCGATGGTGTGCACCGGTTTGACCTTCTGCCAAGCCTTTCCGCGGCGTCCGGCCGCATACGGCGCCGAGAGCGACTTCACCATGACGCCCTCGTGCCCCGCGGCGAGCGCCTCGTCGAGCGTGTCCTGGGCCTGTGCGGCCGTCGGGTTGCGCATCGACGTGATCCGCAGATGCGGCGCGATCGAATCGAGTGCATCGAGGCGCTCGGCGAGCGGACGATCGATGAGATCGGCGCTGTCGAGGTGCAGGCAGTCGAAAAAGAACGGACGCAGCAGACGTGGCCCGTCGTCGACGTAAGGGTCGGCGGCGATCATCGAGCCGAAGCGGCTCATCGTGTCCTGGAAGGGCCGGGGCCGGCCGTCGTCGGAGAGGGTGAGTGTCTCGCCGTCGAGGATCACCGTGCGTACCGGCAGTTCACGCACCGCCGCGACGAGATCGGGTACGCGCGCGGTGACGTCGTTGAGTGTTCTGGTGAACACCGCAACGTCGTCACCGTTCCGGTGGACCTGGATGCGTGCGCCGTCGAGTTTGTGGTCGACGACCAGATCGGGGCCGAGACTTTCCAGGGCCGCATCGAGATCCTCCGCCGGACTGGCCAACATCGGTGACACGGGCCGCCCGACCTGTAATCCGACCGCTGCCAATGCGTTCGAGCCGCCCTCGATGGCGAGCGTCGCGGTCTCCGCCAGCGACCCGGTCAGCATGTGCGCGCGGCGTACCAGTGCCGGGGGCTGTCCGGAGACGGCGATGATCGCCTCCACCATCACGCCGGCCAGCGCACCCTGGCGCAATTCGCCGGTGAGCAGACGGTACAAGAAGTTCTGTTCGTCGGCCGTAGCGCGACCAAAGAGGTTGTGGAGCAACTCCCCTCGCGCCGCGACCGATCCCGAGCCGGTCGTCGACGCGAGCCGGGAGAAGGCGTCGTCGACTTCGGCGACGGTCAACACGGCGTCGTCGTCCGGGCGCGGCGGCTCCTGCAGGTCGCGCAGCGTCCGCCACCCGATCCCGAGACGCCCCTGCGGTATCTCCCCCGACATCCACGCCACCACGATCTCCGCATCGGCTCCAGCAGCGGCCAGGAGTTCGCGCAGCGCAACCGTTTTCGCGGTACGGGACCGCGTCGCCGCAACCGTCGCCGACGCCTCGACCACCGAGCGGAATCTCATCGACGACCTCTGAACAGCGGAGCTCACCATGACTGTGACGATACCGACCTGCGGACGAAATTCGTCAAATGTATTTTCGATCAGGTGTTGTCATGCGGCCGTATCGGGCGTAGACTCGAACGCACCAGCGACGAACTGATGTTTGATCGCTTCACTGGGGGGTGACAATGAGCGCAACCGATTCGACTGGTGGTCCGGGAACCAGCGTCGAAGACAAGCTTGCGCAGTTGCACGCCCTCATCGATGACCTGGCCGCGACGGATCTGTCGCCGTGCTCCGACGAGACACTGTTGGAGGTCGCGGCAGCCAATGAACGGGCGATCAACCGGTTGACGTTTCAGGGTGACCGGCAGATCGTCGAGTTATCGGACCGGAATGCGGAGCGCCGGTTCGGGTTTCGGTCGGTGACCGACATGATGGTCGTCGGGTTGCGGGTGTCGGAGCCGAT
>NZ_JBNCNR010000027.1:0-49868 GCF_049847065.1 Gordonia sp. DT219 | reverse complement strand
CGACCCACACCGCCGACCACTTCCCGCCTACCACCGACGCACCCTACGCCTCGACAACGTCGCCGCCTGAACACACTTCCCCACAACACTTTCCCGACCTGCACCCGGCCCACCGGGACCGCATCCGTACCTTGACAACTCCACAGAGAACCCGCCTCGGCTTATTCACTCGCCGTGCAGCTCGTCCAGCCATGCCTGCGACGACGCGTCCGACGGTGACCGCCAGTCACCGCGTGGCGAAAGCGAACCGCCCGAACCGATCTTGGGTCCGTTGGGCATCGCGGAGCGCTTGAACTGATTGGCCATGAACCGTTGACAGAACACCGTCAGCCACTTCTCGATGGTCGCGTCGTCGTAGACGTTGCGGTCGCGGAGCGGCTCGGTGTCCCACGGCGCGCGGTCGACGGCACCCCACGCCTGCCGGGCGAGGAAGTTGATCTTGCTGGGGCGATAGCCGAAGCGGGTGAGGTGATAGAGGAAGAAGTCGTGCAATTCGTAGGGCCCGACCGCATCCTCGGTGGACTGGATCGCGCCGTCGGCACCCGGCGGCACCAATTCGGGCGAGATGACGTCACCGAGGATCTCGGCGAGCACCTTGCTGGTCGTATCCGAGAACTCGCCGGAGTCGATCATCCACCGGATCACGTGGCGCACCAGCGTTTTCGGGACAGATGCGTTGACGTTGTAGTGCGACATCTGATCACCCACACCGTAGGTACACCAGCCGAGCGCCAGCTCGGAGAGGTCGCCGGTGCCGAGCACGATCCCGCCGTTATGGTTGGCCAGCCGGAACAGATGTGACGTCCGTTCACCGGCCTGCACATTCTCGAAGGTGACGTCGAAGACCTTCTCGCCGTGGGCATACGGGTGGTCGAGGTCGGCCAGCATCTGCTCGCATGACGGCCGGATGTCGATCTCCGCGCCGCTGACACCCAGGGAATCCATCAGCGCGTGTGCGCGCTGCAGGGTGGCATCGCCGGTCGCGAAGCCGGGCATCGTGTAAGCCAGGATGTTGGTGCGCGGCAGACCGAGTCGATCGAAGGTGTCGACGGCAACCAACAGCGCCAGCGTGGAGTCGAGGCCACCGGATACCCCGATGACGATCTTGTCCAGCCCGATCGCACGCAATCTGGCCGCCAGGCCCTGTACCTGGATGTTGCCGACTTCGCGGCAGCGTTCGGCGAGATCGCCGGTGCCGCTGGGCACGAATGGGAATCGTGGGATGCCGCGGCGCAGGACGTCGGCACTGCCGGTCGCATCGGCGGCGTCGGCCCGGGCACCGGCGCCCGGAAGCGTACCGAATGAGAAGGGGATGCGCCGCAGTCGTTTCAGATCATCGGCATGATCACCAACCTGGTCACGCATGCTCGTCATGCGCATCCGCTCCTGACGCAGGCGATCGAGATCGATATCGGCACTGATGGATTGGCCGCCGAACTCGAATCGGCGGCTGCGGGCCAGCAGCGAGCCGTTCTCGGCGATGAGTGCGTCACCGTCCCACGCGAGGTCGGTGGTCGATTCGCCGAAGCCGGCCGCCACGTACAGGTGCGCGGCAACGCAGCGCGCGGAATGACTGGTGCCCAAGAGGGTTCGGTAGGACTCCTTGCCCACCGTCACCGGGCTGCCGGACAGATTCGCGAGGACGGTGGCACCGCCCAGCGATGCCCATACACTCGGCGGGATCGGCACCCATCCGTCCTCACACACCTCCACGTGTAGCGCGAAGCCCGGGAGGTCGGTGGCCTCGAAGATCAGGTCCGCCCCGAAGGGCACTTCGGTGCCGAGCACCGTCGCCGACTCGCGCGGGGCGTCGCGGGCGGCGGCGTAGTAACGCTTGTCGTAGAACTCCCGGTAATTGGGCAGATACGACTTCGGGACCACGCCGAGCAACCGGCCGTCGCGGAGGACCGCGGCGCAGTTGTAGAGCCCGTCGCCGACCACGAGTGGAAGCCCCACCGCGACGAGCGGCGCCAGACCCGCACTGGCCGCGATGACCTCGGCGAGCGCGCGCAGAGAGCCCGACAGCACCGCGTCCTGCTGGACGAGGTCGTCGACGCTGTAGCCGCACAGACCCATTTCGGGGAAGACGACCAATGAGGAGCCGTCGGCGGCGGCCTGCCGCATCAGGTCGATCGTCGTCTCGGCGTTGGCTTTCGGGTCGGCGACACGAACTACCGGGACAGCTCCGGTGACCCGCGCGAACCCATGGTCATAGACAGACACGCCCCTCAGCCTAGTGCGGGCGCTGCCGCGGAACCGCGAATTCAGTCGTCACACGCCTCGAGCAGCTCCTTGAGCTGGTGATCGAAGGCCATCGCGATCACTTCCACATCCGGCACCTCGTCGGGGCACGTCAAGATGCCGACGTTGAGATGCCCATTGACGGAGAAGACGGTGATGTTGAGTCCCAACCCGTGGAAGATCGGGCCGAGCGGGTAGATGGCGTTGACCCGCGCCCCGCAGAAGTACATCGGAAAGTCGGGGCCGGCGACGTTGGACACCGTGACGTTGTAGACGGGCGGGTGATTCAACGAAAGTTTGCGATCGCCGTAGAACTTCATCAGCGTCGACAACGCAGCGCCCGGTGCGAACTGCGCCCACGCCCGCAGAATGTTGGCGTCGATGCCCGCGTGATGCTCCTTGGCGCGGCGCGCCAACTCGCCCGCCCGCTCGAGACGCTCGACCGGATCGGCGATATCGGAGGGCAGTTCGGTGAACATTCCGGTCACCTTGTTGGTGCCGTTGACCATCAGGTCGGTTTCGTCGGCACCATGCACCGACACCGGGACCAGCGCCACCAGCGGGCTGCCCGGCAGGTCGCCGTGGTCGGCGAGGTATTCACGTAGCGCACCGCCCACCATCGCGAGCACAACGTCGTTCAACTTCACCCCGAAGCGATTCTTCACCCGCTTGACGTCATCGAGCGACAGTTGAGTCGTCGCGATGCTGCGGTGCGGGGAGATCGGGCCGTTGAACACGGTGCGGGGAGCGGCGAACGGGACGGGCATCGCGGTGTGGGAGCGGGAACGGCGGAACCATTCGACGGGCACGCTTGCCGTCTGCGGCAGGAGCTTGGCCATCGCGACAGGCCGCTGCACAAAGTAGTTGAGTGCGCCGGAGAGCACCATGCCCGTGCGGTTGGCCCCGCCCGCGTTCTCTTCGAGCTTCTCCGGTTCGGGGTCGGGCTCCTCGGGAGTCAGGCTGCAGAGCCGGCCGAGGACCTCGGCCGTGGTGACTCCGTCGACACTGGCGTGATGCATCCGCAGGAATGCGCAGATCTTGCCGTCGGCGCTGCCCTCGATGATCCACAGCTCCCACAACGGCTTGCCGCGGTCGAGCGTCTGCCCCGCCAGATGCCCGCACAGCTCGTGCAGTTCACCGTCGCCGGCGGGGGACGGCAGTGCCACGCGGTGCACGTGCCGGTCGATGTCGAAGTGATCGTCCTCGACCCAGACCGGATGGTCGATGTTGAGTGCAGAGTTCTCGAGTTTGCGCCGCAGCACCGGCATCGCGGCAACTCGTCGGTTGATCTGCCCGCGCATCCGGGCAAAGCTGTAGCCACCGGGAATGGTGCTCGGGTCGAGTTCGAGGAGTCCGACGACGTGCATCAACTGCGAGCGTGTCTCCAGATACAGGAATGACGCGTCCAATCCACTCAACCGCTGCATTGCGGACCTCCAGTTGTTCTCGGCCGAAGCGCTTGCAGACTCCGGTGACGGCCCCTTGGCCACAACCATTCTGCTCCCCGGATTCTCCTTCTTCAGCAATTGCACGATTCGACCGATTCGACTGTCCACCGGCCGTAGGGTGGACAGGTGTCCAACTCGTCTCATGCCCAAGATCTCTCTGCCGCCCAGGGCCGGTTCAGTGCCCACGAGCTGACCGATGCCTTCGCGACATTCCAGCAGACCGTCGCCGAGGTCGGCGTCAGCCGGGATTGGGACCGGTACGCCGAGCTGTTCACCACCGATGCCGATTACATCGAGCATGCGTTGGGCACGATGCACGGGCGGGAGGAAATCCGATCATGGATCTGGCGGACGATGACCGCCTTCCCGGGAAGTCACATGACCGGCTTCCCCGCGCTGTGGCACGTCGTCGACGCCTCGACGGCCCGCGTGATCAGCGAAGTGGACAATCCCATGCGCGATCCCGGGGACGGCAGCCTGATCACGGCCACCAACATCACGATCCTCACCTACGCCGGCGACGGCTTGTGGTCGTGCGAGGAGGACGTCTACAACCCGCTCGAATTCGGCACCGCCGCCATGCGATGGTGTGAAAAGGCCGCCGACCTCGGTACGCTCGACGACAGCGCGGCGCAATGGATGCACCGGATCGGGCCGGCCTTCGCCGCGCGCCGGTGATCACGGGGGATGAACATCGTGATGGCTCGCCGGAGACAAGATCGCGACATCTGGTTACGATGCCGTAAGTAGCGGCTTTTGCTGGGTTTGGTATATGCCGTACCCTTTGGCAGCGACCCAAACCCCCGGTACCGACCGCTTGTACCAACACAGAGCGTGTGCGCACCGCGCCTCACACGTATGCGACCACCGTTCGGAGGAACCCACATGGCACGTGAACTGACTCAACTGGAGCTTCTGCAGGAACTCGCTCCGGTTGCCGAAGACAACGTGAACCGGCACCTCAACATCACCCGGGACTGGAACCCACACGACTACGTCCCGTGGGACGAGGGCCGCAACTACGCAGCGCTCGGCGGCACCGATTATGACCCCGAACAATCGCAGCTCGACGAGGTCGCCAAGGCCGCGATGATCACCAACCTGCTGACCGAGGACAACCTCCCCTCGTATCACCGCGTGATCGCCAACAACTTCACGATGGACTCCGCGTGGGGCCACTGGGTGGGCCGCTGGACCGCCGAGGAGAACCGGCACTCGATCGTCATGCGTGACTACTTGGTGGTCACCCGCGGCGTCGACCCGGCCGCCCTCGAGGCCGACCGCATGGTTCACATGACCAACGGCTACTCCCCGGAGTCCGCCGCCGGTGACCGCGTCGAAGAGCTGATGGAGAAGGGCCAGAACATGGGCCTTCTGCATTCCGTCGCCTACGTGACCTTTCAGGAACTGGCCACCCGGGTGAGCCACCGCAACACCGGCAAGGCCTGCAAGGACCCCCTCGCCGACAAGATGCTCCAGCGCATCGCCGCCGACGAGAACCTGCACATGATCTTCTACCGCAACATCTGCGCCGCGGGCATGGACATCGCCCCCGACCAGACCCTGCGCGCGGTCACCGACATCGTCACCAACTTCCAGATGCCCGGCGCCGGAATGCCCAACTTCCGCCGGCATGGCGTGCTGATGGCCAAGCACGGCATCTACGACCTGCGCCAGCACCTCGAAGAGGTCGTGCAGCCCGTACTGCGCAAGTGGAACGTCTTCGACCGCGACGACCTGGGCAGCGAGGGCGAACGAGCCCGCGAGGAGCTCAGCGCCTTCCTCGGGCAACTCGAGAAGGACACGATCCGATTCGAGGAGATGCGCGACCGCGCCCTCGCCCGTGAGGCCAAGAAGCGGGAGCAGCGGGCGTCCTGAGTACCGCACCGACTTCCACCGCACCGGCGTCCTCGACCATCGAGGACGCCGGTTCGGCGTCTGTCGCGAACCCGTCTGTCCCAACCCCGTCTGGCCCAACCCCATCTGGCGCGAACCCGTCTGGCCTGCACATCGGCCCGTTCGAGTTGTCGAGCCCGGTCGTCCTCGCACCGATGGCCGGGGTGACCAACGTCGCCTTCCGGACGCTGTGCCGGGAACTCGAACTCGCCCGCACCGGCACCGTGTCCGGGCTCTACGTCTGCGAGATGGTGACTGCGCGCGCACTCGTCGAGCGGCACCCGGTGACGATGCACATGACCACCTTCGGCCCGGACGAGAATCCCCGGTCGATGCAGCTCTACACGGTCGATCCGCGCTACACCTACGAGGCCGCGAAGATGATCGTCGACGAGAACCTCGCCGACCACATCGATATGAACTTCGGCTGTCCTGTGCCCAAGGTCACCCGAAAGGGTGGCGGCTCGGCCATCCCCTACAAGCGGACCCTGTTCCGCAACATCGTCGCCGCCGCGGTCCGTGCCACCGAGGGAACCGACATCCCGGTCACCGTGAAGTTCCGCATCGGCATCGACGACGCACACCACACGCACCTCGACGCCGGCCGGATCGCCGCCGCAGAGGGCGCGAAAGCTGTTGCGCTCCATGCCCGTACCGCGTCACAGCGATACTCCGGGCAGGCCGACTGGGATGAGATCGCCCGGCTCAAAGAGCACATCACCGACGTCCCGGTACTCGGCAACGGCGACATCTTCGAGCCCGCCGACGCCGTGGCCATGATGCGGCAGACCGGCTGCGACGGGGTGGTCATCGGCCGTGGCTGCCTCGGCCGGCCGTGGCTGTTCGCCGAGCTCGCCGCCGAGCTCAACGGGCTGGCCGCCCCCACCCCACCCACCCTGGGCGAGGTCGCAGCGATCATCGTGCGGCACGGCGAGCTGCTCGCCGACCATCACGGCGAGGACAAGGGCATGCGTGAGATCCGCAAGCACGTCGCGTGGTATCTGCGCGGCTTCCCGGCGGGTTCGGATCTGCGCCAACAACTTTCGCTGGTGACCACGCTCGGGCAGCTGCGCGAGCTGGTCGGCTCGCTGCCCGCCGACACCCCGTTTCCCGACGATGGTCACGGCCCGCGCGGGCGTCAGGGTTCGCCGGCCAAGGTGGCGCTGCCCGAGGGCTGGCTCGACGACCCCGACGAGGACGTCGTGCCGGCCGGCGCCGAGGTGATGCATTCGGGCGGCTAGGGCCACCACCAACCCGCCAGCAGGCCGGCGGGAATGCCGGGCGGCGAATAGTAAGTAAGATGTCGCAAGGCCTTGCCGAGCAAGGCCCCACAGTGGTGCGTGCCGCTTGCGTTGAGCCCCGACGACGCGGTCCACAAGAACTTCCGGGGCATGAGGAACTGTCAGTTGAGTCGTTGGACGCGGAACAAGGGCACACAGCCGGGTGACGGCGACGACGGCCCGGACCGAGGCGACCGCCGCCGCGCCGACGACAACCTCGGTTCGGGATCCGCCGGGCCGGAGTCCGGAGGCTCGGCCGACGCGAACCGTCTGCGCGAACCGCGCTCGGCCGACCGGTTCGTCCGGGGCCGCGACCGGCTCACCGTTCGCCAGCTGATGGAACAGATGAACGCGGCCGAGAGCCAATCGGCCGCCCCTGGTGCCGCCGACGACGACTCCCCCACCCAGGCGATTCCCACCAGCCGGCCCCGTCTGCGACGGCCACGTCCCGCGGCCGGACCGACTGCGGCGGCGCGTCCCCCGCAGGACGACGCGCCGACCGAGGCGATCGGCCCCATCCGTGGTGGGACCGGCCCGGACACCGGCACACCGGCCCCGCCCCCCGATCGGTACCAGCCCGCCGACGTGACCCAGAAGATCCCGCCGGTCACCGACCCCCCGACCGGCGTCGACCTCTCCGATCAGGCGACCGCACGCCGGGTCTCCGAGGAATCACGGGCCCAGGGCACACCGATCGTCCCCGGGCCCGTCGGGGAAGCCGAGCCGTCGGTAGCCGACGACACCCCCGTCGAGACCACCGAACCCGCCGAACCCACGACGAGCGCGGCTGCCGGCCCGCCGCTGCAGCGCACCCCCGACCTGACGGCGATGGCCCGGTCGCAGCCCCGCCGGGTTCCGCCGCGTGGCCGGCGACAGATCATGCGCCGCAATGTCACCGTCACCGGTCGCATCCTGGTCACCCTGGCGTGTGTGGTCGCGCTCGTCGGTACCGGCTTCGTCTGGGGCTATCTGAAGTCGGTGAACGGCAACTGGCGCAACATCATGGCCGTCAACACCGACGACGCCAACATCCGCAACAAGAACGCCCAGTACGGCGACGAGAACTACCTGATCGTCGGCACCGACACCCGCAGCGGCAAGAACGGTGACGTCGGGGCGGGGACCACCGCCGACGCGGAGGGCGCCCGCTCGGACACCGTCATCCTCGTCAACATCCCGGCCGACCGCAGCCGGGTGGTCGCCGTCTCCTTCCCCCGGGACCTGCAGGTCGATCGACCGCAATGCCAACAATGGAACAACGACAAAGGCACCTACGGCGCCACCCTCGACGCCGAGAACCAGGTCAAGCTCAACAGCGTCTACGCCTTCGGCGGACCACAGTGCCTGGTGCGGGTGATCACGCAGATGAGCGGCCTGCGCATCAATCACTTCATCGGCATGGATTTCGCCGGGTTCGAGAAGGTCGTCAACGCCGTCGGCGGCGTCGAGGTGTGCTCGACCCAGCCCATCTACGATTACGAGCTCGGTCAGATCCTGCGTAAACCGGGTAAGCAGAAGCTGACCGGCGGGCGTGCCCTCAACTACGTGCGGGCACGCATGGTCTCCACCGAGGGCAACGGCGACTACGGCCGCATCAAGCGTCAGCAGCTGTTCATGTCGTCGCTGCTGCGCTCGAGTCTGTCGAGCAATGTGCTGACCAACCCGTCCAAACTGAACTCCATCGTCAACACCTTCATCCAGTACAGCTACGTCGACAACGTCAACACCGAGTCGCTGCTGAAACTTGCCGAATCGATGCAGGGCATCGAGGCCGGGCGGGTCTCGTTCATCACCGTGCCCACCACCGGAACCGCAACCGACGGCAGCAACAACGAGTTGCCCAACACCGACGCGATCGACGCGATCTTCAACGCGATCATCGACGACCGGCCCCTTCCGGGTGAGAAGGCCGACAAGTCGGGTTCCAGCTCGTCGAGTAGCCGGCCCGCGCCGACGCCCCCGCCCGCACCGTCGCGGGTGTCGGCCACGGCCCAGAATCCCGGTAACGTCGAGTTGCGCGTCCTCAACGGCACCGGCCGCAGCGGGGTCGCCAGCGAGGTGTCCGACCAGATGTACGCACAGGGCTTCAACGTGCAGGGCGTGGCCGACGCCTCGGAGAACCGTTCCGACACGGTGATCCGCTACGGCACCGGTTCCGAGGACTCGGCGGCCACCGTCGCAGAGATGTTCCCGGGCGCATCGATTCAGCTCGACCGGACGGTACGCTCCGGCGTCGAGGTCATCCTCGGGTCGGGTTTCGACGGCTCGGTGGGTACTGCGCCCGCGGTCGGCACCACGCTGTCGGCGGCGGCACTGCCACCGGCATCCAACACCTCGGATCTGCCCAATGACCTGGCGATCACCAACGCCGGTGACACCACCTGTTCGTGACCGGTCCGGCCACCGACAGCCCGCCGATCACCGTTCACGGGCTGTTCACCGGGTTGGGGAGAGACCCCGCGTGATCATGGCAGTAGCCTTGATACATGCGGACCGCCTACCAGGAACAACTGCATTCACTCAACGCCATCTTGGGTGAGATGTGCGATCTTGCGGGCTCGGCCATGGAACGCGCCACCCGCTCGCTGCTGCAGGCCGACCTCGCCATTGCCGAAGACGTCATCAGCGAGAACGCCCGGATGAACGAACTGACCACCCGCGCCGAGGAGCAGGCCTTCGGGCTGTTGGCCCTCCAGGCGCCGGTGGCCGGAGATCTGCGTGGCATCATCAGCGCGCTGCAGATCGTCGCCGACGCCGACCGGATGGGCGCCCTCGCGCTGCACGTCGCAAAGGTCGCGCGCCGCCGGCATCCCGCCAAGGCCCTGCCCGAAGAGGTTGCAGGCTACTTCGCGGAAATGGGCCGGCTGGCCGTACATCTCGCGCGCAACGCCCGCGAGGCGCTCGACACCCAGGATCCGCAGGCAGCCATCCGTCTCGAAGAGGACGACGACGCGATGGACGATCTGCACCGGCATCTTTTCACGGTGCTGATGGACCGCGAATGGAAGCACGGGGTGGCCGCCGCGGTCGACATCACGCTCTTGGGGCGCTACTACGAGCGCTTCGCCGACCACGCCGTGATGATCGGACGCCGCGTGGTGTTCCAGGCGACCGGGAAGACCCTCGAGCAGCTCGAGGTCTGAGCCCCCGCCCCCGCACATCGATGTGGCGAGCGCCGATGTGCGGGGGCATCGATGTGCACCGGCGGGCGCCGAGGGGCTAGGGTAGCTCGCCATGGGCCTGCACTACCCCGAGCCGGACTTCAACGCCGTCGCCGATGAGGACGACGATCCGCACGCCGGCCGTGGCCGCCAGTTCATCGCCTACGGTGGTGTGATCCTGTCGCTGCTGGCCCTGCTGGTGATTCTCTACGTCACCATGTGAGCCGGGGTCTGTGAACCGGCCCGCGCTCAGCCGAAACGGCCCGAGATGTAGTCCTCGGTCTCGCGCTTGGTCGGGTTGGAGAAGATCGTTTCGGTGTCGTTGAGCTCAACGAGCTGACCGGGCTGTCCGACGCCTTCGAGATTGAAGAATGCCGTCTGGTCGCTCACGCGTGCAGCCTGCTGCATGTTGTGGGTGACGATGACGATCGTGAACTCGTTCTTGAGCTCGCCCATCAGATCCTCGATGGCCAGGGTCGAGATCGGATCGAGCGCCGAACACGGCTCATCCATCAGCAAGACATCCGGCGACACGGCGATCGCCCGCGCGATGCACAGTCGCTGTTGCTGGCCGCCGGAAAGTCCGCCACCGGGCTTGTCGAGGCGGTCCTTGACCTCTTCCCAGAGATTCGACCCACGCAGGCTGCGCTCGCAGACCTCGTTCAGTTGACTCTTGGAGCAGCCACCCTGCAATTTGAGTCCGGCGACGACGTTGTCGCGGATCGACATCGTCGGGAACGGATTGGGGCGCTGGAACACCATTCCGATGGTCGTGCGGACGCTGGTCGGGTTCACGCCCTTGCCGTAGATGTCCTCGCCGTCGAGGAGCACGCTGCCCTCCGCATACGCGCCGGGGACCTCCTCGTGCATCCGGTTGAGGGTGCGCAGCACGGTCGATTTGCCGCAGCCAGACGGGCCGATGAACGCCGTGATGCTGCGCGGCGGAACCGAGAGCGTCACGTCCTTCACGGCGTGGAACTTGCCGTAGTAGGCGTTCAGGTCTTTGATGTCGAGGCGCTTGGCCATGGCACTGCTACTTTCTCCGACGATCGATCGGTGACGGCGACGCGCTTCGCGTCGGCGCACCCGGCTTACTTGGTCTTGGGCGCCAGGTACTTCGAGAGCACCGCGGCGATGACGTTGAGGACGGCGATGATGAGGATCAGGGTGAGAGCCGCACCCCAGTAGTAGAAGGACGAGGCCGGCTGGCTGGCCGACCACATGTCCTTGATGAACAGCGGCAGCGAGTTCATCCCGCCCTCGAACGGATTGGTCTTGACCAGCGAACTGGCCGGACCGGCGAGGATCAGCACGGGAGCGGTCTCACCCATCACCCGGGCGATCGCGAGAACGATGCCCGAGATCATGCCCGACAGCGCGGTCGGGATGACGACGCGCAGGATCGTCTTCCATTTGGAGATGCCCAGCGCATAGGACGCCTCACGCAGCTCGTCGGGAACGAGTTTCAACATCTCCTCGGTGGACCGTACGACGATGGGGATCATCAGCAGGATGAGCGCGAGGCTCACCATGAATGCGCTCTGCCCCATCGACAGTCCGATGACGAACACCGTGAAGATGAACAGCGTCGCCACGATCGACGGCACGCCGGCGAGGATGTCGACCATGAAGCTCACCGGCTTGACCAGCTTCGACGTGGGATATTCGACCAACATGACAGCGGTCAGCACGGCGATGGGCACCGAGATGATCGCGGCGAGGAACGCCTGGATGATCGACCCCACGATGGCCGGTGCGGCGCCCGCGCCGAATTGCGTGGTGGTGTCGATGCCGTACGCGTCACCGAACCACCAGTGGGGATCGGTGAGTGCACCGAACCCGTTCGAGACGACCGTCCACAGCAGCCACACCAGCGGTATCACTCCGAGCACGAAGCAGATCACAAAGATCGCCCGGGCGGCATTGTTGCGGATGCGGCGACTCGCCGAGACGGGGCGGAAGGCAGAGCCGGATTGTTTGACGGGTCCGCCGCCGGGGCTTGCATCGAGCCTGATGCTCATCCGTTCACCTTTCCACCGGCGACCGATCGGGCGATCGCATTGACCACGAATGTCAGGATGAACAGCACCAGGCCGGCCGCGATGTAGGCGCTCTGCGTGTCGCGGCTGCCGACGAACTCACCGACATCACGGGCGATCTTCGAGGCGAACGTGTCACCGCCCTCGAACAGCGACCAGTGCAGACGGCCGACGGCCGAACTGAGAATGATCATCACCGCGATGGTCTCGCCGAGCGCGCGCCCCAGGGCGAGCATCGCCGCGGCGATCATGCCGGAGCGCCCGTACGGGAACGAGGTCATCCGGATGACCTCCCATTTGGTCGCGCCGAGCGCAAGAGCGGCTTCCTTCTGCCCGCTCGGCGTCTGGCGCAACACCTCTCGCGTGATGGAGGTGATGATCGGCAGCATCATGATCGCCAGCACGATGCCGGCGGTGAAGATGGTGCCGCCCCCGGCCACCGACGTGCTGCCCGACCCGAAGAGGAAGAACCAGCCGAAGGTGCTGTTGATCCAATCGGCGACGGGCGCGATGACCGGCGCGAGAATGTAGATACCCCACAGGCCGAAGATGATCGACGGCACCGCGGCAAGCAGGTCGATGGCCCCGCCCAGCGGCCGCGAGATCCGCCGCGGCGCGTACTCCACCAGGAACACCGCGATCCCGATGGCGACGGGTGTTGCGAGGACCAGCGCGAAGACCGACGTCAAGACCGTCGCGCGGAACAATTCCCAGACACCGAAGCGCACGGTGCCTGCGTCGAAGTCCGACGCCGCCACCTTCCACTCCGAGGAGAACAGGAAGTTGGCGTGATTGGCCGTGATCGCCGGGATGGCATCGAAGATCAGGGAGATGCCGATGCCGGCGATCAGGACGATGACCAAGAACCCCGTTCCCCGGGCGAGGTAGGAGAAGACGCGGTCGCCGATGGCACCCCGGTGGTTGCGCAGACCCGGGTGAAGGTGCTCGTCGAGTTGCCGTTCCTCGTCGGGCGGCAACTGACTGGGCACTTCGGGCGGCTGCGCGCCGGAGCCGGACGGCGTTCCCGTCCGACCCCGGCCCGTTCCGGTGGTGTCATCCACTGACATAACTCTTATCGCCTAGCTTCGGGGGTTCTTCGTCGATCACCGGATCGGGTGGATCACTGAATCGCGTTGATCGACGACTGCAGCTTCTGCTGGAAGTCGCCCGGCAGCGGGATGTATCCGGCGTTGATCAGTTCCTGACCCTGGTTCTGCGGGGCAGATGCCACGGAGAGGAAGGTCTTGACACCCTGGCCGAGCGACGAATCCGAGTACTTCGAGCAGACAATCGAATATGTTGCCAGAACGATCGGGTAAGCGCCCGCGGCGGAGGGCTTGTAGAACGACGAGGTGTCGATCACCATGTTGTGGTTGTCCGGCCCGTTCTTCAACGTCGCGGACTCGATCGTCTTGCCGCCCGTCTGTGCGTTCAGCGCCACCCCGCTGGGGTCCTTGTCGGTGATGATCTTGGCCATCGGCAGAGTGTTGGACTGCGCGTACGCCCACTCTACGTAAGCGATGGAGCCCGGCGTCGGCTTCACGGCCGCACCCACTCCGGGGTTACCCTGCTTGCCCTCACCGACGCCGCCGTTGAAGGTCTTGCCAACACCCTTGGTCCATCCGCCGGCGGCGGTCAGGTACTTCTGGAAGTTGTCGGTGGTGCCGGACTGATCGGCACGGTAGATGACGCTGATCGGCGTGGCCGGCAGGGTCTTACCCGGGTTGTCGGCGGCGATCGCCGGGTCGTTCCACGTCTTGGCCGCGCCACTGAAGATCTTGGCGAGAGTCGGGCCGGAGAGTGCGAGATCGGTGACCCCGTCGACGTTGTAGGTGACCGCGATCGGACCGAAGACCAGCGGCAGCTGCCATGCCTCGGAGCCGTTGCAGCGCTTCGCGGCGTTCTGGATCTCGGCGTCCTTCAGCGGGGAATCCGAGCCGCCGAAGTCGGTGAGGCCCTGGGTGAAGTCGGATACGCCCTGACCCGACCCGCCGCCGCCGTAGGCGAGCTCGAATCCCGGGCAGGTCTTGGCCAATGATGTCGAGAAGATCTTCATCGCGTTGGCCTGCGCCGTCGAGCCGCTCGCCTTGAGCGACTGCTTGCCGGCACACGTGATATTCGACACGGCCGAGGCGGGTGCCGCGCTTGTGTCTCCCTTGTCCGCGTTACTGCTACACGCACCGAGAACGAGGCCCGAGCCGGCCGCCAGCACGGCGGCAACGGCACCTGTACGACTGAATTTCACTTCTGGTTCCTCCAGCATCAGAACACGGCAGTCCCGCCAAGCGACTCTGCCCGGTCGGACCGACCATAGGGGGCAGTGGTGGACGGTTCCCCCACGAAAGGTGAACGAGAGATGAATTGGACGACTCGGACACTTCGGAAACGTCCGCCGGCCGCGATGACCTGCGACAGCCCGCTCAGCCGTAGGCGACGTCGATGGCGTGGCGCGTGAAGCCGAGCCGCTCATAGGTGTGCAGGGCCGCGGTGTTGTCGCCCTCGACGTAGAGCAGTACCTCGTCGATGCCCCGGTCGGCGAAGTAGTGCAGGCCCGCAAGCGTCAGCAGACGTCCGAGTCCGCGGCCCTGCGCGGCGGGGTCGACTCCGACGATGTAGACCTCGCCGAGTCCCGGCCCCTGCTTCTTGGTCCAGTGAAAACCCAAGAGCGGGCGGCCCTTTGACTCATCGGCATCAGGGCTGGCACCAGGGGTGGCATCGAACGCCAGGAACAGCCCGGCCGGGTCGAACCAGTCGGATCCGACGCGTTCGGTGATCTGCTCGGGCGCCCAGCCGCCTTGCTCTGGGTGCCAGGCGAATGCGGCATTGTTGACGCGCAGGATCTCCGCGTCATCGGAAGGCCCTGCGTAGTTTCGCAATTCGATGTCGTCGGGTATCACCAGTGGGTCGAGTCCGACGGCGCCACCAGTTCGCCGCAACTGCAACAGTTCCCGGCGCCTCCTCAACCCCAGGGATGCGGCCAGCGCCTGCGCACCGGCGAGGTCTCCATGGGCCCAGGCACGTACGCGGTCCGATGACGTACCGGCCGGGCCGCCCGCCAGTTGCGCCCCGGCACCGAATGCCGCCTCCAGCAGGGCCCGGCCGTGTCCGCGGCGGCGCCGGCCGGGATCGACGACGGCCTCGATCGTGGCGGGTTCATCGTCGCGGCCGGGCCGGATGTTGGCGTACCCGGCAGCGGAGACCACATGGCGCACCGGCATGCTTCGATCGTCGATCGCGAGAACGGCCTGCTCCGATAGCGGATCCACCCCGTCGTTGTCGGTGGCCGCCGAGATCAGTCGATGTGCGTGCGCCGCCAGCTCCGGGGACAGCGAGTCGCACAAAACCGGTTCGGTGCTCTCGGATGCGGCGCCGGCGGGCTCAGGGTGCACTGAACTCCTCATCGAAGGGATCGACCTTGGCGGCGGGCCCGCCGAGATCGGCGGCCACCTCGTCGACGGCGCCATCGCCCTCGTCTGCGGTGTCCTCGGCCGATGCCGATCGTCCCCGTGTCGGCCGCACCGCCTTGTAACCGACGTTGCGCACGGTGCCGATCAGCGATTCATGGTCACTGCCGAGTTTTGCACGCAGCCGCCGGACGTGGACGTCGACCGTTCGGGTACCGCCGAAGAAGTCGTAACCCCACACCTCCTGCAAGAGCTGGGCGCGGGTGAAGACGCGACCGGCGTTCTGCGCCAAATACTTCAGGAGTTCGAACTCTTTGTAGGTCAGGTCCAGGGGCCGGCCCCGCAGGCGGGCGGTGTAGGTGCCCTCGTCGATCACGAGCTCGCCGAGGGTGACCTTGCCCGACGCTTCTTCGGTACTGACCCCACGCGTGCGCACGATCAGCAGACGCAGGCGCGCATCGAGCTCGGCCGGGCCGGTGGCGGGCAGCAGGAACTCGTCGAGCCCCCAGTCCGCATTCACCGCTACCAGACCCCCCTCGGTCAGCACCGCAGCCACCGGAACCGCCGAACCTGTGCTGCCGAGCAGCCGGCACAGCCCGCGGGCCGCGGCCAGATCGGTGCGGGCGTCGACGATGGCGACGTCCGCGTTGCCCGCCTCCATCAGCGACGACACCTCTGTCGGCGCCACCCGCACGGTGTGCGCCAGCAGCGATAATGACGGCAACACCGACTCCGGATTGGGGTCGGCGGTCAACAACAGGAGATCCACGCAATACTCCGATCTTCCTCGTCGTGCCTCGCGCACCTGACGTCCCGAGGCAGGGGCCTCGGGGATTATTCGACCCCGTTCCCGGCCACCTCGACGTTGAGGCGATCGACCGATCGCGCCGGTGAGACTTGTTTACTCCGCCTTACCAACATGTGCGCGACAGATGACAGAATAGCCGCAATGTCACGCTCGACTGTTAACAAGGCAGACTCGGAGGGCGTGACCTCGGACGCAGCACCCCACATACGCTCCCGCTTCGCGCTCCGCCGGGCCGCCCTGGTGGCCGTGGGGATCGTGGTCGTCGTGTGTGTCCTCGGGATCGTTGCCGACGTGGTCGCCGCGAGCCGCAGCGAACACCGCCTCTCGGCGTCGCTCGCAAGCGCGCCCGGCATCACCTATCCGCCCGAGGTGACCCTCGGCGGCTTTCCCTTCATCACCCACGCCTCGTCGGGCGCCTTCGGTGCGGCCACGATCACCGCGCGCGGGGTACCGATCAACGGTTGCTCCTACCCGGCCATGGGCGACTGCTTCGCCGAACTCGGGGCATCGCTGGGCTCCTTCACCGTCCCCGACGGCTTCCGCATCAGCCCCACCGACACCCTGCGGACGACGTCGGTCACCGCATACACGCTACTCAACTCGGTGAATCTGGGTCGGATGCTCGGCATCGTGGACCTCACCGTCAACACCCCGGCGACGCCCGACCGCGTGGGTGGCGGCGGTCCGCAGTTCGGCAACCTCGAACGCACCTCCGGCGTCGTGCTCACCGGCACGGTCGCGCTGCCGCCCGACTCCGCGCCACCGACCGGCCGGGGTCCCGCGCCCGAGCGCGCGCCGTCGGCCTCGGCCTACCCCGGCCCCCGGACCAAGGTGAGCGTCACCGTCGACCTGTCGGTGCGCGCGGGCCGGCTGCATCTGCAGGCCACCGGCTTCTACACCGGACCCGAAAAGCACGTCAGCTCACCGGCACTCGACGGCAACGACAAGCAGTCCCTGCGCAACGCCGTCCTGGCCCGATTCACCACCACGTTGCCCCCGCTGCCCATGCCGTGGGACCTCCCGGCCACCGGCGCCCACAGTTCGGGCAGCGACGTGCTGCTGACCGCCGAGTCCGGGCAGCGTGACCTGCAGCCCGAGCGTTTCTGACCGCACCGATCACAACCCCTGCACGCCGGGGACGCGCTTGTGGTCGACGGCGATCGCTGTTGTACCCTCGTGGGCATGCAACAGCGCCGTGAGTTGATGCTCACCCGCCGCCGGGCGATCGACTTCTGTCGCGTCGCCGACTGTTGCTGTCGCCAGACGATGTGATCGTCCCGCCGCGCGGGCACGTTCACCCGATGCCGGTCCCAGGTGCAGGCGCATCTCCCATGACGGCGCCGCCCGCCGCGTCTGCTCCCGTCCGTCATCATCTGCCGAAGTCATCGCATATTCGACGCCGACGCCTTCATCGCTGTTTCGATCTACACCGTTTTCCATCTCCACAAGCCGATACCCACATCTACGGGAGGAATACCCATGGCACGTTCCGACGTCCTGGTCAGCGCTGATTGGGCTGAGCAGAACCTGCACACCGACAAGGTCGTCTTCGTCGAGGTCGACGAGGACACCAGCGCCTACGACGGCGGCCACATCGAGGGCGCGGTCAAGCTCGACTGGAAGACCGACCTGCAGGATCCGGTCCGCCGCGACTTCGTCGATCGCGAGCAGTTCTCCAAGCTGCTCTCCGAGCGCGGCATCGCCAATGACGACACCGTCGTTCTCTACGGCGGCAACAACAACTGGTTCGCCGCCTACGCCTACTGGTACTTCAAGCTGTACGGCCACCAGGACGTGAAGCTGCTCGACGGTGGCCGCAAGAAGTGGGAGCTCGACGGCCGGCCGCTCTCGACCGAGACCGTGAGCCGCCCGGCCACCGAATACAAGGCCGCCGACCCGGACAACTCGATCCGCGCCTTCCGCGACGAGATCGTCGACGCCATCGGCGTCAAGAACCTCGTCGACGTGCGCAGCCCGGACGAGTTCTCGGGCAAGATCCTCGCGCCGGCCCACCTGCCGCAGGAGCAGAGCCAGCGTCCCGGCCACATCCCCAGCGCCATCAACGTGCCGTGGAGCAAGGCCGCCAACGAGGACGGCACCTTCAAGAGCGACGCGGACCTCGCCGAGCTCTACAAGGAGGCCGGCCTCGACGGCGACAAGGAGACCATCGCCTACTGCCGCATCGGCGAGCGTTCCAGCCACACCTGGTTCGTTCTGCAGGAGCTGCTGGGCCACAACAACGTCAAGAACTACGACGGCAGCTGGACCGAATACGGCTCACTCGTCGGTGTTCCGGTCGAATTGGGAGAAGGTAAGTAATCATGTGCGCTGCACCCAAACAAGGACAGAAGCTGCCCGCGGGCGTCGACGTCGAGAAGGAGACCGTCCTGACCGGACAGGTCACCGACAACTCCGGTAGCCCGGTCGCCGGTGCTTTCGTCCGGCTGCTCGACAACACCGGCGAGTTCACGGCCGAGGTCGTCGCCAGCCCGACCGGCGACTTCCGCTTCTTCGCCGCGCCCGGCACGTGGACGCTGCGTGCGCTGAGCTCGGTCGGCAACGGCGACGTCACCGTCAGCCCCGACGGACCGGGCGTGCACACGCACGACATCACCGTCAGCAAGTAGTTCCCCCTGCACGGCCCGAGGGCCCGGCCACCCACGCGGTGGCCGGGCCCTCGTGCTCGTGCCGGGGTGTCTTTCGTCGGGCGTGATCCGTGCGTCACTCGGCAGGTCCGGCGACGTCCGGGTACATGTCGGGGGGTAAACTCCGACGCGTGGTCCTCTTCTTCGAAATCCTGCTGGGTCTTGCCTCGCTGTTGATCGTGTGGTTCGCGCTGTACGTCATCTACCGCCTGGTCAACGACGAATCGTGACCCTGCCACCCGACGGGCAACCCGACGCCGATGGCGTATCGGTGCCGCTGCGTTCGGGCGACGAGGCGATCTCCGAGGCCGAGTCCAGAGCAGCCGAGTCCGGCAGTCGCGAACGCAACACCCCGTCATGGGACGATCTGCCGTTGCCCGCCGACACGGCCAACCTGCGCCTCGGCGCCGACCTCCATCCGGGCCTGCTGGCATTGCTGCCGATGGTCGGGGTGTGGCGCGGCGAGGGCGAGGGCCACGATCCGGTCAGCGGCGCCGACTACCACTTCGCCCAGCAGATCGTCGTCAGCCATGACGGCCAGAACTTCCTCAACTGGGAAGCGCGTTCCTGGGTCATCGACGAAGACGGCACCTACCTCCGCCCCGATCAGCGGGAGTCCGGTTTCTGGCGCATCGGCGACGACGACGCCATCGAACTGCTCCTGGCGCACGCCGAGGGTTCGATCGAGTTGTACTACGGCCGCCCGCTCAACCAGACGTCCTGGAACCTCACCACCGACGTCGTCATCCGCACCGAATCCGGCAAGCACACCGGCGGCGCCAAGCGTCTGTACGGGGTCGTGCCCGACGGTGACCTCGCCTACGTCGAAGAGCGAGTCGACGCCGAGGGCGACCTCACCCCACGACTCTCGGCCAAGCTGCGTCGGTACGTCGGCTGAGCTGCCGATCTCGAACGTTGCGGCCCCCGCCCCTCACACCGAAGGCGGTGCGTAGCCGGGCTGTGCGTAACCGGGCTGGGGGTAGACAGGTTCGGGGTAGGCGGGCTGTGTGTACGCGGGGACCGGCACCGGGGCCTTGCCGCCCCAGATGATTCCACCGATCGCCAGCAGCACGACCGCGACGCCGAGCACGACGTTCAGGATCGCCGACGGTCCGGCCGAGAACGTGTAGTGGGCATCGACGTACTGCGACGACCGATCGTCGAAGGTGGCGACCACCAGCGACGGATCGACGACCGCCGCCGTCGCAACGCCCGCACCGATGATCCCGAACACCATGTTCACCACCGCGAACCCGCGCCGGGCGACGTTGCACAGGATGAGGATCGACGACAGCAGCGTCGGGAACAGGATGAGCAGGGGCAGCAGCACACCCGGGAAGATGACCGCCTCGGCGCCGCCGATGAGCGGCAGCCCCTCACCCTGCGACGTCCAGTGGCCCCAACCGCTGAAGGTGGAGTCACCCGCACCGATGCGGGTCACCGTCGCGAAGGTGAGGAAGCCGAAAAGCATGATCAGCAACCACGCGAGCATCGTGCACGCAGCGAACGTCCTTGTCAGCGCAACGTGTCGCAGCGGCGGCTTCGGGGCCGGCACGTACGGTGCGGCACCGTAGGCACCGGGCATCCCGTAGCCGCCCGGGTACCCGACGCCACCCCACGGCTGCCCGGCCGGCGGAACCCCCTGTGGGAGGGGGTACTGCTGCTGCGGATACGGATTCGGATAAGGGGTCCCCGGTTCGGTCACCGCGCATACGCTACCGGCAATCCCTCCGGCCCACCCGGAGGGCCGATCAGTATGACGTTTTGCCCGGATTCCGGAGGAAACGTCATACACATCAGCGGCGTACGTGGATGACGTCGACGACGACCGGCCGCCCGGCTTCCCGAGCCGCCTGCACGTAGTGGATACCCGCTCCCGCCGGGATCGGAATCGATTCCCCGGGAAGCGCGACGACGAGGTCGAAGGCGCCGCCGAGTCCGGTCATCAACACGGCGATGCGCCGCTCCCCGCGATTGTGCACCACGGCCATTCCGTGGACGCTCTCGCAGAAGACACCTGCGTCTGCGGCGCTGCGCGGACCGCGGGCGCTGCGGGAGCCTGCCCCCGAGGGGTTCACGCCGGATCGGCTCACCTCGCTCGTCGGCGCGGGCGAGTAGGGCGTCCAGAACTCGTCGGCACCCGGCATCTGCGACCAGTCGACCTCGTCGGCTCGCGGTGGATGCACGAGGACGCACGGCTCGCCGTCGTCGACGATCTGCCCGACGACGACCGGCCGTCCACCGCGGCGCTCGCCCTGCAGGATGTGGAACTCGTTGTCCGGCAATGCCGCCGACGTTCCGCTCGGCAACATCGTGAATCGCGCGCCCGATGTTCCGGCGAACCCGGGAATCGAGAGCACCGCCAGATCGCGGCCTCCGCGATTGTGCAGGGTCAGGTGCGAATCCGCACGCCGCGGCGTCAGCGAATAGCACAACCCGCCCGCATAGCCGGCGAGCCAGTTGCCTGCGCCGTCGTCGGTCCAGTCGCAGTCGCCCGGAGACAGGAACCGGGACGGCCGGGCGAGCGGTACGTCGAATTCGCGGGTGGCCACTGCGGTGAGAGTGGTGCTCACGCGGCTGTTCATGATGGCTCCTGTGTCCGTGTGCTGATGCCTGGTATCAGTCCACGTCGTCAGCACCGCCGGAACACGAGTAGCGCACTACCTGAACGTTGCCTGAGTAGGACGCACACGAAGCGGGTAGAAACGGGGCCGCACATGAAGCGACCCCCGCACCGCCCGAGTGCTCGGGCCGGTCGACCGGACCAGGTCGGGTGCGGGGGTCGGGTGACCAACTGGTATTCGCCGATACGGTGGATCGATCAGTGGATATCAGATGGATCTCCGCGTCAGCGGATGGTCACCTCACATGTCCGTTTGCCAATCAACTTCGGACCACCTCCTTCCGTGTGTACCGACGAAACTACGCCGCGTTCCGAAGTCCGGCAACGCAATTTCCGACCGCCCTGCCGACTCTCACGCCGGGCCCGCGCCGAGGTCGACGACCGAGGTGGACCGGGGCGGATGCGCTGGCAATTGGTGGGTGACGACCACGACGGTGCGGTCGGGACCGAAGAGCCCCGACGACGGGTCGAGTAGCCGGTCGAGGAGCCGGGCCGCGTCGGCGGCATCGAGGTGTTCGGTCGGCTCGTCGAGCAGGACGACCGGTGCGCGATGCACCAGTGCACGCGCGAGCAGCACGCGGCGGCGCTGCCCGCCGCTGAGTGCTTCCGAACCACCGGTGAGCTCGGTGTCGAGTCCCGCCGGTAGTTCGGCCACCCAATCGGACAGGCCCACCGCGGACAGCGACGCGGTCATCTCCTCGAGCGTCACGTCGCCGCGGGCCACCCGCAGATTCTCCGCCAGCGAGGTGGAGAAGATGTGCGCTTCCTCGGCGAAATAGCAGGTCGCAGCGCGCACATCGATCCCGGCACCATCCTCGTCGACGGTGGTCACCCGGCCGCTGCGCGCGTCGAGCAGCCCCGCCATCGTCAGCAGCAACGTCGACTTGCCGATTCCGCTGGGTCCGACGACGGCCAGCCGGGAGCCCGGTGGCAACGTCTGGGTCAGACCGGCGTCCGGGCCGAGCACCGCACTCTCCGGCCACCCCCAGCGCAGCGCGTCGAGCCGCAGCGTCGCCGCACCGGGATGGACCACGACGTCGTCGATCGCCGAATCGGCAATCACCTTGTCCGACATCGGTTCCCGGCCGGAACGTGCGGCGTCGACGAGCGCCATCACCCGCGCTGCGCTCTGCCGACTGCGTTCGAGCGCGATGCCCGCCTCGGTCAGCGGCGCCGTCGACTCGAATGACGACAGCGGCAACAGGATCAGCACGCCGAGCACCATCGGGGTCAGCAGCCCGGAGCTACTCGACACGTCCGCGAGCGAACCACCGACGTCGGATGCCAGCCCGATCCCGATCAGAGCGGCGGCGACGAGTGACGCCCCCATCGACAACGGGGTGGCCGCGGCGGCCAGGGCCTGCACACGTTCACCGCGGTCGGCGGCGGCGATCGCATCGGCATCGGCGCGCCGGGCCTCCGCCAGCACGCTGCCACGTCGCCCGGCGACAACCAGTTCGGGTGCATGCCACAATGCGGTGGTGGTGGCCTCCGCGGACCGGTTGCCTGCCGCGGCACCATCGGTGATGGCCCGCTCGGATCCCCGCGCCGCCAGCCACGGGGCCACGACCCCGGAAACGATCAACGCGATCGCGAGCACGAGAGCTGCCCAACCCGACACCGTCGCCATGATCGCCACCGCCGCCACCGACGTGGTCAATCCGACCCCGATCGGCACGAATCCGCGGATCAACGCGTTCCCGATCTCGTCGACGTCGTCACCGGTCCGGGTCAGCAGATCCCCGCGGCGCAGCGTCACCGAATAGGCCGGCGAGCCCGACGCCAGGGCCACATACACACGTTCCCGTGCACTCGCCATCGCGCCGAGCGCGAGGTCGTGGGTGGCCAGCCGCTCCAAGTATCGGAACAGTCCGCGCGAGATACCCAGTGCCCGAACGGCAGTGATCGCCACCGACAGATACAGCACCGGCGGCATCTGCCAGGCCCGAGTGATCAGCCACGCCGAGAGCGCCGCGAGTCCGAGCGCCGAGAGCGCCCCGGCCACCCCGAGCAGCAGTGACTGCAGCAGTGGCCGGGTGCGCAGTCCGAGGAAACCCAGCGCGCGAATCAGTGGGTCGGGTTCAGCGGACACCGGCCACCTCCGGTAGCTCGATCACCCGGTCGGCGTACGCGCGGGCCACCGCGCGGTGTGCGACGACGACGACGGTATCGCCGGCGTGCGCGCGGTCCGCCAGTGCGGAGAGCACCGACGCCTCGCTCGCCGCGTCGAGATGTGCGGTCGGCTCGTCGAGCAACAACAGCGGCGACGGCGACGCCAGCACGCGCGTGAGCGCGAGCCGCTGCCGCTGCCCCGCCGACAGGCCCACTCCCCCGCCGCCGAGCACCGTGGCGCTGCCATCGGGAAGTGACGCGAGCACTGCGTCGAAACCCGTTGCCGCCGAAGCACGCGCGAGCGCCTCCGAATCCAGCGCACCGAACACGGCGAGATTGTCGGCGACGGTGCCGGGCACCACAACCGGCTGTTGCGGCAGCCACGCCACCTGCTCGTGGTAGGCGGCCGGATCGAGTTCGGCCACCGAGATCGAGCCGACGAGCACCGACCCCTCGTCCGGGGCGACGAGCCCGAGGATCGCGGCGATGGCGGTCGACTTGCCCGACCCGTTGGGTCCGGTGAGCACAGTCAGCGCAGCCGGGTCAGCAGTCGCCGACAACTCGTACGGCGCCCAGCCGTCCCGCCCGTGGACACCCACGTCGAGTAGTCGGATCGGTTCGCCGGCCACGGTGCAGGTGCGCGACCGTGCGCCCGCCGTCGGGCCCGTGCCGGTTTCGATGAGATCGATGACCTCGGCGGCGGCGGCCATCCCATCGGTGGAATTGTGGAACTGCGCGCCGACCTGACGCAACGGCAAATAGGCCTCCGGCGCCAGGATGAGCGCGAGAATGCCTGCGTACAAGGACATCTCGCCGGTCACCAGGCGCAGGCCGATGCCGACGGCGACCAGCGCCACACTGATGGTCGCCAGGAATTCCAGCACCCCACCCGAGAGGAACGCCACCCGTAGCGACGACATCGAACTCCGCCGGTGCGCCTGCCCCAGGTCGGCGACCTGCCGTGCGGGTGCGCGTGCGCGATTGAGCGCGCGCAGCGTCGGCAACCCCGCCACCAGGTCGAGCAGCTGTGCACTCAGCCGGCTCAACGTCGCGAGTTTGCGCTGCGTGCGTTCGCGCGTCATCTTGCCGATGAGGATCATGAACAGCGGGATCAGGGGCAGCGTGATCACGATGATCACCGCCGACGGCCAGTCGGTGACGGCGACGACGGCGAGCACCGTCGGGGTGACCAGCACCGTCACGATCAGGGCGGGCAAATATCCGGATAGGTACGGACCCAGTGCGCCGAGCCCGCGTAGCAGCACCGTCGTCGCATGTTCGCGGCGACGCACCAACTCGCGCGGCGGCGTCCGGTCGGGGTCGGTGAGGGCGTCGAGCGCCTGGGCGCGCAGTTCGGCGATCGCCGACGCCGATGCCCGGTGCGCATACCGATCGTGTCCGAACGACGCGATCACCCGAACCACCAACACGCCCAGCAGTATCCACAGGTGTCCCGACTGCGCGGCCAGGCTGCGTCGCGACGGATCGGTGACGAGCTCGGAGAGTACCGAGGCCGTCATCGCCGCGATGACGATCACCGCGACGGTGGTCACCGCGGCGAGTATCGCGGTCACCACCACGTAACGCCGGGTGACGCGTGAGTACCGCAGCAGCCGGGGATCGATCGGCGGGCCGGCCCGGCGCGTCACGCCGGCGGCTACTGCCACGCCTTCAGCGACGACAGTCCCGCAGGCATCGGGATCTGTTCGATGCTGATCCGCTTGCGGAACACCCAGTAGGTCCAGGCCTGATACGCGATGACCACCGGCGTCATGATGACCGCGGCGATGGTCATGACGGTCAGGGTGTAACTACTGGACGAGGTGTTCGCGATGGTCAGGTTGTATGCCGAATCCGTGCTCGACGGAAGGACATTCGGGAACAACACCGCGAACAAGGTGGATACGGTGGCGGCGATCGCGATGCAGTTCGCCACGAACGCGAGGCCCTCCCGCTGCATCTGGGTCGCCACCACCATCACGACCGCGGCGACGGCGGCGATCACCACCGGAATCCAGGTCCACGCGTTGCCGTAGGCGAATTGCGTCCACAGCAGGAACGCCGCGGCGACCACCAGCGTCGGGATCGCGAGGACCTTGGCGTATCGCATCGCGTCCTGCTGGATCACGCCGGCGGTCTTGAGCCCCAGGAACACTGCGCCGTGGGTCAAGAACGCCAGCAAGGTGGTCGCTCCACCGAGCAGCGCGTAGGGAGTGAGCAGATTGAAAAAGCCGCCCGTGTATTGGTGTTGCGCATCGATCGGCAGACCGCGCACCACATTGGCGAAGGCCACACCCCACAGGATCGCGGGAATCCACGACCCCAGACCGATACCCACGTCGCACCACGTCCGCCAGCGCACCGTGTTGATCTTGCTGCGCCATTCGATGGCGACGACGCGCACGATCAGCCCGACCAGGATGAGGTACAGCGGCAGGTAGAAAGCACTGAACATCGTTGCGTACCAACCACCGAACGCCGCGAACAGCGCACCGCCCGCGGTGATCAGCCACACCTCGTTGCCGTCCCACACGGGGCCGATCGTGTTGAGCAGCACGCGCCGACGCTTGTCGGGGTCGGCGGCGTCGTCCTGCGGCGAGACCGACTCGTCGCCGCCGGTGTGGCTCGCGCCGAGGAACGGCATGAGCATCCCGACGCCGAAGTCGAAGCCCTCGAGGACGAAGTAGCCCACGAAGAGGAAGGCGACGACGATGAACCAGAAGTTTTCCAGAGCCATGTGTCCACTCCTCAGTACGCGAACGAAAGCTGCTTGGGCTCATCGGAATCGGAGTCGTCGGACTCCACCTCCGGAGCTATGTGGTCGTAGCCGGACGGACCCTCGATGCAATACCGTCGTTGCAGCAGGAACCAGATCACGCCGAGTCCGCCATAGATCAGGGTGAAGCCGATCAGGCTGACCCACAGGATGGGCGGGGTGTGGTTGGAGACACCGTTCTGCACCAGCATGTGTATCCGGAGCGGGTCCAGGTTGTCCTCCCAGTTGGGCGCGACCACCCACGGCTGCCGGCCCATCTCGGTGAAGATCCAGCCGGATGCATTGGCCAGGAACGGCGTCGGGATCAGCCACAGGGCCAACAGGCCCAGGCGTCTGGATTCGACCACCCGCTTGCGTCTGGTCAGCCACAGTCCGCCGAAGGCCACGACGACCGAGCCCAGCGCCCAGGTGATCATGGCGCGGAAGCCCCAGTAGGTGACGAACAGATTGGGGGCGAAGTTCTGGCCCGGCATGTTCAGGGCTTCCTGGTACTGCTTCTGCAGCTGGTTCACGCCCTGCAGCGTCTCACCGAACCGGTGCGACGCCAGGAAGGAGAGCATGCCGGGGATCTCGACGAGGTGATCGATGTGGTCGCAATTGTTCTGCCGGCCGATCGACAGGACCGAGAACCCGGCATTGGTCGCGGTGTCGCACAACGATTCCGCCGAGGCCATCTTCATCGGCTGCTGTTTGAACATGATCTCCGCCTGGACGTCCCCAGTGATCAGCAGCAGTACGCCGGACACGATCGTCACCCAGCACGCGAACCGGGTCACCGGTCGCCAGAGCCGGTGCGCATCGCGCTCGAGATCCTCCGGGGTGGCGTCGATCTGGCTGGGTGAGGTGGTTTTCGGCAGGCCCGAATCGATACGGTCGGCCGGCTCGGCACCCGGCTCCTGCGTCCCGACGTTGTCGATGACCTCGCGCAATTTCTTGGCGCGCCACATGTTTCGCGACATCCACCAGATACCGATCCCGGCGACGAAGGTTCCCGCGGTCAGCCAGGAACCGGCGATCACATGCGGGAAGGCCGCGAGTGTCGTGTTGTTGGTGATGACCGCCCAGAAGTCGTTCATGGCCGGGCGGTTGCGCGTCTCGTCCCATCTGACGCCGACCGGGTGCTGCATGAACGAATTGGCGGCGATGATGAAGTACGCCGAGGCGGTGACGCCGATCGCGACCAGCCAGATGGTGGCCAGGTGGACCCGGCGCGGGAGTCGCGACCAGCCGAAGATCCACAAACCCAGGAACGTCGACTCGAGGAAGAAGGCGACGAGCCCCTCGAGCGCGAGCGGGGCGCCGAACACGTCGGCGACGTAGCGGCTGTATTCGCTCCAGTTCATCCCGAACTGGAACTCCTGGACGATGCCGGTGGCGACGCCCAGCGCGAAGTTGATGAGGAACAGCTTCCCGAAGAATTTGGTGGCGCGTAGCCACTGCTCGTTACCGGTCCGGTGCCAGACGGTCTGCATGATCGCGATCATCGGGGCCAGGCCGATGGTCAGCGGCACGAAAAGGAAGTGATAGACGGTGGTGATACCGAACTGCCACCGGGACAAATCCAGAGCGTTCAACGTCGCCTCGAATCGTGGACGTACCCGGACGCGGGCACGGGCTGGGCCGAAACATGGCTACTACGGAATGTAGTAACCATATCGACGACGCTACCCGCGTTCACTGACGCGAACAAGCGACAAAAGTCCCGTCACCGGGGCTTTCGGGTGTGGTCCGGCTCTCCCCTGCCGAGACGGGCGACGCCCGCCATCCCGGCGGCGGAGATCCGTTACGGCCGGTCGGCCGACACCGCCCGGTCGACCAGCTCGACGAACTCCCCCGCCGACTCCGATGCGGTGAGCGGGTGGCCGTTGAGCGCGGTCACCCGTGCCGCGAGGGTGACGCTGCTGACCAGCCATACCGAATCCGCCTCCAGCAGGTCGGCGGGACGCAGCATGCGGGTCTCGGTGTCCCATCCCTCCTCGGCGGCCAGCGCGAACGTCGCCACCTGGGTGGTACCGGGCAGAATCCCGATCTCGACGGGCGGGGTGACGAGCGTCTTCCCCATCACCGCGACCACCGTCGAACGCGGTCCCTCGAGCACCGCACCCTCACTGCTGGTGTAGATGACGTCGTCGTAGCCGTTGTCGGCGGCATGACGCAGCGCGGCCATGTTGCTCGCGTAGCTCAACGTCTTGGCGCCCAGCAGCTGCCACGGGGCATCACCGGCGACGTCGATCGAATATCCCCGGTCGAGGGTCACCACCGACACCCCCTTCGAGCGAGCCGCGGCAGCACGGTCGGCGACCGCGCCGACCGTCAGGAAGGCCGTCGGCCCGCCCGCCGCCTCCGTCCCAGCCGGCGCACTTTCTCGTCCCCGCGAATACACAAGGCGCAGTAGACCTTCGGCCGACTCGCCGGCCCGCTCGACCCATGCCTCGGTCGCGACCTCGATCGCGAAACGCCACTCGTCGGCGTCGGGCTCGGGCAGTTCGAGCATCGCGGCACTACGGGCCAGACGCTGCAGATGCAACGAGACACAGCGCGCCCAGCCGTCGCGGATCAGCAAGGTCTCGAAGATGCCGTCGCCGCGCACCACGGCGAGATCATCGGCACACAAGAAGGGGGCGTCTGGGTCGAGGACGGTCCCGTCGAGGGACACCAGGATGGACTGCGGCATGACGCCACTTTAAGACGTGAACCGCCGCGCAGCGCGGCGTGCAACGGAGGTGTCGCGGCAGCCCCCTGGGATGCGGTGCGCCCGCGTAGACTCGCCGTGTGAGTCGCTCACCCATCCTGACCAGGTATTCCGGCGAAGGCGCGGTTGTCGCCCCGGCGACCGACACGTCTGAGCCGACCGCCACCGGCCTCGGTACCGAATCATCATCGGTGGCCTGGCATTACGGCGATCCGCTCGGTGAGCAGCGGGCCGCCACCCGCGGCGCCGTCCTCGTCGACCGCAGCGACCGTGCGGTCATCGAACTGTCCGGCCCCGAACGCCTCACCTGGCTGAACACGATCTGCTCCCAACAGGTCGCCGGCCTGCCCGACCGGTCGAGCGCCGAGTCGTTGTCCCTCGACGCCAACGGCCGTGTCGAAGATCATTTCGTCCTCACCGACCTCGACGAGGTCACCTGGATCGACACCGAGGGCGCCCGCGGCGACGCCCTCGCGGGTTTTCTCACGAAGATGGTGTTCTGGGCCAAGGTGACCCCCGCGGCACGACCCGACCTCAAGGTTCTGACGCTGATCGGTCCCGACGTCCTGCACGGGCCGATCGCCGACCTCATCGAGATCGACCCCGCCGCCGTCCCCTATCAGGCCGGCGACCTGCCCGAATCGCACCACGAGGAAGAGCCGCTGGGCTTCTGGCGGATGATGCCGCCACTGTCCGAGGGTCCGCACAGCGACGCCGCGTTGCCGGTGGTCGATCTCGTGGTGCCCGAGTCGCTGCTGCTGCGATGGACCGAGCAACTCGTCGAGGCCGGTGCCCGCCTGGCCGGCAGCTGGGCGTTCGACGCGCTACGCGTCGCGGCGACGCGCCCGCGGGTGGGCGTCGACACCGACGACCGCACGATTCCCCAGGAGGCGCGCTGGATCGGCGGGCCCGAGATGTTCGGGGCCGTCCACCTCGACAAGGGCTGCTACCGCGGCCAGGAGACGGTGGCGCGGGTGCACAATCTCGGCAAGGCGCCGCGGCAACTGGTGCTACTGCACCTCGACGGCAGTTCCGATCTCCGCCCGGCACCGGGTACCCCCATCACCGCCGGTGGCCGCACCGTCGGGCGTGTCGGGACGGCCATCGACCACTTCGACCTCGGCCCGATCGCGTTGGGCCTCGTCAAGCGTGGGGTCGACGCCGACACCGAGCTCCTCATCGCCGGCGATGCCGACGAGGGTCCGGTCGCCGCGCGCATCGATCCGGACTCGGTGGACTCCGACGACCGCGTTCAGGCCGGCCGTGCCGCCATCGACCGCCTGCGTGGGCGTGCGTGAGGCGACCGGACGAGTCGATGAGCGATCTGGGCAGAATCCTCGCCGTCTGCTCGGTGCACGCCGACGTCGACCTCGGTAAGGCCGGCATCAGTGCCATCGACAAGCGCCCACAGACCGGGCGGGTGCGGGTCGGTGAGCTCGGATTGGTCACCGACCACGTATGTGACACCACCCACCACGGCGGTCACGATCAGGCCGTCTACGCCTACGACGAGCGCGAGGCGCGCCGATGGTCCGACGAACTCGGCCGCGAGCTGCCGTTCGGGTGGTTCGGTGAGAATCTGCGCGTCGACGGGCTCGCCGTCACCGACGCACTGGTCGGCGAACGTTGGCAGATCGGGCCGCCCGCCGATTCCGGCGACGGCCGTGCCCCCGGCGGCCTCGTCCTGGAAACCACGATTCCGCGCACCCCATGCCGGACGTTCGGCGCCTGGGCCGGCGAGCCGCAATGGGTCAAACGCTTCATGCAGGCCGGCGATGTGGGCGCCTATCTCCGGGTGCTCACACCCGGCACTGTCGGCGCGGGCGACCAGATCCGCGTCATCCACCGCCCCGTGCACGGCGTCACCGTTCGCGACCTGCTGACCGGCACCGATGCGCGGCTGCTGCGTGCCCTGCTGGCCGCCGACGACCTCCCGGGGAAAGTCCGCCGCGAGGCGAGCCGGCACCTGGTCCGCGCCGCCGAGGTCTGAGATCGAGGGCGGCCGAACAGCGTCCACAGCACTGCTCGGCGTGCCAACGCCGGGGCGGTCCGCGTAATCGTGAAACGCGCGCTAAACTGGTCCCCACGAGATACTCAACTACCGAGAGAACGGGGCCGCCACCAGTTTGGCCGCCCCGTCATTGTGCGAGGGGGTCCCATATGGGCCGCGGCCGGGCTAAAGCAAAGCAGACGAAGGTTGCTCGTCAGCTGAAGTACTCCACTCCCCAAACCGACTTCGACAGCTTGCAGCGCGAACTGTCCGGGTCGGCGGATCCGGCAGACCGCCCGGATCCGGTGGAGGAGCTGGTCGAAGAGGATGAGTGGCGTCGCGCCTGAGCGCGTACGCATCCACTCTTCGCTGCCGACACCTGACGCCACCGCCCCGGCGTCGTCACGCTTGGCTCCACCAGATCGAGTGCCCGCTCCGGCCGTCGGACGTCCCACCACCGGGCGTCCGGCGGCCGGAGCGTTGGTCGGTCTTCGGCGTCGAATCCGCGTCTTCTGGTGTCGGCTTTCGCCGACGACTCAGAAGCGCGAGTGCTCGCCGACGAGGTGGGCCAGGCCCGCTCCGCCCTTGGCTTCCGGATTGCGCTTGATGGTGCCCAGCACCCAATTGTCGACGTGGCGTGCGGTCAGCACGGCCTGCGCGCGGTCGGTGTCTTCGGGCGCCACCACCGCGACCATTCCGACACCCATGTTGAACGTGCGTTCCATTTCCGACTGCTCGACGCGGCCGCGCTGGCCGATCATCGCGAAAATCGGTGCGGGAGTCCAGGTGTTGCGCTCGAGCTCGGCGACCAGACCGGACGGAATGACGCGCGCCAGGTTCTCGGCGAGCCCGCCCCCGGTGATGTGTGCGAACGTCCGCACGTCGGTCTCGGCGGCCAGTGCGAGACAGTCACGGGCGTAGATGCGGGTGGGTTCGAGCAACTCCTCGCCGAGGGTGCGGCCGAACTCCTCGACATCCCCGCCGAGATCCATGTGACCCCAGTCGAGCAGCACCTTGCGCGCCAGCGAATACCCGTTGGAGTGCAGGCCCGACGAGCCCATCGCGATCACCGAGTCACCAGCCCGGACCTTGTCCGGGGAGAGCACCGCATCGGCCTCGACGACGCCGACGGCGGTCGCCGACAGGTCGTAGTGGTCATCACGCATCAACCCGGGGTGTTCGGCGGTCTCCCCGCCGAGCAACGCGCATCCGGCGATGACGCAACCGTCGGCAATGCCGGAGACGATCTCGGCGATCGTCTCCGGGACGACCTTGCCGATGGCGATGTAATCCTGCAGGAACAGCGGTTCGGCACCACACACGACCAGATCGTCGACACACATGGCGACGAGGTCTTGGCCGACGGTGTCGTGCTTACCCATTTCTTGTGCGACGGCGAGCTTCGTGCCGACACCGTCGCTGGCGGCCGCGAGGACCGGCTCACGGTAATTGCCCTTGAGGGCGAACAGACCCGAGAATCCGCCGAGCCCACCGAGGACCTCCGAGCGGGTGGCGCGTTTGGCGTGCGGCGCGATCAGCTCGACTGCGGCCTCGCCGGCATCGATGCTGACCCCGGCCCCCGCATAGGACATGCCATCGGACGTGGAGTTGATGTTCTCGGCCGGACCCGGTTCGTTCACGGATGACACGCTACCCGAGTGCCTCAGGGGCGCATCACGGCGCTGACGTTGTCATTGGTCGCGGTCAACGGGTCGATGTTGGCGTCCTGAGCGGCATTGGACAGCATCTGTTCGAGCACCGCCTTGCCCATCGACGACTCCTTCGGCAGCTCGATCGGGTAGTAGCCGTCGAAGCACGCCGCACACAGCGCCGACGCCGGCTGGTGCGTCGCCGCGATCATCTGCTCGGTGCTGATGTAGCCAAGGGAATCGGCGCCGATGGCCTGCCGCACCCCCTCGACCATGTGCTCCTCGGATTCCATGCCGTTGGCGATGAGTTCGGCAGGCGAGGCGAAGTCGATGCCGTAGAAACACGGCCACCGCACCGGGCTCGACGCGATGCGCACATGCACCTCGGCTGCACCGGCTTCACGCAGCATGCGGATGAGGGCACGCTGGGTGTTACCGCGAACGATCGAATCATCAACGACGACAAGACGTTTGCCGCGGATCACTTCTTTGAGGGGATTGAGTTTGAGACGGATGCCGAGTTGTCGGATCGTCTGCGAGGGCTGAATGAAGGTGCGTCCCACATAGGCGTTCTTCATCAGTCCCTGGCCGTAGGGAATCCCCGATTCCTGCGCGTAGCCGACCGCGGCGGGGGTCCCCGATTCGGGAACCGGGATCACCAGGTCGCCGATGGCCGGGTGTTCACGGGCCAGCCGACGGCCGATGTCGACGCGGGTGGAATGCACCGACCGGCCGCCGATGACGCTGTCCGGACGGGCGAGATACACATACTCGAAGACGCAGCCGCGGGGCGTGGGCTCGGCGAAGCGGGAACTGCGGACGCCGTCGGCGTCGATGGCCAGCAGCTCACCGGGTTCGATGTCGCGGACGAAGGAGGCGCCGACGATGTCGAGGGCGGCGGTCTCCGAGGCGACCACCCAGCCGCGATCGAGACGGCCCAGACACAGCGGGCGCACCCCATGCGGATCGCGCGCCGCATACAGCGTGTGCTCGTCCATGAAGGTGAGGCAGAACGCACCGCGCAGGGTGGGCAGCAACTCCATCGCCGCCTGTTCGATACTGCTGTCGGCGGCGCCGTGGGCGAGCAGGGCGCCGACCACATCGGAGTCCGACGTCCCCGCAGTGCTGCGGATGCCGACCTCACGCGCCCGGGCGGCCAGTTCGGCGGTGTTGACGAGGTTGCCGTTGTGGCCCAGTGCCACCCCGGTGCCGGCATCGGTGGTGCGGAAGATCGGCTGGGAGTTCTCCCAGGTCGTCGAGCCGGTCGTCGAGTAGCGGCAATGTCCGATGGCGACATGCCCCACCATCGAGGCAAGGGTCTGCTCGTCGAAGACCTGACTGACGAGTCCGAGATCCTTGAACACCAGCACCTGCGATCCGTCGCCGACGGCGATCCCGGCGGCCTCCTGGCCACGATGCTGCAGTGCGTACAAGCCGTAATAGGAAAGCTTCGCGACGTCCTCACCAGGGGCCCACACACCAAAAACGCCGCACTCCTCGCGCGGCTCGCTCTCTGGTTCGTCCATCTGCCCGCCCGCCGGACGCGCATGTGGCGTCGGCGCCAGCAGGTTCTGGCCGGCTATCGACTCTTCGGTCATCGACGAACTCCCTGGGGCTGGGTGCTGTCTGCACATGCGGATCGGTGAAATTCTGATCGGGGAAATCCTGATCGGGGCGGCAACGCCGATGGAGACCTCTCGGAGTCTACCGACCGACACTCCCTCGATGCCAAACCGTGCAGCGACGACACGCCCGGCGATATTCCGCCGGGTGAGCGGCGTCATAACGGCCCGGGGCCCTGCCGGTCGAGGTCACGGCGACCCGGGCGCCACCGGCACCAGCGGCAGCCATCGCGCCACCTCGTCGGCCCGGCTGCCCGACGCGTTCACCGCGCCGGATTCGACGACGTCGGCGAACTCCGCATCGCCGACGACCAGGCGCAGCCACGTACGCGGATCGGTCTCCACGACGTTGGGTGGCGTTCCGCGCGTGTGCCGCGGCCCCTCGATGCATTGGACGGCCACGAACGGCGGCACCCGCACCTCCACCGAGTTGCCGGGTGCGATGTCCTCGAGGGTGCGGGCGGTCAGACGGACCGCGGCCGCGAGCGCCGGCCGCGGCGGAGCGGGCAGCTCCGCGTCGCGCAGCCATCCCGCCACCTCGAGGACCGCTGCGCGGGCCGCGGCCGGATCGATCGGTTTACGTGCAGGCACACAGTCATCATGCACGGTCGTCGCGACGGCGCTCTTCGGCAGACATCCGCCCGACGCGCGGGCAGGATTGGTCCATGGGCACCGACGTGAGCGCACAGCAATTCACCGGGGCCGACCGCATGCGTTTCCGCACGCAGGTCGGCCGGGGCACCGAGGCGATCGCGCGGATGCTGGCCGAGGGGCTGTTCACCGACCACGGCCGGCCCCCCGAACCGCTGCTGGGCATGGAGGTCGAGCTCAACCTGGTCGACGCCGACATGAATCCGGCGATGGCCAACGCCGAGGTGCTCGACGCCATTGCCGACCCGGACTATCAGACCGAACTCGGCCGGTTCAACATCGAGATCAACGTTTCGCCGCGCCCCTTCGTCAGCGATGACACGATGTCGCTCGAGCAGGGGCTGCGCACCTCGTTGAACCGTGCCGAGCAGCGGGCGAGCCGGGTCGGTACGCATCTCGTCATGGTCGGCATGCTCCCCACCTTGGGCACCGAACACTTTGCCCGTCAATGGATTTCGACGAACCCGCGCTATGACTTGTTGAATCAGCAGATCTTCGCCGCGCGCGGCGAGGACATCGAGATCGACATCACCGGGATGCCGCTCGACGACCATCACGGCACCGAACGCCTGCACACGTCGACCGATTCGATCCTGCCCGAGGCCGCGTGTACGTCGCTGCAGTTGCATTTGCGCGTGGCGCCCGAGGACTTTGCGGCGCACTGGAATGCGGCGCAGGCGATCGCCGGCGTGCAGGTGGCACTCGCAGGTAACGCTCCGTTCCTGGCGGGGACCGCGCTGTGGCATGAGAGCCGGATCCCGGTCTTCGAGCAGGCCACCGACACCCGGCCGCTGGAGTTGAAGAATCAGGGGGTGCGGCCGCGCGTCTGGTTCGGCGAGCGGTGGATCAACACGATCTTCGATCTCTTCGAGGAGAACACCCGCTACTTCCCTGCGCTGCTGCCGGTCTCGACTGAGATCGATCCGCTCACCGAACTCGACGTCGGACGCATCCCGGCACTCGATGAGCTGCGCCTGCACAACGGCACCGTCTACCGATGGAACCGTCCCATCTACGAGGTCGTCGACGGCCAGGCGCATCTGCGCGTCGAGAACCGGGTGCTGCCCGCCGGACCGACCGTCGTCGACATCATGGCGAATGCCGCCTTCTACTACGGCGTCGTGCGCGGCCTGGTGGAGACCGACCGACCGCTGTGGTCGCAGATGTCGTTCAACGCCGCTGCCGAGAACCTGCAGGCCGGTGCCCGCGCAGGCCTTGAGTCGCAACTGTATTGGCCCGACGTCGGGTGGGTGCGCCCAGACGAACTGACCCTGCGCCGGCTGCTGCCCCTCGCCGACGACGGGCTGCAGGCCTTCGGGGTGTCGTCGAAGGCGCGTGACCGCTACCTCTCGGTGATCGAGGGTCGCTGTATCAGCCATCAGACCGGATCGGTGTGGCAGCGGCGCGCGGTGCAGGCCCGGGAAGCGGCCGGCGAGAACCGCGCCGACGCGCTGCGCGGGATGCTCGGCGACTATGTGACCTACATGCACGAGGGCGAGCCGGTGCACTCCTGGGCTGTCTGACCCCGGGCCGAAGCCCTATCTATGAAGTTCTCAAACAACAATTGCGGTCCCGGCGGACCGGGTGCAGGGGTCGGGAAGTCTTGTGGGTGAGCCTGTTTCAGGCAGCGCTGTCGAGTCGTGGCGTGCGTCGGTTGTAGGCCGGTTGTGGTCGCCGTCTGGGGTCGACGGTGGCGGGTGGGATCAGCCACGGATGTCGGTCGAAGCCCATCACCACATCCCAGTGATCATTCGGCCCGCTCGCTGCGCTCCCGGCGCCGGCTCTGTCATGGACGTCGTGATGGCATGCGGTGCACAGCAGGCAGCCGTTGTCGAGGTCGGTAGCCCCACCGTCAACCCATGACACGAGGTGGTGTGCCTGGGTGCGCGATGCGGGTGCACCGCATTTCACGCAGCACTTATCCCGCAGCAGCAAGGCTTTTCGCTGTGCCGGGGTGAACAGCCGCTTTTCGCGTCCGACGTTCAACGGCACCTCGTCGCCGTCGACGATGACGACGGTGATCCCGGCATCACAACCCAACGCTTTTGCCGTCGCAGGGGTCACCGATCCCATGAACTCCAAAGCGGAAAACTTCGGGGCATCAGCGGGGATGGTCAACAGGACCCCGCCGGTCGGTTTGCACGACACGGTCTCGTCAGCGAGACCCTTCTCGGCGAGCTCGAGAATGGATTCGAAGGCATCGGCGCGCCTGTGTTGTCCTGGCCGCGGATCATGCGAGCCGTCGGGTTGCGGTTTCGGCGCCGACAGCGCTTCGACGAGACTGTGCAGTTTTTCCCCGGCAACGGCATCGAGGTTGGCGCGTACATCGAGGCGGCCATCATCGGTTTTGTGGTAGCCGAGTTCGTTGATCGACTTGTCTTCGGCGGCAGGTTTGCCATCGTCGGTGTCGGCGGCGAGCTCATTCGCGATGGTACGGGCATGATCGGAGATCTGCGCCGGCGTCATGCCCGCCGACGACCACGACATCAGTGACATCAACTGTGCTGACCGCAGGTCGGCGTCGACGGGCTCGGCCGACCGCGATTCGATGTGCGACAGCCCCCGCACGATCGCGTCGGCGTGTTCGGACGAGATGGCGCCGTCGGCGGCCCGGCGCAGGAGTGGGTCGATGTCGGTGGCAGTACCGATCCGCACAAATCGCGAGGCGACCGCGGGCGCGCACCCCATCACGACCAATAGTTCCCGCAACCGGCGACCCTTGCCGTCGGCGACATCGAGGCGGTCAAGATCACCGGTCAACGTGGCCGCATGGTGGTCGGCGAGATTGCGGATCAGCAGAATCTGCTGCAGCGCGGCGTGTGCTTGCGGCCCGGTCACATCCGGGCCCGTGCGCAGCTCGGCGAGCAGGTCGACAACGCCGGCCAGAATAGCTGCGGTAACAGCGCTTTCAACAGTGGTGTCGACAATCATGGTGCCCCCCTTGGTGATCAATTCGATGTGTCCATACTACGCGAACCCACCGACAATCACCCACGATCTTGTCGGGATCTGTGGACCGAATACCGATTGTGGACAACATGTTTCGAGTCGCTATCGAAGGACGAATTCTGTCGGCCACGTGTGGTAGCGCACACCGGTGCATCGTCTGACCCACCGCGCCCGATGGCATGTTTCACCGACCGGCGCCGGACGGTCCGATCAGCCATACGGACTCGGTGCGCCAACACACGAAGGCGAGCAACGCGAGCACCACGGCGCGTACCACCGCCCCGGCGCGTGGACCGAGGTTCCCGGTCACCGGAATACCCAGTGCGGCAAGGCCGACCGCGGTGGCCGCATAGCCGAGGAACACCCCGGGACGTGCCGGTGCATCCCGGCCCAGCGCCCACATCACCAGACCGCCCGCCGTCCAGGCGATCACGGCGAGCGCCACAACCAAGGTCACCCGTGCCGGCCACGCCACCGACGACCGGGACACGAGCCCACGCAGCGACCACAAGGCCGCAACCAGACAGCTCACCGAAATACCCAGCGCCACCGAGGAGTTCATGCCGCGGACACCGGCGCGGCGGCACGCTCGCGGGTCCGGCGACGTCGCCGACGGGCGTTGCGTTGCCGAATCTGCCAGGTACTCAGCCCGGTGATCATGAGCATCAGCGGCGTCAGCCCGAAGACGAACCACAGGGCCCGCCACCACCCGTTCACCGACACCCCGTAGTGCAGCGTCGGCTGCGCCCAATCGTCGGCGATCGCATTGGAGACGGTCTTCGGCGCACCCGAGAACTCCTTGATCACCGCCGGGTCATGGGCGTCGACACCGAGCTCGCGGTTACCGTGATAAGTGGCACCGCCCGACCACAGATCCGATTCTCCGACAAGCAGATCCACCGAATAGTACTCCGCCCCCTCTGACGGCATGCCCACCCACGTTGCACGGGAACCCGGATAGTGCGCCTGCGCGGCATCGATGGCCTGATCGAGGGAGATCCGCGGGCCGTCGGCGGAGCCCGGCGCCGGCATGTCGTAGGCGTCGTCGGTGGGTGCGATGCCGCCGGTGGCCGCGTACCACACCTTGCCCACGCCGGAGATCTCGAAGTTCATCCCGGTCAGTCCCCAGATGAGCAGCGGGACGGCGGCGACGATGCCGATGACGTTGTGCAGGTCGGCGTCCCGGGCGAACCGCCCCTTGCCGACCCGGACGCGGAACCCGTTGCGCCAGCGCCGGAGTCCGGGATACCAGATGACGATGCCCGAGATCGCCAGGAACACCAGGAGCGCTCCGCTGACCCCGAGGAGCACGGCGCCCCAGGTCATGTCGGCGGTGAACCATCCCCAGTCGGCCATCACCGACGGCTTCGCCAGCCAGGCGACATATCCGGGATAGCCCTCACAGGTCAGGCCGCAGTCGTGCAGGTTGACCAGGAATCCCAGAATCCCGTCGTCGATGTTGCCGTGGCCGTTGATCTTTCCGGTGCCGGCATCGACCGCCCAGGTGCCGGCCGCGGTGTCGGACGAACTGATGAAATAGACGCCGTCCTTGAGCGACAGGTACGCGGCGTCGAAGGAGGGATCGGCGGCATGTACCGATGCCATGGCGCTGGTGAATCCCACCTGGTGGCCGGTGTCGGTGCTGGTGAACAGAGCGGACTTCGTGGCGCGTGCCAACTCGGGCTCGTACACGAGGATCGCGCCGCTGGTGCACACGACCACCAGTAACAAGCCCAGCACGATCGAACCCCAGCGGTGGCTGACGATCAGGGCGCGGCGGATCGGTTTTCGCGTGACGCGCCGGCGTCGGACGGCGGCGCGGCCGCGTGTGACCGGCGGGCTGACGACTTGCTCCGTGACCATGGCGGCAAAGGTTAGCATAACCAAAGTTAGATGGCTGCCGCCGCAACGCGCGTCCCGCTCGGACGTCGCCGGAACGGGTGGCGAACTGGCGGTCTGCCTACCCCAGGGCGGCCGACGCGGTCCGGGCCACGAGTCCCCTGCCCGTTATCAGCCCGAGGTCGAGCGCCGTGACGAGTCCGGGTTGCGCGTCCACCACGGCTGCAACCGAATTCACCAGTCGCATGGCCGTCACGATCATGCCGGAGACGTTGTGGTCGCCATGCTCACCCTGATGGGTGAATTCGACCGACATCTCCGGCTCGCCACTGATGTGGATGCGATAGCAGCCCTCCCCCTCCGCCGGGCGCGGCCAGTCCGGGCACTGCTCGGGGTGCGTGCGGGTGTAATGCTCTACGACGATCCGGTCCACCCCGCCGACCTGCCCGACGACCTCGAAATGCAATGCGGCCATGGTGGCTTCGGCGATTTCCACGGACAACGTCGAGTAGTCGCGGTCGGCGGCGACCCGCTCGTGCCGCTCGATCAGGGGTTCGTCGAGTGTCAGACCGAGTCCGGCGGCGAGTTGCCGGACGACGCTGCCCCAGCCCATGGCCAGGACACCGGGCATCAACAGCAGGGGCGTCGCGTCCATCGGTTGCCCGAATCCGAAGATGTCGCGCATGACCACGGGCTGGTAATACGTCGAGTAATCCGCGATCTCGAGACAGCGCACTTCGTCGATTCGCTGCGACAGGCTCGTCATGGCCAGTGGCAGCGCATCATTGGCGAATCCGGGATCGATGCCGTTCACGTGGAGACTGGCGTTGCCGGCGGTGCCGGCGGCCGTGATCCGGTCGAGGAGTTTCTGATCGAGGATGCCGTAGGGGAACTGCAGCACCACCGGGCCGCTCGACACCACGTTGATGCCGGCCTCGACGAACGAGATCAGGTCGTCGATGGCTTCGAAGATGCGGTCGTCGGTCATCGCTGTGTGCACGATGGCATCGGGGGCGAGCGCGATCAGGGCGTCGCGATCATTGGTCGCCGTCACCCCGAGTTCGCGACCGAGCCCGGCGAGTTCACCGGCATCCTTGCCGACCTTGGCCTGATCGGAGACCCACACACCGACCAGTTCGAGATCGGGATGGGCATCGATCCCGGCGATCGCATGCCGTCCGACGGTTCCGGTCGACCACTCCACCACGCGCAACGTCATGAGCCGAAACTAGAACACGTTTCACTTCGCTGTACACGTTTTCGCCAACTGACGCCGGTAGAGTGCGCCGCGATGAGTACCTCCGAGCCGGTCGCCGTCACGTCCGGCGGTCACCGCACCCGACTCAAATGGCATCGGGCCCGCAAGCATGCCGACGATGCGCCGTTCACCAGAAGTCGGATCGTCGAGGGCATGCGGGCCGGGGCGAGCGTGGAGGTGGACCTGCTGATCCACCGCGGGCAGGCAAACCCACCCGGCTTCGCGGTCCTGCACGATCAGACGCTCGACTCGGCGACCACCGGCACCGGCACCGTCGCCGCGGCGTCGGCGTCATATCTGCGGTCGTTATCGCTGCGGGACAACGAGGGCCGCCCCACCACGGAGAAGGTGCTGCTCCTCGACGATCTGGCCGGCCTGCTCACCGACGTCGACCCGAAAGCATTGCTGCAGTTGGATTTCAAGCAGTCCGCACCCGATCTCGACGCGCGGGTGGTCGAGCGGTTCGCCGAGGCCGTCGGCCCATTCGCGGGCAACGCAATTCTTTCATGTGAGGACGCGGAGGCGGTCCGCATCCTCACCGACGCGGCGCCCGGGCTACGGGTCGGATACGACCCGTGCCACCACGGTGCGGTCGATCGGGTGTTGCGGTGGCGGCGGTTTCGGCGTTTCGTCGAGAAGGCCGTCGCCGCGTCCCCGCGCGCCGACACCATCTACCTCGACAAGCGGCTGGTGCTGACCGCGGCGGACCGCGGTGTCGATCTGGTCGCCGAATTCCACGCCGCTGCACGACAAGTGGATGTCTACACATTCGCCGGTGCCGACGACCCGGGTATCACCCGCGCCGTCGGGTTGCGGGCCGATCAGATCACCGTCGACGATCCGGCGGGGGTGGCCGCCCGATTCGGTTCGGCCACAGACTGATCGGCGCGCGGGACGCTGATCAGATCAGCGCGCCTTGATCCATTCGGTGGTCGAAGGCAGCAGCACCAGGATCGCGGTGACGATCGGGAAGACCAGCCCCACGAATCCGAGTGCGCCCGTACCGAAGCCGCCGCTGACGCCGTTGTCGGACAGCGCGGCCCGGACGGCGATGCCCGCGATGGCACCGACGATGCCGAACACGATCGACACGGCGCAGCCGGCGACGACGAGGATCCGTCCGATCATCTTGTGCCGGAGCACTGCTACGCCACCCCAGATCAACAGCACCGCGAGGACGATGTCGATGATGATCTGGATCACGAGAATTGCCGAGTACCACCCGGGAATCTTGTCGAGTTCGCTGGAGGTGGTCAGCGCCGAGATCGCGACGATCACCGCGATCGCGCCGACGATACCCACGATGGCTCCCACACCACCGAGGAATGCCAGGACGGCCGCGGCTATCGCAGTCCCACTGGATGGCTTTGCGGCATACGGGTCTCCGAGAGGGTTTTGCGGGTAGGCGGGTTGACCATATGCGGGTTGCTGGCCGTACACGGGCTGCTGGCCGTAGACCGGTTGCTGTCCATAGGTCGGCTGCTGCCCATAGGTCGGCTGCTGCCCATAGGTCGGCTGCTGCTGTCCATAGGTCGGCTGCTGCTGTCCATAGGTCGGCTGCTGCTGTCCGTAGACGGGCTGGTCAGGGGAAGACTGGCCAGGAGCCGGGGGTTGCGGGACGCCGCCGTAGACCGTCTTGTCCCACGGTGACGAGCCCGGGTTGGATTGCTGACCGTACGGCTGCGACCCGGGGTCGTCGGGTGGAGTGGTCATGGTGGCGGGGCCTCTCTGTTGGTTCGGTGCCGGCCATCGCGGGGTATTCACGACAGCACAACGACGATGCGATTCGCTCCATCGAAGCACACGAGCCCGGCGCAGTCACCAGCGCGGAGGCCCGCTCGGCACCGGACCGCGTTGCGGACGTGCTCGTAGCCACCGGGACGTCGACGGCAACAACGCGAGGACCGCGGTGACGATCGGGAAGACGAGAAGCAGGAGGTCGAGGACACCAAGGTTGGGGACGTGGGGCAGTCCCTGCGTCCCCATGATCAGTCCCTGCGTCACCATGATGGAGTCGGGCCCGGGTACGCCGTAGGCGACCATCCAGTACACGCACCATCCCAGAAACTGGAGCACATAGAGCCCGGCGCCGACGACGACGAGGATCCGGCCGGCGGGGCGTCGGACGAGGACGAGGACTCCCCCGGCCCCAAGGAGCCCGAGCATGATCACCAGCAGGATGAGGGCGAGGGCTTGCGCGGGACTGCCATACCGGAGCACCTCGAAGTGGTGGCTGGCGTTCCACACCACGACCAGGCCGAGGTCCAGCAGCATGTAGAGCGCGCCGAGAATGGCGAGCGCCGCAGTCGCGTACGCGGTACCGGGTGCCGCCTGCCGCTGCGGCTGGGCACCAAACGGATTCTGGCCGTAGACATTCGGCCCATATCCCGGGTGCTGCTGCCCGTATACGGGTGGCTGGCCGTACGGCTGCGGTCCCGAGCCGCCGATCGGAGCGGTCATGTGACAGGGCCTCTCTGTTGGTTCCGTGCCGGCCATCGCGAGGTCTCCACGACAGCACGACAGCACTGCGGTGCCGCCATCGAAGCACACGAGCCCGGCGCGGTCACCGACGCGCAGGTCGGCCCGGCACCGAGAACGCCGGACGGCGCATACCCCCGCGGCTCACCCGAACAGCCGCGGAAGCGTTCCTTCGTAGACCTCGCGGAGTTCGTCGAGCGGCACCTCGAACTGGTCCTGGACGCTGACGGCGTCGCTGCCCTGATCGACCACGCCGATGCGCGTCCACGGCATGCCGCGGGCGTCGAGCATCGCCACGAAGCGCGACTCCTCGGTGCGCGGCACCGCCACCAGCACCCGCCCGGACGATTCGGAGAACAACCAGACGAAGGGGTCGGCGTCCTCGGGCAACAGGACGCGGCAGCCGGTCTCCCCGGCAAGGGCCGATTCGACGACTGTCTGGATCAGGCCGCCCTCGGAGATGTCGTGGGCGGCCGAGACCAGTCCGTCACGCGAGGCCGCGGTGAGGATGTCGCTCAGCAGCTTCTCGTGATCGAGGTCCACCGACGGCGCCACCCCGCCGAGGTGATCGTGGGCGACCTGCGCCCAGATCGAGCCGTCGAACTCGTCGCGGGTCTGTCCGAGGAGGATGAGGGTCTCCCCGGGCTCGGTGCCGAAGCCGGTGGGCAGGCGGCGCGCGACGTCGTCGAGGACGCCGAGCACACCGACGACCGGCGTCGGCAGGATCGCGGTCGCGCCGGTCTGGTTGTAGAAGCTCACGTTGCCGCCGGTCACCGGGATGCCCAGCTGTGCACACCCGTCGGCGAGCCCACGGACCGCCTGCTGGAACTGCCACATCACCGCCGGGTCCTCGGGTGACCCGAAGTTGAGGCAGTTGGTGACGGCCTTGGGCGTGGCGCCCGACGCGGCGACGTTGCGGTAGGCCTCGGCCAGCGCGAGCTGTGCGCCGCGGTACGGGTCGAGGTAGGTATAGCGGCCCGACGCGTCGGTGGCCAGCGCGATGCCGCGGCCGGTGCGCTCGTCGATGCGGATCACGCCCGAGTCGGCGTTCTCGGCGAGCACGGTGTTGCCACGCACGTACCGGTCGTACTGCTCGGTGATGAACTTGCGGCTGCACAGTGCCGGGGAGGCTAGCATCGTCAGCAGCGTCGCCCGCAGCTCGTCGGCGGTCGCGGGCCGCGCCAGCGACGCCGTGGTCGACGCGGAGACCTCGTCCTGCCAGTCCGGCCGCGCCACCGGACGCTCGTAGACGGGCCCCTCGTGGGCGACGGTGCGCGGGGGCACGTCGACGACGGTCTCCCCGTGCCAGGTGATCTCGAGGCGGTCGCCGTCGGTCACCTCACCGATCACCGTGGCCAGCACATCCCACTTGCGGCACACGGCCATGAACGCCTCGACGTTCTCCGGGGCCACCACCGCACACATCCGCTCCTGCGATTCGCTGGAGAGCACCTCGGCGGGCGTCATGCCGACCGCGCGCATCGGCACCTGCTCCAGGTCGATGCGCATGCCGCCATCGCCGGCAGCAGCCAATTCGGAAGTGGCGCAAGACAAACCGGCTCCACCGAGATCCTGGATGCCGATCACGAGCCCGGCGTGATAGAGCTCCAGACAGCATTCGATGAGCACCTTCTCGGTGAACGGGTCACCGACCTGCACGCTCGGCAACTTCTTGCGATTGGGACCCGCAGCGTCACCGCTGTCGTCGAAGGTCTCCGACGCCAGCACCGACACCCCGCCGATGCCGTCGAGCCCGGTGCGCGCACCGAACAGGATGATCTTGTTGCCTGCGCCGCTGGCGAAGGCCAGGTGCAGGTCCTCGGTGCGCAGCACGCCCGCGCACAGCGCGTTGACCAGCGGATTGCCGGCGTAGCTGGCGTCGAACACGGTCTCCCCGCCGACGTTGGGCAGGCCGAGCGAGTTGCCGTAGCCGCCGACCCCGCGCACCACCCCGTCGACGACGCGGCGGGTGTCGGGGGCGTCGGCCGGGCCGAAGCGCAGCTGGTCCATCACCGCGATCGGCCGGGCGCCCATCGCCATGATGTCGCGGACGATGCCGCCGACACCGGTCGCCGCGCCCTGATACGGCTCGACATAACTCGGATGGTTGTGGGACTCGACCTTGAACGTCACCGCCCAACCGTCGCCGACGTCGACGACGCCGGCGTTCTCACCGATCCCGGCGAGCATCCCCGACCGCATCTCGTCGGTGGTCGTCTCGCCGAAGTAGCGCAGATGCACCTTCGACGACTTGTAGGAGCAGTGCTCGGACCACATCACCGAATACATCGCCAGCTCGGCGTCGGTGGGACGGCGTCCGAGGATCTCGCGGATGCGCTCGTACTCGTCGTCCTTGAGGCCGAGCTCTCGGTAGGGCTGGGGATGATCGGGCGTCTGGGCGGCTGCGGTGACGGTGTCCACCTGAGTCTGATCGCTCACCAGGCCATTCTAGACGTGCACCCCGACGCCCCACCCACCGCCGATCCGCCGGCGTCGGTGCCGTCGTCGCGCATCACCCCACGGTGACGCGCACCACCGATTACGCTGTCTGCGGGACCGGCTGGGGCCGGCATAGGGGGAGGTTCGATGATCGACGTCGGTAGGGCACGGCAGCTGTTCGAACTCGGTGTGCTGTCGATGGGTATTCCGGTCGAGGGCACCGAACCGATCGACAATCCGGAGCAGGCCGCGCTCGCGTTCACCCGGGCGACCGAGTGGGATCCCGGCATGGCCGATGCGTGGATCGGGCGGCTCGCATGCGGGCCGGCCGCCACCGGCGGCTCCGGTGACGGGGTGAACGAGGCCCTGCTGGCGATCTACCGCAATCGCGACGCGCTCGGTCGCGAGCAGCGGCGGCTCGGGCTGCCGCCGGGACTCCTCGTCGGCCGCTGGTACACGGGGATGTTCATCGACTACCCCCTCATCGACGCCGACCACGCCACCGCCGCCTACGCCGCCACCCTCATCCGCGGCCACGACCTCGCCGGGGCGGCCGAGGTGCTCGCGCAGATCCGCGCCGGCTCCCCCATCGTCGAATTCATGACGGCCGTCCTGCATTTCTCGGCGCAGCGCTGGCCGGACGTCCTGACCGCGCTGCCGCATGCCGACACCTGGACCGACGACTATCTGCGGACCGCCGCGGACTACATGGGCGGCAGCGCCTGTGTCCAGCTGGGCATGTTCGGTGAGGGGTCGCGCCGTCTGCAGCGAGCCGTCGACGGTCCGATCGCCGCCTGTGCGACCCGTGCCCTGTTCGCCCTCGGCCTCGCCCTCCGCGAGGAGGGCCAGGAAGACAAGGCGCGCAATGCCTTCGAGCAGGCGTTTGCGCGTGATCCGGCATTCGGTGCGGCGGGCGAGGCGATGCGCAGTCCGACGATCCGGCTGAGCGTCACCAGCGCCGAGCAGATCGAGGCCCGCAGCGACCGGTGGGATCCGGCGTCCGTGCCCGCCCCGGACACGTCGTCGGGCTCGGCGCCCGGATCCGAGGACCTCGTGACGCAGGCCCAGCAAGAACTCGACGCCCAGATCGGACTCGCCTCGGTCAAAGAGCAGGTGGCCAAGCTGCAGTCGGCGGCCACGCTGGCGAGGATCCGCGCCGACCGCGGACTGTCGACGTCGGCGCGCAGCCTGCACCTGGCATTCACCGGACCACCCGGCACCGGCAAGACCACCGTCGCCCGCGTGATCGCCAAGCTGTACTGCGGACTCGGATTCATCAAGTCCGACAAGGTGATCGAGGCGACGCGCCGCGACCTCGTCGGTGAACACCTGGGTTCCACCGCCATCAAGACCGCGGCGCTCATCGACTCCGCGATGGACGGTGTCCTGTTCATCGACGAGGCCTACACCCTGATCCAGCAGGGACTCTCCGGCGGTGACGCGTTCGGTCGCGAAGCCGTCGACGCGCTGCTCGCCCGGATGGAGGACGACCGCGATCGGCTCGTCGTGATCATTGCCGGCTACGACGCCGAGATCGACCGCTTCCTCGCGGCGAACGACGGGTTGGCCTCACGCTTCGCACGCCGTATCCGGTTCGAGTCCTACACACCCGAAGAACTGGCGCGCATCGGCGAATTCATCGCCGCCCGCCGCGACTCGATCCTCACCGAGGACGCCGTCGCCGAACTCGAGCAGGCCTGCACACCGATGTATCACGATGTGCGCCGGCATGCCTCGGGTCCGCAACGGGCCACCGACCTGGCCGGCAACGGACGGTTCATCCGCAATGTCATCGAGGCGGCCGAAGAGGAACGCGAACACCGGCTGTCGGCGACGGGCGATCTCGAGTCGCTCTCACACGAGCAGCTGATGCGTATCGAGGTCACCGACCTGCGTGCCGCGTTGACGTCGGTGCTGTCGGGGCTGGCACCGGCGAGGAGTCACGCATGACCACAGGGACATCCATGAGGACCCGCCGAATCCGGGTGGCAATGATCGCGCTCGCCGCGGTGGTGTTCGCGGCGGTGCCCGCGTGCACCGTCAGCGGCGACCCGGTGGCCGACCCGGCCGCCGCGTCGATCTCCACGACGACCACCGACCCCGACGCCACCACCGACTCCCCAGCTCCCGATGCGACAGAACCGGATTCGACCGAACCCGATTCGAGCACCGACGCACCGATCAGCGACGTGCCCGCGCCACCGAACGCAACGACGATGACGTGCAGCCAGTTCGTGACACTCGATCGGTCGACCCAGGCGGCGGTGTTGCGCGCCAACGGCGCCACCGCCGACAGCACCCGACTCGGGGTGGCCATCGACATCTACAACTCCGTGTGTCCCGGCTACCCCGGTGCGCTCATCGCCGACCTCGTCGCCGGACGCCTACCGAACTGACCGAAGGTTCTCAACCAGCAGCGGTCACCGCGATGATCTGCTCGGTGAGTTCGGGACGGCAGATCACCAGGTCGGGAAGATAGGTGTCGTCGCGGTTGTACACCAGCGGCGAGCCGTCGATGCGCCCGCACCACAAGCCTTTTGCCTGTGCCACGGCGACCGGCGCCGCCGAGTCCCACTCATACTGGCCACCGGAGTGCACGTAGGCGTCGGCCTCGCCGCGCACCACCGCCATCGCCTTGGCCCCCGCCGACCCCATCGACAGCACCTCGCCGCCGATGGCGTCGGCCACCGGCTGCGAGAAGGCCGGTGGCCGTGAGCTGCTGACGACCACCCGCGGCCGGTCACCCTTCGGTGAACTCGCCAGACCTGTTGTCGGCGGGACCGGCCCGGGATCGTCGACGTAGGTGACGCCCAGCGCCGGCAACGCCACCGCACCCGCGATCAGGCCGCCGCCGTCTGCCGACGACCACAGCGCCACGTGCACCGCCCAGTCGGCCCGGTCGCCCTTGCCGTATTCGCGGGTGCCGTCGACCGGATCGACGATCCACACCCGTGCGGCGCTCAGCCGCGACTTGTCGTCGGCCGACTCCTCGGAGAGCACCGCGTCGTCGGGTCGTTCCTCGGCCAGCCGGCGAATCAGCAGTTCGTTGGACCGCTGGTCGCCTGCGTCACCGAGTTCCTTACCCGCCAGTCCGCTGTTCGCGCGGATATCGAGCAGCAAACGCCCTGCCGCGGTGGCCAGTTCGCCCGCGAGTGCGCGGTCGTCGTCCATACTCGTCTCCCACTTCGATGTCCGTGACCTTCGCTACTCTAATCGGGAACCGAGACCGATGGTCTCGGCGTGGGCCGCAATACTCAACGCCTTCGATCCACGTACGGGGTGGAACGACTACCGCTGCCGTTCGTCGAGGATGAACAGTGCCAGAGTCAGGGCCAGCAGGGCAGCTGGTATCCAAGCGGAGTGTTAATGCCATGCCAGGGTGGCGAACGCCCCGATGACGGCCCCGCCCGCGAAGATCCCGATCACCCGTACGTAGATCCCGAATGCTGTGATGGCAACGGGGTCTTTGTCGATGACACCGCCGAAAGCCGACTCTACGAGGCGCATGAGGTTCCCGGTGGTCGCGATCGCGACGTAATTGAAGTCGCCGATGTTTCTGAACAGACCCAGTTGTACACCGGCCATGAAAGCGATCGGGACGGTGACGTAGCTGTGCGGAACGGTCAGTGGCACACATCCTGCAGCGAGCAGGACCAGGGCTTGCGCTGCCATCACCCACCGAAGGGGGTGCGGCAGCACGTGGTCGATGCGCCCAGATTTGATGAGCGCATACACGAACACACCCAGGGCGAATGCGGCGATAGGGGCTCTTCGAGGTGAGCGGGCAGTGTCTGGTCAGAGGGCTGGCGTGTCGTTGAGGTGAGACGCCCCTGGTCTCCGGAAATCTGGATGTTGCGAAACATTCCGA
>NZ_JBNCNR010000026.1:0-49964 GCF_049847065.1 Gordonia sp. DT219 | reverse complement strand
GATGCGGGCGGTGGAACTGTTTGAGCTTGTAGAGCTGGTGGTGGTGTCGTCGATCATGTGCCCTCCCCTGGCGATCGCTGCGATGGGTCCAGTCTACATGGAAATCCGCTGAGCGCAAGGCCTCAGAAGACGAATACTGTTTGTACACAACATCATTCGCGCGGTCCGAGTCGGCCGATTCTTGTCGGTGGCGTGTGGTAGGGGCGTCGCTCACCGGGTGAAGTCGGCGGCAGCCAGATCGACGAGTTCGGTCGCGGTTGCTCCTTCGGTGAAGAGCCGTCGCTGACGCGTCGTTGCCGTCGAGTCCGTCGTGTGCGGCCCTCTACATCGCGGCCCGCAGGATGTCGGTGTCGACCACCGGTGCGGCCAGGCTCTCGTCGATGGCGGATTCGGCTCGGGTTACCAAGTCGCGCAACAGGATTGCCGGACCGATGGCATGACCCGCGCATTGTGTGACACCGGTGCCGCGGATCTCGATGATCGGCAGAAGATCCGGAGACCAGTTTACGGCGGAGTCTTTACGGCGCAGAATCCGCGTGATCCCACACGGAGAGCAGCTCGGCGAGGATCGCCGTCGACATCCCGAAGGTGCTCAGGTGGCTCTCGCCGGACAGGCGGAAGAGTTTGGAATCGCTCAGCAGCGAGACCATGTGCTCCCCGTGCGCGTAGGGGATGATGTGGTCGCGGTCGCCATGCCACCACCGCGTCGGAGTGGTGATGTCGGCGACGCGAAATCCCCAGTCCCGGGCGAAGATCACGATGTCGGCGAATGGAGCCTCCATTCGCCGGCTGCCGCCGTGAAGCAGGTCGTCGAGGAACATCGCGCGAAACTCGGGTCGGGCCAGCAACTCTCGGTCGGCGCGCGGTGAGAGCCGGCCGTAGAGGGAGATCGCCGGAGGGGCGATCGGGCGGGCCACGCCCAGCGCCGAGCTGAGGATCTTGCCCAGCGGTACGCCGGCCACCTGCACGATGGGTGCGGCGAGGGAACCCAGACGCATCGCGCCGCCGGCGATCGCCTCCGGCCCGGTGGTCGGTGCGACGCCGCCGACGATGCCGGCGACCGCGACGCGGCCGGGGTGGGCGTGCGACGTCGCAAGGGCGTACGGGCCGCCGCCGGAGACGCCGACCACCGCGAACCGCTCGATGCCCAGGGCATCGAGAACTACGGTGAGATCGCTGGGGAAGTCGGCCACGGAGTCGTAGCGGTGGGCGGTGGAGCTGCCGACGCCCGGCCGGTCGAGGCCGATCAGCCGGATGCCGTGTTCGGCGGCGAACGCCCGCGCCTCGAGCGGTATCTGACGTCGCGCACCGGGAGTGCCGTGCAACCACACGACGGCCCGTCCGTGTGCCGACCCATACTCGGCGAACCCGATCCGCCGCCTGCCGTTGTCGACGGCGACCGAGCCCTCGATCTTGGGACGATCGATCCGCATCATGGGCCTCAGCATCTCACGGTGAGTTCGGTCACGATGAGCCGGCGGGTGTGTGTGGCCTCCCGCCGAAGTGGCGGCGCATGCGGTAAGAGCAGTCACAACAGACGGTTCCTCGCGTAACGTCGTAACCGTGAGTCCTGCCGTTCTGGATCAGAAATTCCGACGTCTCCCGCATGCCCTTTCCTTCTACCCGGCGGTGCGGGATCTGCCGACCGGGACCATGGTGGAGTTGCCGGGACGGGGCGCGACCTTCGTCACCGATTCCGGGCCCGCCGACGCCCCGGTGGTCATCCTGCAGCATTCGGTGATGACGACCGGCCTGCTGTGCTGGTATCCGGTACTCCCGGAATTGAACCGGCGCTACCGGGTGATCACTCTCGACCATCGATGGCACGGCCGGGGTATCCGATCGGACCGGTTCGATCTGCTCGATTGTGCCGACGATGTCGCCGCACTCGCCGACGTCCTCGGGATCGAGCACTTCGTGTCCGCGGGTTTCTCGATGGGCGGCGGCATCTCCCAGCTCGTCTGGCGTCGCCATCGCGACCGGGTCGGCGGGCTGGTGCTGTGCTCGACCGGTCCGTACTTCAGCACCCATGACCCGCATCAGCGTGCACAGGCCGAACGCGCCGGGCGGCTGCTCAGACCGGTGTACAAACTCATCCCGCGCCCTTCCGATGCGAGTCTTGATCGCCCCGCCGGCCGCACCCTGGCTTGGGGGATGCGGCAGTTCCTCTCGACGCCTCTCTCGCATTCCGGCGACTTCGGAGAAGGCTTGGGCCGCTTCGATTCCCGCGACTGGCTCGCTGAGATCGACGTGCCCACCGCGGTCGTTGTCTCGACGCGCGACAAGGTCGTCGAACCGGAACGTCAGCAACTGCTCGTCGACGGTATCCCCGGTGCGCGCCGCTTCGACGTCGACGGCGGACACGCAACCTGCGTGATCGGCGCCGACAAGTTTCTCCCGCCCTTCCTCGACGCCGTCGACGAGGTGGTCCGCGCCGCCGATCTGCGCACCACCTCGCGCATCATCGTTCCCTAGGCAGTCGTGTCAGGCGCAGTCGCCACGCGTCGGGGAGGTCGCCGATCGCGCGGTGCACCGCGACATCGCTTCCGGTGGAGGCGGCGTCGGGCAGCGCGTCACTGAGGACCGCGATGTCGGACCGGACTGCGTCGGCGAAAAAGCGCAAGGGACCGGTACCGCACACGGGGTTTGCGGTACCGGTCCCTTGCTGCGATGACCTCGCCGATCGGGCGAGTCATCGGGTCATGGGGTGGGATCAGGCGCCCTGGCCGGCCTCGATCTCCAGGGTGATGGTGACCTTGTCGCCGACGACGACGCCGCCACCCTCGAGCGGCATGTCGATGTCGATGCCGAAGTCCTTGCGGTTGAGCACGGTCGTGGCCTCGAAGCCGGCGACCGGACCGTGGCCCATGCCGGGGTTCACGCCGTTGAACTCGAGTTTGAGGTCGACCGGCTTGGTCACACCGTGCAGGGTGAAGTCGCCGGTGAGTACGTAGTCGTCGCCATCGGGACGGACCGACGTCGAGGTGAAAGTCGCCTTCGGGAAGGTCTCGGCGTCGAAGAAGTCGGCGGAGCGGATGTGGCCGTCGCGCTGCTCGTTGCCGGTGCTGATCGAGGTGACATCGATCTCGGCCTGGACCGACGGGGTGCCGTCCTCGGCGACGGTGATGGTGCCGCTGAACGCGTCGAACGTGCCGCGAACCTTGCTGACCATGAGGTGCTTGACGGCGAAGCCGACGGTCGAGTGGACCGGATCGATGGTCCAGGTACCGGCGGCGATCGGTGCGGTGACGGTGGATGTGCTCATGATGTGCTCCTTGTCCGGGAGATGCCCGGGCTCGATGACTGCAGTGGTTTCTGGGTCGTGTCGGCCCATCACCCAGCATAACCGGACCGCGGTCCGATTTCATTCCCCGTTTGCGGAAGTTTGTCGGGCAATCTCATGTCCAGGCGAAGACCGGTTGTTCGAACTCGTCGACCCGGGTGTGGCGGCCGCGCAGGCACACCTCGGCGAACTGATAGAGCGCTGCGGCCGTCGGCGCGTGCACGAGTGTGGTCGCGCCGCTGGGGGAGTGGTCGTCGGGGTCGCGGCGCAGGCCGGGAATCGGCATCTGGATCACCGGCCGCGGCGACTCCGGGATGGAGATGAACCGCGGCGGCACGAGGAGATCGGCAAGCGGGATGAAGAACCATTCCGACACCTCGTCGGGACTGGGTGTCGGTGTGGGCGGGCGGCCGGCCCAGCAGACGACCGGCGTGATGACGAAGCCCGACCGGGTCGGGTAGTCGTCGAGCATGCCGACGACATCGTCGGGGGACAGGGCGATTCCCATCTCCTCGTGCAATTCACGCAGCGCGGCGGTGCGTGCATCCTCGCCGGGATCCAAGCGACCGCCCGGGAGCGCGAACTGGGCGGCGTGCCTGCGCATCGTGATCGGCCGGCGCAGCAGCCAGATGCCCTGTTCGGGCCGGTCGTGCTCATCGACTCGTTCGACGACGACCACCGCGACCGCGGCGGGTCTCCCGGGTGCGGTGGCGGCGCGACGGTCGAAGGCCGACAGCCGGGTGGTCAGGGCGTCGTGCTCGACGGTGGTCACCGCTCTAGTTCACCACGTCGGCCATCGTCGCCGAAGGACGGGCTCGCCGGCGACGCCCCGGCCCCGGATGGTCCACCCGCATGGCCGAATTGTCCGGATAGCCTGCGCGCCAAATTTTTACGAGTCGATTACCTGATGCCTGGCGGCGCACACTGATAGGTCGTGGCAGCCCTTTCGACACCGTTGACGTTGCAGACCGCAGTCACCTCATGGCGATTCGACCTGCCGTCGTCGATCCTCGTCGTGTTGGTGGTCGGCATCTACCTCGTCGGACTCCGACGTTCGACGGTGCCCTCGTCGCGGGCGGTGCCGGTGTTGATAGGTGCCGCGGTATGGCTGATCGCCGGCTGCGGCTTCGTCGGCGTGTACTCCGACGTGCTGTTCTGGGTGCGGGCGCTGCAGGTGGTGCTCCTGCTGATGGTGGTGCCGTTCTGCCTTGCGCTCGGGATGCCGGGCACGATGGCGCGCGACATCGTCGGGCACGCCGCGTTCGACCGGGTGCTGGGGTCGAAGCCCGCGCGGGTGCTCGCGTCGCCGGCGACGACGTCGGCCGGGATCATCGTCACGCCCTGGCTCATCTATCTCACCGGCTGGTATCCGGCGATGCTGCAGTCCGGGGCCGTCGACACCCTCACCCGGCTGTTGCTGGTGATCTGCGGTGCGGGCTACTTCTACACGCGGCTGCAACTCGATCCGGTGCCGCGGCGTTACCCGCAGTCGATGTCGTTGCTCATCACGCTCGGCGAGACCCTCGGCGACGGCGTGCTCGGGGTGGTGATGTGGCAGGGAGGTCTGCTCGCCGCATCGTATTACGAAGCGCTGCACCGAGTCTGGGGTCCGTCGCTGCGAACCGACCAGACCATCGGGGCCGGGGTGTTCTGGATTCTGGGGGACGCCCTGGGCCTACCGTTCCTTCTCGTGCTCTTCTCACGCTTCCGCGCCGACGAGCGATTGCGCGCCGAAGCCGCCGATGCCGAACTCGATGCTGCCGAACTCAAGGCTGCCGAACTCGCCGCCGCCGAGCCGATACCGCGCGCAGGGGAGGGAGCCATCGATTCCGCGTCCGGGTCGACGACGCTCTGGTGGGAGAGTCATCCGGAGCTGCGTGACCGATTCCGGTGACCGAGATCCTCTCGAATTCGCCTATTCAACCGGAGTTTCCGGCTGCATCTTGTATGCGGTTGCCACCAACTCGGACCGCTGGCCGCGCCCGTCGGTCGACTTGCGATCCCACGGCGCGTCGACCTGCCCGCGCAGATCGTCGACGATCTCGGTCGGTACGACGTTGCGATAGGCGTCGGTCTCGCCGGTGACCACCCGGACGGCCGTCTCGTAGACCGGTTCGGGATCGTATTGCTCGTGTGGGAAGGCGATCTCGCTGTAGTCGAAGAGTCGGGCACCAGGGTCATCGTTCCAGCTCTTCCACGTTTCGAGCATGCGGTCGTTGAACCCGGTCAGGAATGGACCCGGATTGATGGTGGCCACCTCGATGCCGTACTCCGCGAGCTCTTGGAACAGCGACTCGGCGACGGCCTCGATCGCGTGCTTGGACGCCGAGTACGCGCCGGCGAAGGGATCGGCGGTCAGTCCGGCGATCGAGGACATGAAGATGATCTTGCCGCTGCGACGCTGCGCCATCTTCTTGGCGATCCCCTGCGTCAACAGCACCGGGCCGACCACGTTGACCTCGAACTGCCGACGCAGATTGTCGCCCGGTATGTCGGCCATCGAGCCGCCCTCGGCGACGCCGGCGTTGTTGAGCAGGACGTCGACGTCCCAACCCGAAGCCTTCTTCCGATCACCGGGATCGGTCACATCGAGCTTCTCCACCCGCACTGTGACGCCGCGTCGTGCCGCCTCCTGCTCGAGAGCCCACACCTGCGCGTAGATCTCGACGCCCGCGATCACGTCGAGGCCCCGCTCAGCGAGCCGGAATGCGATCTCGTTTCCGAAACCCGTTCCCGCTCCGGTCACCAACACCTTTGTCTCAGCCATGTGCTGCCGGGTACCCCGGGTCCTCGGTCGGGCAAACCTGCGGACGGCTCGCGGGAATGGAACTGACGTAACGTACGGGCCGGCGAATGCCGAGACAGATGACGGAGCGGGCTGGCACGCAATGTCTGCTCGGACCCCGAGACGGTCAGGCGTGCTTCGCCACATCACGGAACGGGGTCACGGATCCGCGTCAGTTATTCGGGTAGCTGCGGAACTTCGAGCGGGTTCTTCACCCATCGCTGCGCGGTTGTGTTGGGCGTTCTTGCGATATCCGACATTTGCCGGATCGATTGTCCATCGAGTTCGCCCAGTTCTATGAGCAGGCGGATTGCCAATTCGCGTGCCGTATAGCGTGCGCGCGAACATGTGCACTGCGCGGGAGGGCGATTGGCGTACCCAGCACGTACACAGTCGTAGTCGTCCGGAGATCCGGTGAGGAGCGGACTACGGCCGAGCGGCCAGTGTCTGTTTGGCTACCTCGACCAGGTACTCGGCCGCTCGGTTCATCTTCTTCAGCTCCGCAGCGGTCAGGTCTTGATGGGTGTAGGCAGCCTTGCTCTTCAAATTCAGGAGCCGTATTCAGGCGCCGTTCGGACCCGCTGTCCGCACGCTTCAGTAGGGCGACCGCTTCGTTGTGGTTGCCAGTGTTCGAGTGCACGCCGAGGCGTACACAGCAGATCACGTCCGCGGCGGCGATCCCCGCATCGACGTATAGGTCCCCGGCGGCGTTCGGCATCTCCTCGCCGAGATAGTCGGCGGCGCCGAAGAACTCGTTCGCCTTGGACATCCGCCCCGCCGTGACCACGGAGTCGCAGTCGCGTTGTCCCGCCATCAGGGTCTCCTCGCGGCGGGGCGCAGCTGCGCGTTGAACCATGTCCGTGTCCCCGCGACGGTCAGGCCCTGCTTCGCCACGTCACGGAGCAAGGGTTCACCGGTGGCGGCCGCGGCTCGGAAGTCATTCTCGGCGTACTCGACGATCCGTCCGTCATTGCCGGTCCACGCGGTGACAAGTCGGGCGAGTTCGGTCACCCGTTGCTGCCACGCGTCATCGCTGTCGCGGCCGGACTCGGAGGACCGTACAAGCAGCAGGTCGATGTCGCTGTCGAGTTTCATGCGCCCGGTCGCGGCGGAGCCGAACACCGCAGCGTACTTGAGCTCTTTGCCCCACTTGTTGAAGTGCTCCCCGAGGCGGCTGCGGAAAGTGACGTTCAACCGTGACAGGGCCATGATGGGCTCGGCAGCGAGGTGCTCGGTGTTGAAGCGGTAGGTGTTGGTCCTACCCACCTGGTCGTGCAGCACCACACCCTGTCCGGTGAGCCGGTTCAGGACCTTGCGGATGCCTTCCCCGGACGCGGTGGTGAGGATGCGCTGGATCTGGCTGATGGTGAATGTCGCGTCTGCGCTCGCCAGGACCGCGAGCACGTCGCCGTCCAGGGTCGGTGTCACAGTTGCGATCGGCCTGTTGAGCTGCATGGAAAACCTCCCTCGCCCTAACTAAAGTTGGAGTACCGCAACTATAGTTGCTGCTGACGACAAGGAAGTCCGCCGTGAGAACGGTTCTCGGGCGAGGCATCCCAGAAAATAAGAAAAAACCACCTGCGAACAGGTGGTTCATCTTTGTGGCCAGAGTCGGGATCGAACCGACGACCTTCCGCTTTTCAGGCGGACGCTCGTACCAACTGAGCTACCTGGCCGGACGGCAGTGGTGCAATACCGACACCTCTGGCGACCCTGACGGGACTCGAACCCGCGACCTCCGCCGTGACAGGGCGGCGCGCTAACCAACTGCGCCACAGGGCCTTGTTCAGTTGTCTGTTCGCGAGCGAACAGGCGTACCCCCTACGGGATTCGAACCCGCGCTACCGCCTTGAAAGGGCGGCGTCCTAGGCCGCTAGACGAAGGGGGCCGGTTCTCCGTTCGGGAGACTCCGTTTGGGAGCCGACTCAGATTAGGACACGGCGCGCGGAAAACACAAATCGCCATGTCACCGGCGGCAACGCGGTTTCGACACGCGTAGGCATCACCGGCTGCCGGGTGGCCGTGACCCACCGGGTAAACTCGCATCCGCCCTCGGCGCCGAGGGCCCGCCCCTATAGCTCAGTTGGTAGAGCTACGGACTTTTAATCCGCAGGTCGTAGGTTCGAGCCCTACTGGGGGCACCATCCCATGCACCGACACGGTCGTGTCGGTGCCGCACCTTATGATTGCCGCATGAAACGGACAATCTTCGCACTCGTCGCTGCCCCGACCACGATGTGCAGCTGAGGTCGTGATGAGAAACTTCAGCGTGCAACACATCGTGCGAAACCCCAAGGTCTGGCTTGCCACGGGCGTGGTGCTCGCGGTCGACGGCGCCGCCGGGATGGCCGCGCGCGGTCCATGGCCTGAAGTCGGCATCGCCGCCGCATGGCTCGGTATCGCCGCAGTGTGGTTGGCGGCCAATCAGATTGGGCGCGAGCGGTGACTGGAGCCTAGCCCGGGTCGGCAACAAGACCCCAAGCGTCGGTCTATCCGTCGAGGCCGTGAAGTTTAGGAGCGTCGCGGGTACTTCGGCCGGCCCGACGTCGTGGTCGGCGTGCGCCTCGGTTGAGACCGAATCGACGATCGACGTCTGGTGGCCCCCGTGGTGATCAATGCGGAACGCATGTATGCACGCGGAATGCTACCGTTTGCTCGGTAGATTGATGCATGTCAATATTGATGGATGTCGAATAAGAACATGCTGGCGCCGGTATCGCGCGGTCTGAGCGTGGACGAGGCCGGGCTGGTCACACCGCTGTTGAAGGCGCTCGCGGACCCGGTTCGATTGCGGTTGCTGTCGGAGGTTGCTGCGCATCCGGGCGGTGAGGCATGCGTGTGCGATATCTCCGGGCCGTTCGACGTCTCGCAACCGACGATCTCGCACCACCTCAAGGTGCTGAGGCAAGCGGGTTTGATGACCAGTGAGCGTCGGTCGACCTGGGTGTACTACCGCGTGAACACCCAAGCGTTGCAACAACTCTCGGTTCTGCTGGGCGGCCTCGCCTCTGTCGTGGGGAAGGCTCGCGCGTGCGAAGCGGACCGGTGATCGCCACCGAGGACGCGGTTGCCGGCAAGTTGTCGATACTCGACCGGTTCCTGCCGGTGTGGATCGGTGCGGCGATGGTCGTCGGTCTACTCCTGGGCCGAGCTGTCCCGGGGCTGGGTAACGCACTGGCGGCCGTCGAACTCGACGGCATCTCGGTGCCCATCGCTCTCGGGCTACTGATAATGATGTATCCGGTGCTGGCGAAGGTGCGCTACGACCGACTCGACTCGGTCACCGGCGATCGCCGTCTGCTGCTGGGATCGCTCCTGCTGAACTGGATCGTCGGTCCGGCGTTGATGTTCGCGCTGGCATGGCTTCTGCTTCCGGACCTGCCGGAGTACCGGACCGGACTGATCATCGTCGGTCTGGCCCGTTGTATCGCGATGGTGATCATATGGAACGACCTGGCGTGTGGTGATCGTGAAGCGGCTGCCGTTCTCGTCGCTCTGAATTCGGTGTTCCAGGTGATCATGTTCGCCGTTCTGGGCTGGTTCTACCTCTCGGTGCTACCCGGATGGTTCGGCCTGGAGCAGACGGCCATCGACACCTCGCCGTGGCAGATCGCGAAGTCGGTGCTGATCTTCCTCGGTATCCCGCTTGTCGCCGGCTACCTCACCCGACGCATCGGCGAACGCGCGAAAGGGCGCGAGTGGTATGAGGCCTCATTCCTGCCACGTCTGGGTCCGTGGGCGCTCTATGGATTGCTGTTCACCATCGTCATCCTGTTTGCGTTGCAGGGTGATCAGATCACTTCGCAGCCGTGGGACGTCGTGCGGATCGCGCTGCCGCTGCTGATCTACTTTGCCGTGATGTGGGGTGGCGGGTTCGTTCTCGGCGCCGCAATGGGTCTGGGCTACGAGCGCACCACCACGCTGGCATTTACGGCTGCCGGCAACAACTTCGAGCTCGCCATTGCGGTCGCGATCGCGACCTACGGTGCAACTTCCGGGCAAGCTCTTGCCGGGGTCATCGGTCCACTCATCGAGGTGCCCGTCCTCGTCGCCCTCGTCTATGTGTCCCTCGCGCTGCGGAGACGATTTGCCGCAACCACCGCACCGAAGGGGCCCATGCGCGATGCCTGATCCCCTCGAAGTGCTCTTCGTCTGTGTGAGCAACCGCGGCAAGTCCGTGATGGCCGAGCACCTCACACCGACGGTCACCGATCTGGTCACCCCGTCGTCAGCCGGCACCAGTGCAAAGATCGGCGGGCAGGTCAACGAATTGTCGGCCCAGGCGCTCGCCGAAGTCGGCGTCTCCGGTGTCGCCGGTCACCGTCCTCGTCAACTCACCGACGACCTGATGATCGCCGCGGACCTGGTCGTGGTCGTCGGCGCCGCCGAGGTCACCCCACCCGACGGCGTCGCTCTCGAGGTGTGGAACACCGACGAGCCCTCCGAGCGTGGGATCGACGGCATCGAACGGATGCGCCTGATCCGCGACGACATCACCAACCGGATCCGCACCCTCGCCGACCGCATCACGCGGTAGGCGAGAGCGCGAGATACGAACACTCGTCAGCAGCAAGCCGGACGAGCGTTCACCGGATCGGCGGCATCGGCGGAACTACCACCGCAACACACCGAACCCTGATCGGTGTCATCGACGGCGTTCTGCTCCAACAACTTCGGACTGGTCCCGAAGGTGTCGGAGTCGGCGAGCACGGTGTAAACCTCCCACTTCTCGTTCGCCGGCCCTGTCACCCACACCTTGTCCTGGGTCGCGAAACAACAGGTGGAGTTGATCTCCTCCTGCGTGATCAGGCCCTCGCCAGACAACCGGGCGATCTCGGCATGCACCTTCTCGCTCGATTCCACCTCAACGCCGAGGTGGTTGATCGTGCCGCCCTGGCCAGGATTCTCCAGAAGCACCAGTTTCAGCGGCGGCTCGACGACCGCAAAGTTGGCGTATCCCGGCTTGCGCTTGGCCGGAATGGTGTTGAACAGTTTGGAGTAGAACTCGATCGCGGTGTCGAGATCATCGACGTTGAGTGCGAGCTGCATACGGGACATGACCATCACCTTCACCTGTGAGACATATATCGAAATACGGTCAAAGCGCAGAGTGCCACCTTTTCGACATATGTCAAGTACGAGCGTACGATCCGGTTATGCCGAAGACCTTGCCGATGGTCGACATCAGCGCCCCGATCTGCTGCGCGCCGGTCTCAGCGGCCCCGCTCGATGACGACACCGCGCTGGAAATCGCATTGCGGCTCAAGGCTCTTGCCGACCCCGTGCGCATTAAGCTCGTCTCGATTCTGCTCGCCGACACCGCCGACGGGATCTGCACTTGCGACCTCGCAACCGCGGTCGGTCTCGCCGAGGCCACCACGAGTCACCACTTGGGGCAGCTTCGCAAAGCCGGCATGGTCACACCTGACCGCCGAGGGATGAACGTCTATTACCGCGCATTGCCGGACGCGTTGGAAGCACTGCGCAACGTCCTCAGCGCCACGACGGGGTGCTGCTGAACCGGCGTCTTTACGAATTCTCAAGCGACCGCTGACGCTGCCACCGGCCTCAACGCTGTCGGCTCAGCTCCATTGCCGCGGCAACTCCGGTCGCTGGTGCATCCGGCCGCTCTCGTCCAGTTCCAGGACGGTCTCGATGCCGATGCGCTCCAGGAAGGCGAAGTCGTGGCTCACGATGAGCAGCGCGCCGCGGTAGGCGTCGAGCGCCTCGGCAAGCTGTTCGACGCTGGTGATGTCGAGGTTGTTGGTCGGTTCGTCCAGGATCAGCAGCTGAGCCGGCGGGTCGGCGAGGAGCAGCCGCGCGAGGGACACCCGGAACCGCTCTCCGCCGGAGAGCGTGCGGACCGGCCGGTCGACGCCCTCGCCGCGGAGCAGGAGCCGGGCGAGCTGGTTGCGGATGGTGCCGGCCGGGGTCTCCGGCGCGACGGCCGCGACGTTTTCCATGGCGCTGGCGTCGTCGTCGAGGCCGTCGAGACGCTGCGGGAGGAAGCCGACGTGGTCGGTGAGGAGGCGTCCGTGCGGCCGCCCGGGGGCCGGCTCGGTCCGCTCCACGAGCTGGGCGATCAGCGTCGACTTCCCGGTTCCGTTCGCGCCGACGAGCGCGACCCGCTCCGGCCCCTGGATCACGATGGTCCGCTCCTCGTCGGCCAACTCGGCCAGACGCCGCCCGCGCGGGACATCCGGGTCGGGCAGGGCGAGGTGGATGTGCTCTTCTTCGCGAACCCGCCCGTCGGCCGCGTCGACGGCGGCCTGCGCCGCCGCGACCTTGTCGTCGAGCGTGGAACGAAGTGACCCCGCCGATGCCTGCGCCTTGCTCGCCCTGTTTCCGGCGAGGATCTTCGGGATGCCCCCGTCGCGCTGGGTCTTCTTACCCGTCCGCTCACGGCGCGCGAGCTTCGTCTCGGCCTCGACCCGCTGCCGCTTCTCCACCTTGAGCGCCTGCTGGGCAGAGCGCGCTGCCTGCATCGCGGCGGCCTGCTCCTGCTCCTGGTGTGCCTTCCACGCGCTGTAGGGACCACCGAACGTTTCCAGAGTGGCGCCGTACAACTCGGTGGTGTTGTCCATGTGCTCGAGCAGCTCGAGGTCGTGGCTGACGACGACGAGCGTCCCCGGCCATTGATCGACGAACTCGGCGAGTCGGTCGCGCGTGGCGCGGTCGAGGTTGTTGGTGGGCTCGTCGAGCAGCGTGATCGGCGTGCGACGGACGCGCAGACCAGTGATCGCGATGAGCATGCCCTCCCCACCGGAGACCTCGGCGACGCGGCGATCGAGGTCGGCAGCCGAGAACCCGATCTGCTGTAGCGCCTCGTCGGCGCGGGACTCGATGTCCCAGTCGTCGCCGATCACATCGAAGTGCCGTTGGTCGGCGTCACCCGACTCGATGGCCTTCATCGCGTCGAGGGTGGGCCGGATGCCGAGCAGCTCGGCGATCGTGGTGTCCGGTTGCAGGGTGAGTGTCTGCGGTAGATAGCCCACCTCGCCGCTGGTGTCGATGTGGCCGGAGGTCGGCTGCAGTTCGCCCGCGATGAGGCGGAGCAGGGTGGATTTGCCTGCGCCGTTGCGGCCGATCAGTCCGGTGCGGCCGGTGCGGCCGGTGCCGAAGGTGCCGTTGACGCCGACGAGGGCGACGCTGCCGTCGGGCCATTCGAAGGTCAGATCACGTAGTGTGACAGCGGATTTCGTAGACATGTGCGGTGTTCACTTTCTCTGCCGTCGAGCACCGGCGGGTGTGACGGGAATCGGTGCGGTATCGATGGGCGCAGCGCAGCACGCCGGGGCCAAACCGACCACAGGCCGATTGTCGACGAAATGAGAAGTCCGAGAGGTGGATTCGCACATTCGCAGTCACGCGACCGGGGCCGGGGCGATGCGAACATGCCGGTGAGCGTCACGCGAATGGCCGCATCCCGAAACGGGGGTGGGCCCATGCGCGTGGATAGGCGAAACGAGTATTCACCGATGCGGAGGACCCCGCACAAGTGAAAGCCACCGGCAGTTCGGTGGCTAGACTCTGTCGACCTCGATCAGCTCCATGAACAGAGATGCTATCAGCCGCGGTCCCGACGACGCCCGGCTTGCCGAGCGGCGTGGGGTGGGCAGGCATGGCGGGGTGCACCCGTGTCATCGGTGATCAGAGGTTGAATCCGCCGGAGGTCTCGATGTCCTGGGGGTCGGTGCTGGCGAAAGATGTTCGGACGATGGAACTCTCGGCGCGGCCGAGCCGAGGGCGGGCCGCCCGAGTCGCAGTGACGCGGGCGGCCCACCCCGACTCGCTCAGGCGGCGGGATATTCGGCGGCGATATCGAGGACCCAGGTGATGCCGAACCTGTCGGTGAGCTGCCCGTATAACGGCGCCCACTGGGCCGGGGCGAGGGGCGCCTTGATCTCCGCGCCGTCGGCGAGTTTGTCCCAGTGGCTCTGGAGTTCGGCGGCGTCGGTGCCGCGCACGGACACGAAGAACGGGTCTTTGCCCTGATCCCATTCGAGCTGGGGATAGGCGTCGTAGGCCATGATGCGGAAGCCGTTGTCGCCGATGACCTGCCCGAAGGTGACGTGGTCGGCGGTGGTGGGATCGGTGATCCCCATGTCGGCGTAGCTGGCGATGGTCAGCTCGCCGCCGAACACGGACTGGTAGAACTCGAGCGCCTGACGGGCGGTGCCGCGGAAGTTCAGGTGCGGGGTGACGCTGACGGACACGGTGACTCCTTGTTTGTCATGCAGCCGATGTCTTCGGCCGCATGACGAGCCTCGCAGTAGTACCGGTCATCTTGCGTCCGCTTCTCGGGCGAAGATGTACCCATGACCGGATCGCCCTCGCGGATGCTGACGCTGCTGTCGCTGCTGCAGACGCGGCGCGACTGGCCCGGTCGGGTGCTGGCCGGGCGGTTGGAGATCAGTGACCGCACGCTGCGGCGCGATGTCGATCGCCTGCGGGAACTCGGCTACCGGATCGTCGCGATCAAGGGTCCCGACGGTGGGTATCGGCTCGATGCCGGCTCGGAATTGCCGCCCATGCACTTCGACGACGACCAGGCCGTCGCGGTCGCGGTCGCCTTGCAGATCGCCGCGGGATCGGCGATCGCCGACGGTGAGTCGGCGTTGCGGGCGCTGCAGACCGTGCGGCAGGTGATGCCTTCCCGGTTGCGGCACCGGATCGACGAGGTGGCGTTCTCGACCTTGCCGGCATCGAACGCCGCGGTCGTCGAGACGGAGGTGCTGATCGCGGTGAGTACGGCGGTCCGGGCCCGGGAGGTGCTGCGCTTCGACTACGTGCCGGTCGGTCGCGATCGCGATGCCGCCGCGTCGCCACGCACGGTGGAGCCGCATCACGTGGTGCTCGCCGAGAGCCGCTGGTACCTCGTCGCATGGAGCCTCGATGCCGACGACTGGCGCGTATACCGGCTCGACCGGATGACCCCGCGTGTTCCGACCGGTCCGAGATTCACGCCGCGTCGTATTCCCGGCGGTGACGTGCACGCCTTCCTGGCCGGTCGATTCAAGGGCTCCGACCACCGAAATCGGTGGCCGTGCATGGGTGAGGTGGTGCTGGGCCTGCCCGCGGCCGAGGTGGCGCCGTTCGTTCACGAGGGGATGGTCGACGATCTGGGCCCCGATCGGTGCCGACTGATCGTCGGGTCGTGGTCGTGGGTGGCATTGGCGGCTTCGATCGCCCGCTTCGACGGGCCCGTGCTCGAGGTGGCACCACATGAGCTCGCCGATGCCTTTGCCACCCTCGCGCACCGCTTCGCGGACGCGGCACGGCAGGGACCACCGCATCGACCGACGGTGTGACCCGCGCCATTCGGTAATCTCGAGGTGACATCGACTGCAGGGACGCCCATGACTTCATCACCGAGTTCCGAGGTCGGGCCGTCCGCTGCCGGGCAGCATGTCCGGCGTCGTCGTGGTGGCATTCGTCGGCGCAACGCCCGGCGACGCCTCGCCGCGCGGGTGTGGGGTGACGGCGAGCCGGGTACCGGGAAGTGGCTGCGGCTCGACGAGGGCGAACGCCGATGCCTCGCCCGCCGCGCGGTCGCCATCGCGGTGAGCGCGATCGTGGGCAGTAACGCGTTGATCGGCGTCGAGACCTTCTTGTTGGTGCAGCTGTCGTACAACGGCGGAACGCTGTCGGTCGACGAGACGCTGCGCGCCCCCAATTTCCCCGGGATCGTCACCGCGATCGCCGTATGCATCGTGGCCAATCTGATCCTCGGTGTGCTCCTGCTGCGGCCGCAGATCCGCTGGTTCATCCGCGGCGAACCCGCCGATCATGCCAGACGCGTTGCCGTCCAACGAATCCCGATTCGGCAGGTGCTCGGGACGATGCTTGCCTGGCTGGCTTCGGTCGTGAGTTACATTGCGATATCCGCTGATTCGCTCAGCGCGGCCACCGCGTTCGGGGTCGCGGTGGCGTTCGGTCTGGCAAGTCTGTCGAGCGCCTGCCTGACCTATCTGTTCGCCGAACGCGCCTCGCGGCCGCTGATGATGCTGGCGCTCGCCTCCGACCCGACCACTCGGGTCGTGCACGGGGTGCGGGGCCGGATGTTCGCGGTGTGGGCGGTGAGTTCGGCGGTACCGATGGTCGGCCTGATCGTTCTGAACGCCGGCCGTCGTCTCCACATGCTGCCGCCGGTGGTCGGTGACGTCGACTGGGCCAGCGTCGTTCTCGCGATCGTCGGGCTCGCCGCGGGCATCCGGATCATCGTCCTCGTCGGTCAATCATTGATCGATCCGCTGACCGAACTGCGTGATGCCGTCGAGAAGGTGCACGACGGCGATCTCGACGTGCACGTCGACGTCTACGACTCCTCCGAACTCGGTGTGCTGCAACAGGGATTCAACGAGATGGTGACGGGGCTCGACGAACGTGAACGGATGCGGGAACTGTTCGCGCGTCATGTCGGGGACACTGTCGCCGACCTCGCGATCGAGAACGGAATGGGGCTGCATGGCACCAACACCCGGGTCGGGGTGCTCCTCGTCGACATCGTCGGTTCCACCACCATCGCGCAGGAGCGGAGCCCGCAGGACACCGCCGCATTGCTCAACGAGTTCTTCGAGATCGTCGCGCAGGTCGTCGACGAGCACCGCGGGTTCGTCAACAAGTTCGAGGGCGACGCCGCGCTCGCGGTGTTCGGTGCACCCGTCGAGATAGACGACCCGGCCGGCGCGGCACTGGCCGCGGCCCGGGATCTGGCACGCGGACTCACCGAGGCCCTCGACATCCGCTGGGGCATCGGGGTCTCGTTCGGTACGGCGTTCGCCGGCAACATCGGGGCCGAACGCCGCTACGAGTACACCGTGATCGGCGACCCGGTCAACGAGTGTGCGCGCCTGTCCGACCTGGCGAAGACCAGTCGGGTGCCGGTTCTGGCGAGCGGTGCCGCGATCGACGCGGCCCACGCCGAGGCGCCTGAATGGACGATGGTGGACAAGCGGGTCGTCCGTGGCCGCAGTGAGGCGACCGAGATCTACGGACCGACCGGTCTGATGGTTGCGAGTCCGCCTACGGTGGGGGACATGATCTCCGGGCTGCTGCGGCCGGTGCGGTGGCTCGGATCGGCGGGACTGCTGCGTATGCGGTGACGGCCCAGGAAGAACGCGGCAATTCACGAAAACACAAGGGAGAGATCATGAGCGGATGGTCGACGAGCGACATCCCGGATCAGTCCGGTAGGACCTTCATCGTCACCGGGGCCAACTCCGGTCTGGGTGCCGAGACGACGAGAGCACTTGTGGGCGCCGGCGCGGAGGTGATCATGGCCTGCCGCGACACCGCGAAGGCCGAGGCCGCGGCCCGCGACATCGGCGGCGGTGCGCGGGCGGCCCGACTCGATCTCGCCGACCTCGCGTCGGTGCGCGCCTTCGCCGACGGCATCTCCCGCGCCGATGTCCTCATCAACAACGCGGGTGTGATGGCGGTGCCGCTGCGGCGCACCGCCGATGGGTTCGAGATGCAGATGGGCACCAATCATCTCGGCCATTTCGCGTTGACCGGTTTGCTGCTGCCCAAGATCGGCGACCGGGTGGTGACGCTCTCGTCCGGGCTGCATCAGCTCGGCCGCATCGATCTCGGGGATCTCGACTGGCGTACGCGCCGCTACAAGCGCTGGCAGGCCTACGGCGACTCCAAGATGGCCGACCTCATGTTCGGGATGGATCTCGCCGACCGCTTCGACGCCGCGAACGACGGCCGGCTCTCGCTCATCGCCCACCCCGGCTACGCTGCGACCGGACTACAAGGCCGCACCGAGTCCCTCATGGACGCCGTGATGAAGGTGGGGAATCTGTTCGCGCAATCCGCCGCCGGCGGTGCCCTGCCCACCTTGTACGCGGCCACCGCACCCGACGTCGTCAACGGCACCTTCTATGGTCCGACCCAATGGTTCGGCATGCGTGGCGCGCCGGGGGTGTCGGCCTTCAGTGGCCGCGCCAACGACCGCGCACTGCGTGACGGGCTGTGGGCGGCGTCGGAGAGACTGACCGGCGTCAGCTTCGACGGGCCGATACCCGGAGCCTGAGGCCGCGAGCGCCGCCGCGCCTCACCAGACGCCGGGCGGGCGGAACTGCACGCTGATGCGGGCGCCGACCCCGGCGCACTTCGGTACCGCATGCTCCCACGTCCGCTGGCAACTGCCGCCCATCACCAGCAGATCGCCCGAACCGAGCACGAACCGCAACGACGGACCGCCGCCGCGCGGCCGCAGCGTCAGCGGCCGTGGTGCACCGAGTGACAGGATCGCGACCATCGTGTCGTGGGTGGCCCCGCGGCCGAATCGGTCGCCGTGCCAGGCCACCGAGTCCGTGCCGTCGCGGTACAGGCACAGGCCCGCGGTCGAGAAACCTTCGGGCAACTCGCCGCGATAGTGCTGCGTCAGCGCCGAACGGGCTTGGACGAGAAGGGGATCGGGGAGCGTGGCGTTCGCACGATAGGTGGCGACGAGCCGCGGGACGTCGACGACGCGGTCATACATCCGGCGGCGTTCGGCCCGCCACGCCGCGTTGTCGTGCAACGCGTCGAACAGGGTCTGCGACCCCGAGATCCATCCGGGGCGCAGATCCACCCACGCGCCGTCGGAGAGTTCCCGCCGGGTGATCTGTGATTGCAGGCCGCCGATCGCCGGATCGGATCCGGCGGACTCCGCGAAATCGAAGATCGACCCCTGCATGCCTACGGTCATCCGACCACGGTAGCGCAACCCGAACGCATGTTCTAGATCCGGTGCCGGTCCATCTGGCCGCCCGGTATGCTCGGACATCACACGCGGCACCCCGGCATGTCGTTGGCCACACTTGCGCTCCACGGTGGCAGGCCGGGGGAAAGCGGAGTAAACAGTATCAAGTGTTAGTCACTCACACTTTGGTGTGATGTGTCCTGCCCGCCCGAACGCTCGCCGCCGATCGAGATCGTGCTCCACAGGTCACGTTCGCAATCGCTGGTCCACACCACAGCCTCCAAGGGGAAACGGATGTCATCAGTACTCTTCCGGCTCGGCCGGTTCTCGTTCCGACACAAGTGGTGGGTGATCGCCACGTGGCTGTTGGCACTGGTCGTCGTCGCCGGACTGGTCGGCGCGCTGAAACCGAAGTTCGCGCAGGACTTCGATCTGCCCGGGACCGACTCGGGCACTGCGACAAGTCAGTTGCAGGAGTACTTCCCCAAGGTCATGGACGAGCAGTCCCGCGGTGCGGCCACCGTCGTGGTGTACGCGCCCGACGGCCTGCAGGCACACGCCGGCCAGCTGAACGCGCTCGCCGATGACCTGCGCAAGATGCCCGACATCGCCGACCAGAAGACCGTGGTCAGCCCGCTGCTCGCCGCACAGGCGCAACCCGCTCTGGCGGCCAAGGTGCTCGGCGACAACGGACACGTGGGCCTCATCTCCGTCGGTATCACCACCAACATCCAGGACCTGACCCTCGACCAGAAGAACCAACTGCTCGACGTCCTTGCCAAACATCGCGGGGACGGTCTGCAGGTCGAGGCCACCGGTTCGCTGGTGCAGGTGATGGAGCAGGGCGGCAAGGCCGAGCTGATCGGCTTCGCGATCGCCTTTGTGGTGATGATCGTCGCCTTCGGCGCGCTCGTGGCGGCCTTCATCCCGTTGATCACCGGTATCGCCGGCGTCGCGCTCACGATGATGCTGGTGACGCTCAGCGCCAAGATCATGACGGTCAACCAGACCGCCACCGGCATCGTCACCATGCTGGGTATCGCCGTCTCCATCGACTATGCACTGTTCATCGTCTCGCGTTATCGCAGCGAGGTGAAACGCGGCGGTGACCGGACCGATGCGGCCGGCCGTGCGGTCGGCACCGCGGGTTCGGCGGTGGTGTTCGCCGGTCTGACCGTGGTCATCGCGGTGGTGGCGCTCACCGTCGTCGGCATCCCGCTGATCACCCAGATGGGTGCGGGCGCGGCCGTGGCCGTGGTCTTGGCGGTGCTGGCCGCACTCACGCTGATCCCGGCCCTGCTCGGGGCCGTCGGACGCTTCGCCTTCACCCCGCGGATCCCGTGGATTCGCCATGCCGAGGAGTCCGCGACCGCCGACAGCAACGGCGTCCGCTACGGGCGTGCGGTGGTCAAACGTCCGCTGCCGTTCATCATCGTCGGACTCGCGATCCTCGTCCTGGCGGCGATCCCGGTCGGCAAACTGCAACTGGGCATGGACCTGTCCAATTCGGACGAGGCGCGCGCTTCGACCCTGCTGCAGAAGGGATTCGGCGAAGGCGTCAACGGCCAGCTGCTGGTCATCGTGCACGATGGCGATGGCCAGATCGCCCCCGCCGCGGACCAGGCCGTCGCACACATCAAGACCCTGCCCGACGTCGCCAACGCCGCGACCCTGATGTGGATGGGTGACGGCACCGGGGCGAACCCGAACGCCGGTGCCAAGACGGCGTTGATCATGGTCACCCCCACGAGTGCACCGTCGGCACAGGCGACCCACGACCTGATGGAGAAGATCCGGGACTGGGCACCGACAATCGCCAAGAACGGGGTGGAGGTACACGTCGGCGGTCAGACGGCGATCATGTCGGATCTGTCGGCCAAACTCGACAAGGCGCTGATCCCGTATCTCGTCGTCGTGGTGGGCCTGGCATTCCTGATCATGATCGGGGTGTTCCGCTCGATCTGGGTGCCGCTGGTGGGCACGATCGGCTTCATCTTCTCCGTGCTGGCCACCTTCGGGATCACCGTCGCGATCTTCCAGGAGGGTTACCTCGGGCTGATCAGCGATACCCGCCCGACCCTGTCGTTCCTGCCGATCTTCCTCATCGGTGTGGTCTTCGGGCTCGCGATGGACTATCAGGTCTTCCTGATGACGCGAATGCGTGAGGAATACGTGCACGGCATGAACGCCAAGGACGCGATCGTCGCCGGATACCGGCACGGTGCGCGCGTGGTTACATCCGCGGCGGTGATCATGATCAGCGTCTTCGCCTCGTTCATGCTCGCACCCGACACCACGTCCAAGATGCTCGGCTTCGCGCTGGCCATCGCGGTCTTCTTCGACGCCTTCATCATCCGCATGACGGTCGTCCCCGCGGTCATCGCGCTGCTGGGCGACCGGGCCTGGGGACTGCCGAAGTGGCTCGACAAACTGGTCATCGACTTCGACATCGAGGGCGGCGCGGTGCGCAACCGCGGGCTGCCGGAAGAGAAGGACACCGCAGAGACCGCCGACACCGCGGTGGCGCCGAGCTGAGGACGTCACCGTGACCGCGACGACCGGCGCCGAACCGCCGGAATCGGTTCGGCCCCGGCCGGGTGGGCTGCGCGAGCAGCACAAGCAGCGCACCCGCCAGGCCATCCGGGATGCCGCGATGCGGCTTTTCGCCCGAGATGGCTACGCGCACACGACCGTCGAACAGATCGCGCGTGAGTCCCAGGTGTCGCACACCACCTTCTTCCGGTACTTCGCCTCCAAGGAACAGGTGGTCATCGGCGACGACCTCGACGACGTGCGGGCGGCGGCGATGGACGAGATCCCCCGCGGGCTCGGTCATTTCGATCTGCTGCGTGCGGTCGTCCGCGCGCAGGTCGCCATCACGGCGTCGGATCCATGGGCCTCGAGTGTCGAGCGGATGCGACTGATCCAGTCCGAACCGATTCTGCGCATGGCCTATCAGATCGAGGCCGACGCGGCGATCTCGCAGGGCCGCGAGTACTTCGCCGACTATCTCGGGGTGCGTGCCGACGACGCGCGCCTGCAGGTGTTCGTCGCGGCGATCGCCGGGGTCATGTTCCACGTGGCCGAGGGGGTGGTCGACCCCCGTGACGACCGTGTGCTGACGGAGTTGCTCGGTGCCATCGACCTGTTGGAACAAGGGCTGCCGCTCTGACGGTCTGATACGAGAAGCCTTGGGAGACAAGCCCAGAGAAGAGATTTCACCGAGGAGAGATGAGGAGATCATGGGACGGCTGGACGGCAAAATCGCATTCATCACCGGCGTCGCGCGCGGGCAGGGCCGCGCACACGCCATCCGGTTGGCGCGGGAGGGGGCGCAGATCATCGGCATCGATCTCGCGGGACCACTGCCGGGCGTTCCCTATGATTCGGCCACACCCGAGGATCTCGAGGAGACACGCCGGCTCGTCGAGGAGGAAGGTGGCACCGCGGTCCTGACGCAATGTGATGTCCGTGATGCCGACGGGGTCACCGCGGCGGTGGCGGCCGGCGTCGAGAGGTTCGGCGGACTCGACATCGTCGTGGCCAACGCCGGCATCTGCATTCCCCAGACCTGGGACGAGATCACGCCGAGCAGCTTCGGTGACACCCTCGACATCAACGTGACCGGCGTGTGGAACACGGTGACGGCCACGGTCGGCCATCTCATCGCGCGCGGTGGCGGATCGGTGATCATCACCAGCTCGTACGCGGGCAAGAAGGTGCAGCCCTTCATGATCCACTACACCACCAGCAAGCACGCGCTGGTGGGGATGACCCGCGGTCTCGCCGCCGAGCTCGGCGCACACAACATCCGGGTGAACTCCGTGCACCCCGGTGCGGTGAACACACCGATGGGGTCGGGGAGCATGCAAGAACGTATCGAGACGACCAATCAGGCCAATCCGCGCCTCGCGGGGATGGGCACGGTGTTCGTGAATCGGTACGCCGCCGAGGCCGAGGACATCGCCAACGTGGTCGCATTCCTCGCCTCCGACGAATCGACATTCGTCACCGCCGAACACATCTCGGTCGACGGCGGCGCCCAGCACTACTGAGATCGTCGATCCGTCGCCGGTGCCGCGGCTCGTCTCGTGTCAGAGCCGGCGCAGGCGTCGAGCGGCCTCGGCGATCACGTCGTCGCGTTTGGCGAAGGCGAAGCGCACCATATGCCGCCACGGCTCCTTGTGGTCGGCGAAGACGCTCACCGGGACACCGGCCACCCCGATCCTCTCCGGAAGCTTCCGGCAGAGTTCTTCCCCATCGGCATAGCCGAGCGGACGCGGATCAGCGCAGACGAAGTATGTTGCGTCACTGCGGTATACGCCGAAGCCGGCGTCGGTCAGCGCCGCTGACAGCAGATCTCGTTTGTCCTGCAGTGCGGCTGCGCTGCGCGAGACCCAGTCCATCTCCGACTCCAGCGCGTGGGCGACGGCGGGCTGGAACGGACCCGAACCGACATAGGTCATGTACTGCTTGGCGGCGCGCGCGGAAGCCACCAGTTCCGGTGGCCCGCAGAGCCAGCCGACCTTCCAGCCGGTGCAGTTGAAGGTCTTGGCGGCGCTCGAGATCCGCAGGGTGCGTTCGCGCATGCCGGGCAGCGTGGCCAGCGGGGTGTGGCGCCGGCCGTCGAACACGAGGTGCTCATAGACCTCGTCGGTCACCGCGATGACGTCGTGGCGGATGCACAGGCGCGCGATCTCGGCGAGGTCGTCGTCGCCGAGGACCGTGCCGGTCGGATTGTGCGGCGAGTTGAGCAGGAGCAACGCGGTGCGCGGACCGAATGCGGCGGCCAGCGCGTCACGGTCGAGGCGGAAGCCGTCACCGTCGGCGACGAGCGGCACCGTGCGTCGCACGCCGCCGGCCATCGCCACCGTCGCGGCATACGAGTCGTAATACGGCTCGATCATCACCACCTCGGACCCCGGTTCGGTGAGCCCGACGACAGCGCCCGCGATGGCCTCGGTGGCGCCGACGGTGATCAACACCTCCGTGTCGGGGTCGTAGTCGAGGCCGTAGTGCGTGCGCTGATGCTCGGCCACCGCCCGCCGCAACCGCGGCACCCCGATGCCGGGCGGGTACTGGTTGTGGCCGTCGTTGATCGCTGCACACGCGGCCGCCAGCATCGACTCGGGGCCGTCGGTGTCGGGGAAGCCCTGACCGAGGTTCACCGCGTCGTGGGTGAGTGCGAGCGCCGACATCTCGGCGAAGATCGTCTCGGTGAACGGGCGCAGTCGGGTCACGGTGGCCATGGATTCAGGCTGTCACATCCACCCACGAGTTGCCGCGGCCACGTGGTTCCACGTCGGTGCCACTCGGGCGCCGATTCCATGTCGACGCCAAGGTGGCCACAAGCGCGCGGCGCGAACCTTCTCGGGCAGACCCCACCCCGATGAGAGGACCCGCGATGTTCACCACCGAAACCGAAGACGGCCCCGCGCCTCGGCCCCTTGCCGACCCGGTCGTCGCGCCACTGTTGCGACCCGGCCGCCGGCTGGCCTGGCGCCTCGGCGTCATCGCCGGCGCGCTGGGCGTCGCATTGCTGGCCGCCTGCGACGTCAGCGTCGGCTCGGATGCCATCGATGCGCCCGATGACGCGGCCGTCGGCGAATGCCTGGCCCTCGGGCCCGACGAGGAATCCGGCAAGGTGCGGGCGTCGAAGGCCTCGTGCGAGGGTGCCGACGGGCTCACCTTCTACGTGGCACGTCAGATCGCCGCCGGAGCCGAGTGCGAGGCGGCCAACACCTCGACGCTCACCTTCGGGGCCGGACGCGAGAAGCTGTGTCTGACCCCCAATTTCGCGTCCGGCAAGTGCTATCAGATCCCGGTCGGCGGCGAGCTCGCCGACTATCGCGAGGTGGGTTGCGGGGATCCGGCACAGTCGCAGACCCTGGTCGCCGAGACCGTCGGTCGTGGCGACGAGGCAATCAATTGTGGTGCGGACGAGACGATGTGGTCGTTCACCGCGCCACGTTCGCTCGGATACTGCCTGCGGCCGGTGTGAGACGCAGGTAATGTGACCAGGGCCTGACCGCCCCCGCGGGCCGTGTGGCGAGTACGCGTGTCCGCTGCCGAGGAGGGCCGAGTGGTCTACCAACCAGGTGACTCGTTCGCCGGCTACACCATCGTGCGCCTGATCGGCCGCGGCGGGATGGGCGAGGTCTATCTGGCCCGGCACCCGAGCCTGCCGCGCAACGAGGCGGTCAAGATCCTGCCCGCCGACCTCAGTCGGGACCCGATGTTCCGGCAGCGGTTCGCGCGGGAGGCCGAACTCGCGTCGAGCATCGTGCACCCGTCGATCGTCACGATCTACAACTCCGGCGAGCACGACGGTCACCTGTGGCTGTCGATGGAGTACATCGACGGAGTCGACGGCGGGGAACTGTTGCGGCGCAGCCCGCGCGGCCTGAATCCGGTCCTCGTGTCGGCGATCGCGACGGCGGTGGCCGCCGCGCTCGACGCGGCACATGCGCGGGGACTGCTGCACCGCGATGTCAAACCCGCCAATATACTGGTGGCCCAAGGTGATTCGGATGATCCGACGCACACCTCGGCCGGGCCGCCGGAGCGGGTACTGCTCGCCGATTTCGGCATCGCCAAGACGACCGACGACGTCAGCAACCTGACGTCGGCCAACATGTTCCTCGGCACCGTGGCGTACGTGGCGCCCGAACAGTTACTGGGGTCGGTGGCCGACGGCCGCGCCGACCAGTACAGTCTTGCCGCAACCCTGTTCCAATTCCTTTGCGGCCGACCGCCATTCGAGGGGACGAGCCAGGCGAACGTGATCGCGGCGCACCTCAGCGATACCCCACCGGCGATCTCGGCGCTGCGGCCGGCAACACCGCCGGCGCTCGACGACGTCATGAACCGCGCACTGTCCAAGTCGCCGGAGGATCGCTACTCCTCGTGCGGTGAGCTCGCCGATCAACTCACCGGCGCACTGCGGGCGCCGCCCACCCGGATCGCCACGCCGGTCCTCGGGCCGGCCGAGGTGATCGCGCAGCCGCAACCACCGGGCCCGACGCATCCACCGGCCCCGACGCATCCACCGGGCCCGACGTTGCCGCCGGCCCCGGTCTACTCACCGCTGCCTGCGCCCGTGCAGTACCCGGCGGGCCGGCAGTCGGCGCCCCAGTACCTCGCGCCGCCCCATACGGGTCCGTTTCAGTCGGGTCCGCTTCAGACCGGCGCGCTGCCCAGCCAGCCGCCGCGCCGCTCGCGCCCGACGGCGATGATCGTGCTGGCGTCGGTGGTTGCGCTGGTGCTCGTCGTCATCGCGGGCGTGGTGGTCGCCAACCTGATCTCCGGTTCGTCCGGACCGGCTACGAGCACCGCCGGTGGTTCATCGTCGACGGCGGGGCCGGCCCCCGGCGTGACGACGCCCTATGTCCGCCCGCCGGTGACCGAGGCGCCGACCGCGATCACCGGAGCCGACCAGCTCACGGTGGGTGAGTGCGTGCAGTTCGGGCGCCAGCGGGACGCGCAGGGCAATGTGTCGACGTCCAAGGTCGACTGCGCCACCCCGGCGATGACGTTCTACGCGGCGGGGTTCATCGCCGGTACCGCAGACTGCCCCAACCAGCACAATGCCAGTCTGGGTTTTGGTGACTCGACGCAGAAGCTCTGTCTCACACCGAATTTCGCTCCCCAGGAGTGCTATCAGATCCCGCGGTCGGGTGGTTCGCTCGCCGACTACCACGAGGTGGCCTGCGGCAGTGCGGCCGCCGCGGGGACCGTGCTGTTCCGGGTCACCAACCGCTCGACGAGCGCGCTGGTCTGCGCAGGCGGCGAGCTGCGCTGGGTGTTCGAGCAGCCCGAGTCGCTGGGCTATTGCCTCGTCGAGGGTCCGTGAGTCCCTGGGTCTCAGCCCGCCGATTCCTCGCCGATCGTCGGCCCGAGGAGGTCGTCGGCGTCGGTGATCCGGTAGGCGTAGCCCTGCTCGGCGAGGAACCGCTGGCGGTGCGCCGCGTAGTCGGCGTCGAGGGTGTCGCGAGACACCACCGAATAGAAGTGTGCTTGTCCGCCATCGGCTTTCGGACGCAGCAGCCGGCCGAGTCGCTGGGCCTCTTCCTGGCGTGAGCCAAAGGTTCCCGACACCTGGACCGCCACCGACGCCTCGGGCAGGTCGATGGAGAAGTTGGCGACCTTGGAGACCACGAGCGTCTGCAGTTCACCGGAACGGAAGCGGTCGAACAGGGCCTCGCGTTCCTTGTTCTTCGTCGAGCCCTGGATCACCGGGGCGTCGAGTTCGCGCCCGAGGTCCTCGAGCTGATCGATATAGGCCCCGATGACCAGCGTCTGCGAATCGGCGTGCCGCGCCAGGATCGACTTGACGACGTTGACCTTGGTGTGGGCGGTGGAGCACAGCTTGTACTTCGCGTCGTTCTCGGCGACCGCATACTGCAGGCGCTCCTCGTCGGTCAGCGTCACGCGCACCTCGATGCACTCGGCCGGTGCGATCCAGCCTTGGGCCTCGATGTCCTTCCACGGCGCGTCATAACGCTTGGGACCGATGAGGGAGAAGACATCACCCTCGCGGCCGTCTTCGCGGACCAGGGTCGCGGTCAGCCCGAGCCGGCGCCGCGACTGCAGGTCGGCGGTCATCCGGAACACCGGTGCGGGGAGGAGATGCACCTCGTCGTAGATGATCAGACCCCAGTCCCGGGAATCGAACAGATCGAGATTCTTGTACTCGCCCTTCGACTTCCGGGTCATCACCTGATAGGTGGCGATGGTCACCGGGCGTACCTCTTTACGCTCGCCCGAGTATTCGCCGATCTCGTCTTCGGTGAGGGTGGTGCGGGCGATGAGTTCACGCTTCCACTGCCGTCCCGCGACGGTGTTGGTGACGAGGATCAGGGTGGTGGCACCGGCTTTGGCCATCGCTGCGGCGCCGACCATCGTCTTGCCCGCGCCACAGGGCAGGACCACCACGCCCGAGCCGCCCGCCCAGAAGGAATCGGCGGCCATCTCCTGGTAGTCGCGGAGGTGCCAGTTGTCCTGGTCGAGCGCGATCGGATGCGCCTCCCCGTCGACATAGCCGGCGAGGTCCTCGGCCGGCCATCCCACCTTGAGCAGGATCTGCTTGAGCCGGCCCCGCTCGGAGGGATGTACGACGACGGTGTCGTCGTCGATGCGCGCACCGAGCATCGGCGCGACCTTCTTGTTGCGCAGGATCTCCTCGAGGACGGCGCGATCGAGACTCACCAGCGACAGACCGTGGACGGGGCTCTTGACCAGTTGCAGCCGGCCGAACCGCCCCATGGTGTCGACGATGTCCATCAGCAGGGGCTGGGGCACCGCGTACCGCGAATAGCGCACCAGCGCGTCGACCACCTGCTCGGCGTCGTGGCCGGCCGCGCGTGCGTTCCAGAGGGCCAGCGGGGTCACCCGGTAGGTGTGTACATGCTCGGGTGCGCGTTCGAGCTCGGCGAACGGTGCGATCGCCGCTCGGGCCGCCGCCGCATCAGGGTGGTCGACCTCGAGCAGCAGCGTCTTGTCGGATTGCACGATCAGGGGTCCATCAGTCACCGGATCCAGTGTAATGACGTGGCAAGCCGGTGCGTCCGGCTCGCAGCCCTGGCCAGGGAGGCGGCACCCGACGGACCCGGGCCGACGTTCGCTCGCGTCTGCCCACTATGCCCGGTATGTCCGATAGTGGGCGGCCGAAAGCCGCAGCGAGAAGGCACATTCCGCGACCCGACGGCGCGGTAGGCTGGTCGGCGTGCAGCCTTTCAGGTGACATTTCCCGGTGGTCCACGTGGCTTGCACCGCGCGTCGGCAGACCTGGCGCCCCCACCTCACCTCGACTTGAAGCGGGTCCCGAATGTCCACCTCCGACTTTTCGCAGCAGGCGCAACCCGATCCACGACGCTGGAAGGCGCTGGTCTTCATCTGTCTGGCGCAGCTGATGGTGGTGCTCGACGGCACCGTGGTCAACATCGCGCTGCCCGACGCCAAGATCGATCTCGGTATCAGTACCTCGAATCAGCAGTGGGTGATCACGGCTTATGCGCTGGCCTTCGGTGGCCTGCTGCTGTTCGGCGGCCGCATCGCCGACCTGTGGGGACGCCGACGGGCGATGATGATCGGTCTCGTCGGTTTCGCGTTCGCCTCGGCGCTGGGTGGCGCTGCGGTCAATCAGGCAATGCTTTTCGGCGCGCGGGCACTGCAGGGCGTCTTCGGCGCGCTGCTGGCTCCGGCGGCGCTGTCGTTGTTGACAGTGATGTTCACCGCGCCCAAGGAACGCGCCCGGGCCTTCGGCATCTTCGGTGCGATCGCCGGCGGCGGCGCCGCGGTCGGGCTGTTGCTCGGTGGTCTGCTCACTCAGACCCTGGACTGGCGCTGGACCATGTACATCAACGTGGTGTTCGCCGCCGTTGCGCTGGCCGGCGCGATCTTCGAGATCAAGGAGCCGCCCCGCGCCCACGACCACACCACCCACCTCGACATCCCCGGGGTCATCCTCGGCGGTGCAGGACTCGCGCTTGTCGTCTACGGGTTCAGTCGCGCGGCGGAGAAGGGGTGGAGTGATACCGGCACCATCACCTGCCTGATCGCCGCCGTGGTCTTGCTGGTGGTGTTCGTCGGCTGGCAGGCGCGCGCCCGGTACCCGTTGCTGCCGTTGCGGGTCGTCGCCGACCGCGCGCGAGGCGGTGCCTACCTCAGCGTCGCGCTCGCCGTGATCGCGATGTTCGGATCGTTCCTGTTCCTGACGCTCTATATGCAGGACGTCCACCATTATTCGCCGCTGTCGGCCGGCGTCGCCTTCCTGCCGATGGTCGGCGGCATGCTGGTGGGCTCCACCCAGATCGCGGCGCGGCTGATCACGCGGGTCCCGCCGCGCTACCTTCTCGTGCCCGGCGCACTGCTCGGTGCGTGCGGGATGCTGCTGCTGAGCCAGATCTCGGCGGATTCGACCCGCTATTGGAGCGTGGTGTTTCCCGCACTGCTGCTGCTCGGCGCCGGTATGGGCACGGTGTTCATGACGTCGATCAACCTCGCCACCTATGGGGTGGAGCCCCGAGATGCCGGCGTCGCGTCGGCGATGGTGAACACTTCGCAGCAGGTCGGCGGCGCGGTCGGCACGGCGTTGCTCAACACCATCGCCGCCAATGCGGCCGCCGCCTACGTCACCGATCACATGTCATCGGTCCACGGACCCGCCGATGCGGCGGCGCTGCAGGCGTCGGCGCTGGTGCACGGGCAGAGCATCGGCTTCTATGTCGCCGCGGCGATTCTGGCGTTCGTGGCACTCGAGGCGGGCCTCCTGATCAATGTGCGCCGGCCGATCGGGGCCGCGCACGAGGACGAGCCGGTCGCCGCACCGGCTGCCTAGCCGGGGCCCTCTATGAAGTTCTCAAACAACAGTTGCGGTCCCGGCGGGCCGGGTGCACGGGTCGGAAGTTGTTGCGGGTGAGCCTGTTTCAGGCTGCGGTGTCCAATCGGAGAGTGCGCTGCATCGCCGCGTGTGCTTGCGGCCCGCTCATGTCGGGGTTGGTGCGGAGTTCGGTGAGCTGGTCGACAATGCCGGCCAGAATTGCTGCGGTATCGGTGCTTTCAAAAGTGATGTCGGCGATCATGGTGCCCCCCTAAGCGATCGATGCGATGTCTCCATCTTACCCGCATGCGCCGACAACGGCACCCAGATCTGTGGCATCTGTGTATCGAATACTGCTTGTGGACAACAGGTTTCGCGCCGAAGGTGAATACGCGATTCTGTCAGACGGATGTGGCATCGGGCGGCGGTGGCGCGGCATCGGTTGCAGTGGTGCAACTTTCGTGCCCCGCGCGGTCCCGTCGGTCAGCTGTCGAGGAGTTCGACGCTGGTGATGCGGTGCAGCGAGAACCGTTGTTCGTCGTCGGTGCCGTCCTCGACACCGACGAGCTGCCCGGCGCCGAGGGTCCGCGGGGAGACGACATGCCGCGACGCGCTGCCATGTGCGTCGACGTAGCCGACCCGCAGTTTCCGGTTGGCGCGCAACGCCAATCGGATGAGGGCAGTGGTCGGTTCACCGCCGCCGGAAGCGCGTACCGATCCCGTGGCCGGTCCGGTGGCCGGGGTGGCGACCGCGGCCCGATCGCCCGATCGCATCCGGCCGACGATGGCCGCGATCTGGTCGGGGCCGAGCGCGCCGCGGCGTGGTGCGGGACTCGGGTGGCGCCGGGCGCGGTTGGTGGCGACCCGGCTGCCACGGTCGGCCATGTCGACCACCTCGCCTGCCGAGTCCTCGCCGGCCGGCGCGAACCCGGCGGCGCGCAGCGCGTCGAGCACATCACGAATTCCGCTGGGCGACACCGCAACCGTCGGTGCCAACGCGCGGAGCGCGAGGTGTTGCGCGGCGTCGCTGCGCAGGACGGCCGCGAGAGTGGCAGCGTCTTCGCAGCGAATGAACGACGAGGCGATCCCCACTCGTAGCTGTCCGTGGCGCCGGGCGACGTCCTCGATGAGGTACGTCAGTGACTGGGGCACCGGGGTGCGCGAGTGGGTGGTGAACATGGTGAGCAGTTCGCTGCTCGACCGGCCGGCGTCGAGGGCTCGCCGGACACTGTTCTCGCTGACCCGGTATACCGATGCGGCGCCACCGGATTCGAGGTCGGCGACCATTTCCACCCGCTCGGCGAGTTCGGCCGTCATCGGCCCGGGAACGGTGATCGTCAGGTCGGCCTGGGTGAGGAAGTGATCGACCGGGGCAGGCAGGGCCTTGCGCATTGCCGTCAGGATCGCGGAATCGTCGTCGGCATCCGCGTCGAGCACCGCCCGGCCGACCGAGGTCAGCGCATGGTGGCCGACCAGTCCTACGGCGCGGGCCTCGTCGAGGGTCGCCCCGACCACGCGGAGGGTGAGCCGCCGCAGCTGGTGCGGATGATCCCAGCCGAGGGTGGCCACCATCCCGGCGACCGACACCGGCGTCGCGGGAGCGGTTCGGGCCAGCGCGGTCAGAATCGTGCGCCGCTGCGCAGGGGCGTGCGAATCGTAGTTCTCGCCGGACAACGCGGGGATCGTGGTGCCGTCGCGGTCGGGTTCGCCGACCTGCCAGGCCTGTCGCGGCATCGTCAGCCATGCCTGCGCGAGGGTGAGCCACTGCCGTTCGCGCGGCTGATGCAACCAGGTGTCGGCGGTGGTGGTCGGGGCAAAGGCGTGTTCGCCGGTGTCGCCGGTGGGCGGCGGATCGGGGAATCCCACGTCGATCAGCCGCGCATGCGCGAGAAGTTCGGCCAGCAGCGCGAGCCGCGGTTGCTCGATGCCGGTGGCCTTGGTCAATCGACGCAACTCGCGGATGCCGAGGGCGCCCGAGCGCAGCACCGTGGCCGGGGTACGGCCGAGCGTGCGCAGCACCGCGGTGGCATGGCGGATCAGCTCGAGAGCCTCACCGCCGCCGGCGGCGTCGATGTCACGTGCGGAAAATCGGCGGGTCGCCGATTCGTCGTCGGGCTGCGGCCGTTGCAGCTCGTCGGTGCGCAACGCCGGTTCGCCGCGGAGCAACTGCCCCGATTGTGGTGGCAGCTCGACGGTCTGGTGGTCGATGCGTGCGAGCATGCCGTCGGCGATCAGACGGGCAACCGGTGCGCTGGGGTCGGCGTCGGGGGCGGCGTCGCGGCTGCGGCCGAGTGCCGGGCCGCGGGAGAGCGCACCGAGCAGCTCCCGTTGGCGTTCGTCGACGGCGTCGAGGCGCGCCCGGAGCTCTTCGGGGGCCCACCGGGCGATCGGGCCGGTCAGGTGCAGACCGCGCCACGGCAGCGCCGATGATGCATTCGCACCGATGTTCAGGGCGTCGTCGGGGCCCCAGAGGAGCGCGAGTCGCCGCAGATGCGCGATGCGTGCCGCGATGTCATCGGGATCGGCGCGGTCGCGTAGCGCCGCAACGATCGATGACGCGGACACCACCTCGGCGGCCGGCGGCCCGGCGGCGATGGCGTCCTCGAGGACGGCGAGATCGAGCAGATCGAGTTGATCGCCTGCGGCGGCGACCGAAGCCGCCGACAGTGCGCGTTGGGCGAGGACCTGGCTGCCCTGCGGAGGTGGTGAGGCGAGATCGGGCCGCAGCGTGAACAGGTCGGCCAACGCCTCGTCGGTGCGCGAGATCAGGTCCTGGGCGAGCCCCTCGGCCCGATCATCCTGACTCATTCGGCCGATTCTACCGAGCGCGGTGCGCCCGGCCGGTTCACGCGGGCAGGTTCAGCAGTGTCGGGCTCGATACCTTCTGATCCTCGCCGCTCGAGCCGTTGCCGACCTGGCCTGCGGCGTTACGGCCCCAGCAGTAGAGCGAGCTCTCGTCGACGAGCGAGCACGTGGTGCCCAGGCCGGTGTAGACGGCCTCGACCGATCCCGGCAACGCCGTCACCTGGGTCGGCTTGGTGGTGCCGTCGCCCGCGCCCGTGCCGAGTTGCTGGCCCTCGTTGTCGCCCCAGCAGAAGAGCTTGGAGTCCGACACCGCGCACGTCGAGCCCCAGCCGGTGTTGATCTGGCTGACGGTCCCCAGGCCGGTGACCGGTGTCGGCGTGTGGCGTGATTCCTTGGTGCCGTCGCCGACCTGGCCATAGCGGTTGTCGCCCCAGCAGTACCCCTTACCTGACGCCGACGCGCACACCGTCGTGTACTGATCGGGCTGGTCGGTGATGCTGTAGGAGCCGACCGAGATCGAATCCGCGCCGGTCAGCGCGACCTTCTGCGGCGTGTTCGCCCGGGTGGTGGCGCCGGTGCCGAGTTGGCCGCTGTCGTTGTTGCCCCAGCAGTACACAGTGTCGGCAACCGCGCACGTCGTGCCCTGCGCGGTGGCGACCGCGGTGACGTTGCCGGAGATCCCGGGTACCGCGGTCGGGGTGGCGGTCTGGTCGGTGATCGACTCGACGCCGACCTGGCCGTCGTCGTTGTCGCCCCAGCACGAGAGCTTGCCGTCGGCGATCGCGCAGGTGCTGCCGTATCCGGTGGCGATCGCGGTCACCCGGCCGGACAGTCCGGTCACCTTGACCGGCGACTGGGTGTCGGTGGTGGAGCCGTTGCCGATCTGGCCGAACTTGTTGGCGCCCCAGCAATACGCCGAACCGTCGGATACCGCGCATGCGGTGGTCACGAGCTTCTTGTCGGTGTTGGTGTAGCCACCGAGGCTCACGGCGGTCACGTTCGGGAGATCGACCTTCACCGGTGACGACGACGCGGTCTCGGTCCCGTTGCCGAGCTGCCCGTCGTAATTGCCTCCCCAGCAATACAATTGCGCGTTGGTGATTCCGCAGCTCGAGTTGCCCGAGACCGCCAGGATTCCGGGGTGGGCCGTCGGCGCAGACGGTTCATCATTGCTGAATGCGCCGGTGGCAAAGGCGATTCCGACGCCCAGGACGACCACCACGACGACGACCGCCGCGATCACGCCGACGATCAGCCCGGTGTGCTTCTTCTTGGGTGCTCCGGCCGGGCCCGGTGGGGGATAGCCCCCGCCGAGAAGGTGATTCGGCTGCGATGGCGGGTACGCCGGTGGTTGCCCGGCCTGGTTGCCGGGGTAGGCGGCCCCGGGTGGCGACTGTGGATACGACGAATTGGCTTGGGGCGACGGGTTACTGGCGACCGTCGGGCCGGGGGGCGCGAATCCGCCGAAGGCCGGCGCCGGTGTCTGGGGTCCCGGAGTCTGGGGTCCCGGTGTCTGGGGACCCGGAGTGTGTGGTGCCGGGGTATGGGGTGCCGGGCCCGGATAGGCGGGTGCGGGAGTCGATTGCGGCGCGTAGGAGGGCGCGCCGGGACCATACGGCGGAGGCACGGTGGGCTGGGAGTACGGGCGGTTCGGTGCTCCCGGTGCTCCCGGTGCCCCCGCTGCCCCGACTGCCCCCGCTGCCCCGACCGCTCCCGGGCCCCCGGGGCGCGGCGCCGATGCGGCGCCGCCGTGGCTCTCGAGGGCCTGGCGCAACGCCGTCGCGAACGAGCGGCAGTCTGGGTACCGGTCGGTGGGATTCTTCGCCAACGCCTTCTGCAGTACCGGATCGAGGCGAGCGAGATCCGGCCGCAACGAACTGATCGGCGAGATCTGCTTGGTCAGATGTGCCATGACCAACGCCGACGGTGAGGTGGTGGTGAACGGGGCCTGGCCGGTGAGCAGTTGGAAGACGGTGCAGGCCAACGAGTATTGGTCGGAGGCGGCGCCGGCATCGTGACCCTCGATGACCTCGGGGGCGCAATACGCCAGCGTGCCGATGAAGGCGCTGGTCGCGGTGAGTGACGTCGAGTTCACGAGTTTGGCGATGCCGAAATCCAACACGGTGACGCGGTCGATCTGGCCGCGCTCGTCACGGCTGACGAAGATGTTGGCGGGTTTGACATCGCGGTGAATGATGTTGCGGCGGTGCGCGTAATCGAGGGCGTCGGCAACGCGGGCGGTCAGCGCGGCGGTGTCGGCGGCCGAGACGGCGCCGTGGGTCAAATCGGCGCCCTCGAGGTGGTTCATGGTGAACCACGGGGTGCCGTCCTCGTTGATGCCGTACTGGTGGATCGAGATGATGCTCGGGTGATCCAGCGCAGCAGTGGTGCGTGCCTCGTTGGTGAAGCGCTTCTGGAAGTCGGGATCGTGCGCGCCGGCCAGTGAGATGACCTTGAGTGCCTCCCGACGCAGGAGGGTCGGGTTCTCGACGAGGTAGACCTCGCCCATGCCGCCGGATCCGAGCAGCGAGATCACCTTGTACCCGGCGACCTGTGAACCTGGACTCAGAGGCACGATTATTCCTTTGATCGGGGGCGGGCCGTTGGCGGTGACCTTACCCAACGGGCTCGCAGGTCGGCCTTTGTATCATTCGAACGAAGGGTCCGGCCCGCTCGGTATCGACATCACCGGGCCCCGGATGCGGGAGCACGCACGTGGCGGCAGGCGCGGCATGGCACAATATGCGCGTGGCTGAGAGCAATTCGAAGAAGCACTACGTGGACAACGGCTGGCCGAAGTCCTCCGGCGACGACGCCCCTGAGCACGCGGTCTCGGAGTTCGCGGCCGACCTGCCGGGTGCGCTGTCCCCGTTCGGGGATGTGGAGTTCCCGCTGCCGGCCGACGAGATCAACTACATCTCTCCCAAGACGGTCATCAACCGCTGACCGGACCGCCGTGAGCCCCGAGGTGAGACCGTGAACCAGGGTGAGACCGGGAACCAGGGTGAGACCGGGACCGCCTCGGTCGGCGGTGCCGGCCCCGCGGCACGCCTGTCGCACGTCGATGAGGCGGGTGCAGCCCGGATGGTCGATGTGGGCGACAAATCCGTGACCCGCCGGCGAGCGCGCGCCGGCGGTACCTTCCGCACCACCGCCACCGTCATCGACCTGCTCACCTCGGCATCGCTGCCCAAAGGTGATGTCCTCGCCACCGCCCGCATCGCCGGGATCATGGCGGCCAAACGGACCGATTCACTCATCCCGCTCTGTCATCAGCTGTCGCTGTCGTCGGTGGACGTCGAATTCGAGATCGGCGCCGACCACATCGACGTGGCCGCCACCGTGGCCACGGCCGGTCCGACCGGCGTGGAGATGGAGGCGCTGACCGCGGTCGCCGTCGCCGGACTGACCCTGCACGACATGGTCAAGGCCGTCGACCGGCACGCCCGGATGGATGGCATCCGCCTGCTCGAGAAGTCCGGTGGCCGCTCGGGCGACTGGCGCCGTGACGATGATGCGCCCGACGGCGCCGGAACACGCCGATGAGCGGCCGGCGCATCGCCCGGGTGATCGTCGCCTCGACCCGGGCGGCGCGCGGCGTCTACCCCGACCGCACGGGCCCGATCATCGCCGAGTGGCTGACCGCCCACGAATTCGCTGTCGACGAGGTCGATGTGGTCGGTGACGGCCGACCGGTGGGCGACGCGATCCGTACCGCGATCTACGCCGACGTCGACCTCGTCCTCACAACCGGTGGTACCGGTCTGGCACCGACCGACCGCACGCCCGAACAGACCCGCCCATTGCTCGACATCGAGATCCCGGGTCTCGCCACAGCCGTTCGCGAGGCCGGGCTGCCGCAGGTGCCGACGGCGGTCCTCTCGCGCGGCACGGCAGGGGTGGCCGCCACGACGTTGGTGATCAACCTGCCCGGCTCCGTCGGCGGGGTGCGCGACGGCCTGTCGGTTCTCGAGGACGTGCTCGATCACGCGCTCGACCAGATCCGCGGCGGCGACCACTGATGGGTATCCGCTGATGGCAGTGGTGATCCGGGCCGCGGTGAGCGCCGATCCGATCGGCCTGGCCGAGCATGAGGCGCTCGTCGTCGAGGCCGCAGGCGGACATGCGGGCGCGGTGGTCGGATTCGTCGGAGCCGTGCGTGATCACGACGGTGGGCGGGAGGTGACCCGGCTGTCCTACTCGGCACATCCGACCGCACCGCAGGTGTTGGCGGACGTGGTCGCCGAGATCGCCGCCGGTGCCGACGGTGTGCGCGCGGTCGCCGTCTCTCATCGGGTGGGCGACCTGGAGATCGGGGACGTGGCGTTCGTGGTCGCGGTCGCCGCCGATCACCGTAAGGAGGCGTTCACGCTGTGCGCGCGGCTCGTCGACGAGGTCAAGGCCCGGCTGCCGGTGTGGAAGCACCAGTACTTCGGGGACGGGCGCGACGAATGGGTCGGCTCCGCCTGAGGGACCTGAGTGGGTTGGAAGACCGGAGAATTGGAAAAAGGGCCCCGCACGGTCGGAACATCGTGCGGGGCCCTTTGTCTGGGGCCGAGTCAGCCGGCAGTGCCGGGTGGCTCAGGGGAGCGGGATCAGGCCCTTGTTGTCGTTGAACAGGCGCAGCTGATCCGGGGTGAGCTGGTAGCCGCTGTCCTTGGCGGCCTTCAGCAGGCTCTTGACCTCGGGGCTCACGCCGGCGTCGCCGACCTGTGCCAGAGCCTCATCGGTGTTCTGGGCGTTCGGCGTGTGTGCCAGGCCCGGGGTCGTCGAAGGCGCAGCGGGGGCGGCCGGGGGAGCCGGAGTCGCGGTGGGAGCCGTGCGCGGGGTCGCACCCGACAGGCCGGTGCCGCAGACGGGCCAGGCGCCCTTGCCCTGCGATGCCAGGACGCGTTCGGCGACGGTGATCTGCTGTTCCTTGGAAGCCTGGTCGGCGCTCGGCGCGTACTGGGTACCGCCGTTCGCGGCCCACGTGCTCGGGCTGAACTGCAGTCCGCCCTGGTAGCCGTTGCCGGTGTTGATGGCCCAGTTGCCACCGGATTCGCACTGGGCGACCTGATCCCATTCGGAATCGCTGGCGGCATGTGCCGAGCCGGTGCCCAGCAGTGCAGCGCCGCCACCGAGAACGGCTCCGGTCAGTGCGACCTTGGCGAAGGTCTTGGTTGCGGTGTTGGTCGTCGATTTGCGGTGACGTCCGGACATGTGTCGAATTACCTCTCTCCACGCGCCTGCGAAGTCAGCTGTCGGGTTCGAGCGAGAGGTGCTCGGTCCGGCCAGACCGGGTGGTCGCCGGACTTAACCCCAAGGACGTCGTGGACGTCCGTTCTTCCGTGCTGGAAGGGGTGGGTCCCCCGCCCTCGTTCCCATATGTGTGCTCGTCATTCCACCGGGGGAACGAGGCTCGGCGCGACCGGTGGAAATCATGGTGTCGTTTGCAGTGTTGTGACCTTCGGTGAAGGACGCTTCGTACAGTACGACGTCCGGGCCGGTGATTCATACCCTTCGGCGCAGCGGATTTCGGGGCTGCCAGTGGGTATTTCGGCCCCATTCGGGCGTCCATGCAGTTCACGGGCATGATGCCCCGTTCGTGTCCATCTCGTTATGGACTCGTTATGTGACAAAGGTCACAGACGATCCGGGCGGGTCAGCCACCCGCAAACGGGGGCAGGACGTCGATCGTGCGCGTCGGACCGAGCTGTCGGGTGCGGTCGGCCAACGCGATCTCGTCACGCAGATACGAGCAGCGCGGCAGCACGTGCGCCAAATCCGGATTGTCGGCTGCCAGAATGTGTTCGAGCTCACCGAGAGTGATGTCGTCGGCAACGTCGACCATCGTGGATTCGGACTTCGCGGCCGCGCATGCGGCGGCGAAGTAGCGGATCAACACTTGCACCCCGTCAGCCCCCGATCGCCGACATCGGGCGGTCCGGCTGACGGAAGCCTGCGGTGTTGACGGCGTGTCCGGCACGCTTGGCCCACATGTTCTCGCGCCACAGTCGGGCGAGGCGACTATCGATGTCGTCGCCGCCGCCGCGCAGCACCGGCATCAGCGACGTCTCCGACTGTGCGAACAGGCAATTGCGCAGCGCGCCGTCAGCGGTGAGGCGGGTGCGATCGCAGTCGCCGCAGAAGGGCCGCGTCACCGAGGCGATCACCCCGATCCGGGCGGGTGCGCCGCGGGCGTCGGTGTAGCCGTCGGCGAGCCACGTCTGGGCCGGGGCGGCGCCGCGAGGGACGGTGTCCGGGCGCAGCCGGAACCGGGTGGACAGCTCGGCGAGAATCTCGTCCGCGGTGACCATCTGGCCGCGATCCCAGCGATGCCCGGCATCGAGCGGCATCTGTTCGATGACCCGCAACTGATATCCGGCGTCGAGGCAGAACTGTGCGAGATCGGGCAACCGCGCGAGGTCCCCGCGATCCGGGACCACCGCGTTGACCTTGACCGGGTACAGGCCGCTGCGCCCGGCCGCGGTGAGGCCGGCCAGCACATCGGGCAGCCGGTCGCGCCGCGTGACCTCGGCGAAGCGTGCGGCGTCGACGGTGTCGAGGGAGACGTTGACGCGGTCCAGGCCGGCCTCGACGAGCCCGTCCACCCGCCGCGCCAGGCCCAGACCGTTGGTGGTCAACGCGATCTTGGGGCGCTCGGGGAGCGAAGCAACCGCCCCGATGAGTTCCTCGAGATCGCGGCGCAGCAGCGGTTCACCGCCGGTGAACCGGATGGTGCGGATGCCCAGCTCGGTGACCGCGACCGTCAGGACCCGGATGAACTCGGCGGTGCTCAGCACCGCCTCGGTGGGCAGCCAGTCCAGCCCTTCGGCGGGCATGCAGTAGTCGCAGCGCAGATTGCAGCGATCGGTCACCGACACCCGCAGGTCGGTGGCGACGCGGCCGAAGGTGTCCCGCAGTGGACCGGACGTCGGTGCGGGCGCGGCCGGCTCGTCGGCGGTATGTGCCGACGGCAGTGGGAGTCCGAGGTCGACGGCGGTCATCGCCCGCCGCCTCCGTCGTCGGACGTGCGCGCCTGTAATGCCCGGAAAGTGCTGGCGTGGAAGACAAGTGGCTCCACATCCGGATGGGCATCGAGACGCCGGATACGCAGCAGCACCAGAATGTGGTCACCTGCGGTGATCTCGGTGTCGATGGTGCACGACAGGTGTGCGGCCGCGCCCGGGATGAACAGCGCGCCATCGTCGGAACCGAGCAGCTCGATGCCGTCGAACCGGTGCGGTGCCGGCCCGGCGAGCTGCCGGCACAACTGCGCCTGATCGTGCGCGAACACGCTGACTCCGACGGTGCCCGCATCGCGCAGACGTGGCCAGGTCGTCGATGTGTCCTGCACGCAGACGCTCACCAACGGCGGATCCAGCGACACGGAGGTGAATGCGCTCGCGGCCATGCCGATCAGCTCGGTTCCGGCCGCACCGGCGCGGTGACAGCACACGGCGACCACCCCCGACGGGAAGCAGCCGTATGCCCGCCGCAGGGCATCCTCGTCGGACGCCGGCGCCAGGTCGGTGTCTGCCGCGATCACCGCGGAATCCGGATCGACGGAGGCCGACACTCGCCTCACCCGGCTCTCCGCGCCGACCGCAGCGCATAGATCACGCCCAGCAGCAACCCCAGCGGCGCGCACATCGTGAGCAGATAGACCGCGGTGGGTGCCGTCGCGCCGCCGGCCACCAACGGCGTGACAAAGAGCGCGATGATCGCGACGACCCCGATTGCGAATGCCACGCCCGCCACCTGCAGCAACCGCGAACCCGGTTTGCGCTCGGCGCTCCCGGTCGGTGCCATTCGCCCCGCTCGCTGCGCGCTTCGGGTAGGTGAATTCCGTGCCATACATTCCACGGTAGAGCACCTGCGCCCGTCGCGACCGCGTCGTGCCCGGTCAGCAGTGGTGACGTGCACCCGCGGAAACCGTTTTGTCCGTTGGCTAGACTGTCGGTACCAGGCGCCTTGCTCATTGTCGTGGGTCAAGGCGCCCTTTCATGTGGTGGATCGGCCACATGTGACGAATCGACGTTCAGATGAGGGTGAGCACAGTGCCGAGCGGCAAGGTGAAGTGGTACGACGCCGAAAAGGGCTTCGGGTTTCTCTCGCAGGAGAGCGGTGAGGACGTGTACGTGCGTTCGTCGGCGTTGCCCGAGGGCGTCGAGGCGCTCAAGCCCGGTCAGCGGGTCGAGTTCGGCATGGCCGCCGGCCGTCGTGGTCCGCAGGCGCTCAGTGTCACCGTGCTCGAACCGGCGCCGAGCGTCGCCAAGAACACCCGGGAAGCCGCCCGTAAAGAGGTCAAGCGTCACAGCCCCGACGAACTGCACGGCATGGTCGCCGATCTGATCACCCTGCTCGAGGGCAAGGTGCAGCCCGACCTGCGCAAGGGCCGTTACCCGGATCGCAAGACGGCACAGCGCATTTCCGAGGTGGTCCGCGCCGTCGCCCGCGAACTCGACGCGTAGGTCGCGGCGTGCGCTCGCCGCACCGGACCCAACCGCACTGGGCTCAACAGCACTGGGCTCACTTGGGCGGGGCGGTGTCGGCGGTCACGAGTCCGCGCGCGATGTTGCCCGAGCCGTCCTGATCGATGCTCAGCGCAGAGGCGGCGGTGACCGTCACACCGAGCAACACCCGGCCGGGACGCGATCGCAAGGCCACCGTGTACGTCGAGTCGGAGGCCTTCGGCGACTCCTCCTCGACGATGCCCTGCGGCGTCCAGTACAGCGTCGTCAGATTCCACGGTGACTCGGCGATCGACTGCGAAACCGACAGCAGCACCGTCGAGTTCACCGGCACCGGCACCCGCGGGGTCGCCCGCTGCGGTTGATCGTGCGGGGGCGTGCAGTCCCGCACGAACACGTCGCACCAACGCGCCGGCTCGACCTGGTGGAGCTCGTCGCCGACGGCGATCTGGATGTACGCGTCGTCCTTGTGGGACTTGCCCTGGACCAGGACACCGACGGTCACGCCGACGACGGCCACGAATACGACGGCCACGATGGCGATGATCGCGATCGCCTTCTTCTCACCCGGGTTGAGCACGTCTCTAGTGATATCCCATCCGCTTCGTCGGCTGCCCACCCGGTCCGCTCGCGTCGGGGTCGGGCAGGGGTGCATCCGGGCCGGGGCTCGCCGCCCGATGCGGTCGCGTGGGTGCCGACGCCGGGTCTCCGGGCCGGTCCGGGCCCGGACGTGGCGCCGGCCCGGGCTGGGTGCGCGGCGTCGAATGACGCTGCGTCGGATGGCTGTAGGCGGGCCGCCCCAGATCGGGGAAGGACATCGTCGGTTCGGCATGCACGGGACGTTCACCACCGAGGCCCGGTACGAGAGTGCGCCCGCGCAGTGTCGTCGCGGTCTGTGCCAGCCCGAGTCCCAGCAGCACGGCCACCACGGTGAAGCCGATCCACAGTGTCGTCGGCAGCAGCACACCCAATGCCGCGCCGAGTACCCAGCACAGCTGCAGCACGGTCTCCGACCGGCCGAACGCCGACGCCCGCGACTGCTCGGGCAGGTCGTCCTGGATCGACGAGTCCAGGCAGACCTTGCCGATGGCGCTGGTTCCCGACGCCACCAGCGCGGTCAGGGTGGCCAGCACGATGTTGCCGAACACCGCTGCGAGCGCGGCCATCACGAAGCACGCGGCCGTGGAGTACAGGACGATCTTCGACGGATTGCGCAACGTGAGCCGGGTGCCGACGCCGTTGCCGATCATGTTGCCGACGGCCGCGGCGGCGCCGACCGCGCCGAGCAGGCCGAGTTGCTTCCAGTCCGAGTGCACGCCCTGCTGGGACTTGGCGTAGAACGCGATGTAGAGCGTCAGGAATCCGGTCAGGATGCGGATGGTGCCGTTGCCCCACAACGCGGCAACGACCTTGCGGCCCAACGGCTGGCGCATCTTGGCGGCCAGCGCCTTGGCGCCGCCGCGCACGCCGGCCCGCCCGCGTGAGGTCGGCGGCTCGCCGTGCGGGGCGTGATAGGTCAGCGTCGCGGGGATCTCGCCCTCGGTGACCTCCACCCACGCCGGGATGCGCATACACAGGTAGGCGCCGTATGCGGCGATGATCGCCAGCCACAGCATCGCGCCCGGCAGATGCCACGGCAATGCCTTGGCCAACAGTATTTCGAAGAGCCCGGCGACCGCGCCGCCGATCATCGTGCCGCCGATCAGGCCGAAGGTGGTCAGGCGGGAGTTCACGCGCGGCAGATCGATCGTCGGGGGCACCACGCGCGGGGTGACCGCCGACTTGAGGACGCCGAACGACTTGGACAACACGAGCAGCCCGAGCGCACACGGGTAGAGCACCCACGGGTCGTAGTTGAGCTGATCGGCGATCGGATCCCAGCTGACGTTGGCCATGATCAGCAACGCCAGCACCACGCGTGCGGCGAAGGTGGCCGCCATCGCGATCCGGCGTCCCTGCTGCAGGCGGTCGAGCAGCGGTCCGATGAGCGGGGCGATCAATGCGAACGGGGCGATCGTCAACGCCAGATACATCGCCACCGACACCTTGGACTGGCCGGTGGCCGCCGAGAAGAACAGGGTGTTGGCCAGCGCCACCGCCATCGCCGCGTCGACCGCGAAGTTGACGATCACCGGCAGCGTCAGCGCCGTCAGCCCGGACTGGTCGGCGCCGTCGGCGGTCGCGGCCTGGTGGATCTTGCCGAGGCCCTTGACGGTGAGCTGGCGGCTGCGCATCGCGGCGACGCGGGCGACGGTGATCTTCTTCGGCACGTCATGCTGCTCGGGATCGGTGGGCAGCGCCTGCGTGCGCGACCGTTGGGCACCGCCGGCATCGTGCGGATCGGTGGGGGCGTCGTCGAGCGGCGGCAGGTGCGGATTGTGCGTTCGCGGAGGCAGATAGGCCTCGCCCCGGTTGCCGCCCGGCGGATTGCCGTGGGTACCGACGCGCGTGGGCGTGGCCCGACGACGCGGCCCGTCGGCGGGATAGTTGGCGGCGCCGGGGTGGTCGACGGGGTCGCGGGTACGCGCGGCACTCTGCGGCTGCGATGCCCCCGCGTGCCCTGCGGCGTTGTCCTTCGGCTTCCGTCCGATCACATACCAATTGTTCCTCATCGCGGTCCCGGAGGCCCGGACGGTGTCGTTCGGAAGTGTCGCCGGGCGATGTGTCACGGATCCGGCCGGTGAGGCACACTGGAGGGCGTGACTGGAGTAATGGACGGTACGCGGTTGCTCGATGCCGTCGAGGTCGCCCGAGGCGCGCTCGTCGAGGACGGGCACGAGCCGGGGGCTCATCGTCAGGCGGTCGCCGAAGGCGAGTGGGCGGCGGCGCACTACTTCGATTCGGACCTGCCCGGCTACCGCGGATGGCAGTGGTGCGTGGTGGTCGCCGGTGCGCCCGGCACGGATGTGGTGACCGTCAGCGAGGTCGTCCTGCTGCCCGGTGAAGGGGCTTTGCTCGCGCCGGAGTGGCTGCCGTGGAGCGATCGCGTCGCCCCCGGTGATCTTTCCGTCGGTGACATGCTCGCCGCCGGGCCCGATGATCCGCGGCTGGTGCCCAATCACATCGACACCTCGACTGCTGTTGTTCCCGGGGTCGCCGACGAGTACCCGGCCGACGGTGTCGAGGCGTCGGCCCCGGACCCGGAGGATCTGGCCGAGGTGGCCGGCGCGCTCGGCCTCGGCCGCAAACGCCTGTTGAGTCGCGAGGGGCGCGATGCCGCCGCGCAGCGCTGGTACGACGGCGAGCACGGTCCCGGCGCGGAGATGGCGGTGGCCGCTCCGTTCCCGTGCTGCACCTGCGGCTTCTACATCCCGCTGTCGGGTGCGCTGCGGGTCGCTTTCGGGGCATGTGCCAACGAGTACTCCGCCGACGCCCAGGTGGTCTCCGCCGAATACGGGTGCGGTGCCCACTCCGACATCGTGGCCCCGAGTGGTGAGGGTTCGCCTGCCTACGATGCCTTCGACGACGGAGTTCTCGAGATCGTCGCGGTCGGTGCGGGCTCCGGGGGCTCCGGCGGCGAGTCGGACGCACAGTCCTGACCCCAGATCTGTCCGGCCCAGATATGTCCGGTCCAGATCCGATCGGCCCGGATCCGTTCGGTACCGCGGCTGCGCGTGCGGCGACGTTGTCGGCGTGGCGGGAGTCGCCGACCCGACTGGCCGAAGATGTTGCCGCCGAGGTTGATCTGGCGAGTGTCGGCTACCGCGATCGGCTGTTCGTCGAGCTCGTCACCAATGCCGCCGATGCGGCGCGGCTGGGCGGGATCGTCGGGGAGGTCGCGATCTGGGCCGACGGCGACGGCGTGCACATCGCCAACACCGGGGCGCCCCTGACCGATTCCGGTGTCCGGTCGCTGCTCGCATTGCGGGTGTCGGCCAAGGTGCCCGACGACACGGGCGCGGTGATCGGCCGCTTCGGGGTCGGATTCACCGCCACCGCCGCGGTCGCGGCGACCGTGGAGATCCGCTCGGTCACCGGCGCCATCCGATTCGACCGCGCGCTCACCGCCGATGCGGTCGCCGACGCGGGAATCATTGGGGGCCCGCGGGTTCCGCTGTTGCGCCTGGCCTGGTCGAGTGCCGGCGCGCCGCGCGCGGGCTTCGCCACCGAGATCGTCCTCGGTCTCGCCGAGGGCGTCGTGCCGGCCGACCTACTCGCCGCCGCCACGGCACAGGCGGCCGACCTGCTCCTCGCACTGCCCGGGCTGCACCGGATCGCCGTTGCCGACACCGTCTTCGAGATCGATCGCACCGATCGCCCAGATCGCCCGGCTGACGGATTGGCGCCGGGGGTACGGGCGTACCGGCTCGTCGTCACCGTGGCGACCGGCGGGGGACCGGCCGAGCAACGGTCGTTCACCGAGGTCGAGCACGGGCCGTCGCGGTGGCTCGTCGCCGATGACGGGCAGCCCGTGGGCACCGGCCGGGACGTGTTGTGGGCGCCCACCCCTACCGACATCGAACTGTCGCTACCCTGCCGGCTGATCGCCCGGCTCGCGCTCACCCACGACCGTCGGCATATTCACCCCGACGCCGACATCGCCAGTGCCGCAGCAGGTTACGTCGACCTGATTCGCCTGGCCGAACCCGCCGACAGCCTGGCGCTCATCCCGCGGCCACACCGCGCACGAGGTGGTGACGACGCCCGGCTGATCGACGCCGTCCTCGACGAACTGCGGGCCGCGACCTGGCTTCCCGGAACCGACGCGACGACGCTGGTGCCGTCACGTGCGGCGGTGCTGGTCGGCCTGAGTGCGGAGCTGGCCGACGTCCTCGACGACGTGTTCGCCGACCTCGTCCACCCCGACCTCGCTCTCGCTCAACATGTTCCGCTCCTCGAGTCGCTGGGCGTCACCCAGATCGGGCTCGCCGAGGTGGCGCAGCGACTCACCGGCGTCGAACGCGACGCCGCGTGGTGGGGCCGGCTCTACGCCGCGCTGGCGCCGCTGGTCGCGACCGCGGTCGACGTCGAAGAGCTTGCCGCGCTGCCGATCCCACGCGCCGACGGTCGGATGAACATCGGTGCCCGCGGACTGTTCACGACGCATGCCGTGCAGACGCCGTTGCGCTGGATTCGCACCGTCGACCCGGTGGCCGACCATCCGATCCTGGAACGACTGGGTGTGCAACGACTTTCGGTTGCCGATGCGCTCGCCGACCCGGTGCTGCAGACCCTCGTCGAGGAGGCGGCCGAGTCCGTCGAGGACGGCGACGGGGCTGATTCCGGCGCCGCAGGGCTGGCCGACGAGGTCCTCGCATTGATCGTGGCCGACGCCGCGGCACCGGTTCCGGAGTGGCTGTCGCGACTGCCATTGCCGACCGGCGATGGCGAGTGGCGCAGCGCCGATGAACTGCTTCTCGCCGACTCCCCGTTGGCCACGGTACTCGTCGACGACCATCCGTTCGGTCTGCTCGACGACGGCTTCGCCGAGCGGTTCGGTGCCGATGCGGTGCGCCGCCTCGGTGTCGGATGGGGCTTCTCGGTGGTGCGCGACGAGTTGCCCACCGGGCCCGATCACGAACTGCCCGATGAGGAGCAGTGGTGGGATGCGTCCTCTGATGGCCCGGAGGCTCCCGAAACATTCAGCGCGGTCCGCGATCTCGACCTGGTCGACCCGGATCGGTGGCCGACGGCGTTGTCGCTGATCGTCGGTGACGAGTCCTCGGCGCAGGCCCTGGGAGACCGTGGTGGTTACACCGCATGGTGGCTGCGTCATTTCGCCGAGGTCGACGGGCTGTTGCTGGGGGAGTATCGGGCGCCGTCGGATATGTCGCTGGCCGGCGTCCTCGATCCGCTCGACCATCCGCTGGCCGACACGCTCGCACCGGCCCTCGCGGCGCTGCCGCCCGAATCGGCCGACGAGGCATCGCTGTTCCTTGCGCGCGTCGGTGACGAGGAGTGCGTGGTCGCGCCCGGCGTCGCCCGGGGCATCTATGCCGCAATGGTGGCGTCGTGCCGGTCGGGTGCCATCGGCTGGGCCGACATCGACGATCCCGGCGGTGTGCGTGTGGTGTCCGGGGGTGTTGCGGGGACTCAGGGCGTCACGGTGCCGGTGATACTCGACGAACCGTGGTGGGCGCAGGCCGTCGACCCCGACCTGCTCGTCGTCGGACCATCCGATGCCGAGGCCGCCGGCACGCTCGCCGACATCCTCGATCTCCCGCCGGCGTCGGAGGAATTCACCGCCGACCCGATCGATGCCGGGACGTATACGACGGCGGCCTCGACCGAGGTGGTGCTGTTCTCCGCGGAGACCGGGCGGTCACCGGCGGGCGAGGTTCGTATTCACGATGACCTTCGAATCCTGCTGTCGCGGAACGGTTCGTCGGGTGCGCGCGAGGTCCGGGTGCGCTGGTGGGTTGATCGGCACGGTGTCACGCATTTGTCCCGGCGTCGCGACTGACCTGCGCGGACGGCGCGTCGATACCGGTGGTCAGCAGTGCCGCGAGCTGCCGGTAGGCAGCTGCGTCGCCGAGTCCCGTGGTCGCGGTGACCTCGCGACGCTGAATCCGGCTCATCATGGTCGCGGCCATGTCGGCGGCGAAGGCGGCGTTGACGTCGCGGAATTCGCCGGCGCGCACGCCCGCGTCGATCAGCTCCCGCACTCGGCGCGCGGCGGTCGCGGTGTTGCGCTCGTACAAGTCACGGGTCGGACCGAACGCATGTAGGTCGCTCATGAACTCCTCCGACGCCGGCGACAGCTCCTCGCCGACCGCGATCAGGTAGTCCACGACGGCCACGCGCGGAGACCCGGCGGCGGCGACGTGCGCCTCGACGCGCTCGGTGGCGGTGCGGAAGAAGTGCGTGACGGTCTTGGTGACCAGCTGTTCCTTGCTGTCGGCGAGGGTGTAGATCGTCGACTTGGAGCAGCGCAGCCGGGTCGCGAGATCGGCGACCGACAGATGCGCGAAGCCTTCCGCCAGCAACAATGCGAGAAGGTCGTCGAACAATGCGGCGCGTCTGCGCGTACCGAAGTCGGGGTGCTGTGGGCCGGCCACGGACTCTCCTCTCGTTCAGCGGGCCGCGATGTCGGCAAGTTGGGGTGCCGATGGTGTTCCCGCTCTCCGAATAGTACCGTAGACCGTACTTGGGTACTGATTTGAGAATGTTGTGAACGAGAGGTTCCGGATAATGGCTGTTGACCGTCTGCTCCCCGACGACGAGGCGCGTGACCTCATCGCGTTGACCCGCGACATCGCCGACAAGCGGCTCGCCCCGATCGTCGACGAGCACGAGAAGGCCGAGACGTATCCCATGGGCCTGTTCGCCGAATTGGGTGCGGCGGGTCTGCTCGGATTGCCGTACCCGGTCGAGTGGGACGGCGGCGGCCAGCCGTATGAGGTGTACCTGCAGGTGCTAGAGGAACTTGCGGCGCGGTGGGCTGCGGTGGCCGTCGCGACCAGTGTGCACGGTCTGGCGTGCCACCCGCTGTTCCACTTCGGTACCGACGAGCAGAAGCAGCGCTGGCTGCCGGACCTGTTGAACGGCAAACTCATCGGCGCGTACAGTCTGTCCGAGCCGCAGGCCGGATCGGATGCGGCTGCGCTGAACTGCCGTGCCGTCCCTGCCGATGGCGGTTACCACGTCACCGGTACCAAAGCGTGGATCACGCACGGCGGTATCGCCGACCTCTACAACCTGTTCGCGCGGACCGGCGAAGGGTCCAAGGGGATTTCGTGCTTCCTGGTCGCCCGCGACACCGACGGTCTCACCTTCGGCAGGCCCGAGGAGAAGATGGGTCTGCACGCGGTCCCGACGACCTCGGCCACCTATGACGACGCCATCGTCGACACCGACCGGCTGATCGGTGTCGAGGGGCAGGGCCTGCCGATCGCCTTCTCCGCCTTGGACTCCGGACGTCTGGGTATCGCCGCGTGCGCCACCGGACTGGCCCAGTCCGCACTGGACGCCGCGATCGAGTATGCCCAGGAGCGGACGACGTTCGGCCGCAAGATCATCGACCACCAAGGTCTCGGATTCCTGCTCGCCGACATGGCCGCGGCAGTCGACTCTGCACGCGCCACCTATCTCGACGCCGCCCGGCGCCGCGATGCGGGACAACCGTATTCACGCGCTGCCGCCACCGCGAAACTCGTCGCCACCGACGCCGCGATGAAGGTCACCACGGATGCGGTGCAGGTGCTCGGCGGAAATGGCTACACCCGCGACTTCCGGGTCGAGCGACTGATGCGTGAAGCCAAGATCACCCAGATCTTCGAGGGCACCAACCAGATCCAGCGTCTGGTGATCAGCAGGGCGCTGGCACACGGCTGAGCGCCCATTCACTATGGAGTTGTCAAGGTACACAGTGGCTTCCGCAGAAGCACGGTCCGGGCGGCCACAGTCAGGTGACCACAGTCAGGTGACCACAGTCAGGTGGCTGATGTCACGCAGCTGATTTCAGGCAATCGGTTTCAGGCAGCGTCGTCGAGGCGTAGTGAGCGTCGGTTGTAGGCCGGTAGTGGTCGTCGTCGGGGGTCGACCGTGGCGGGTGGGATCAGCCACGGATGCCGGTCGAAGCCGATGATCACGTCCCACCCACTATCGTGGACGTCGTGGTGGCAGCTGGTGCACAGCAAGCAGCCGTTGTCGAGGTCGGTGGCCCCACCGTCAATCCAGTG